>MGQF01000089.1:64878-65735 GCA_001797745.1 Deltaproteobacteria bacterium RBG_13_52_11
GCCCCGATGCTGATGCCGGCAAGCACGACACCAATGATGCTCGTCCAGGTGTAAAGGGAAACACCAACGAAGGGCGCCATGATCCTTCCTGCGACCAGTTCGATGACCAATGTGCAGAAGCTGGCAATAAAAACGACGATGTTAGCCTTGATGGTTTCTTTTCGCATGTTTTGAGTTTTTCCTCCGCGATAGAGACGGAGCAATCAGACCGGCGATGTGCCTCAGAACTTTATTCTCTCGATTTCAGACTCCCGCATACTATATTCCATGGTCCAGAAGAAGGCCTCCCCTGTATGTATCCTGAATATCGCGAGGCGTGGGTCATCGGGAGCATTTATACCCATATGCTTTAAAAAAGGCCTGTCCTCTAGCACTTTTCTCTTGAGAGCGGCGTCATCAATGAATTGAACCTCCCCTGCCACCCGCAACACGGTGCCGGGGCTTCCATCGGCTGCCGGGGCATGAAAGCATACCTCAACCTTCTTGTTGTTCTGGAGCTGCTTGCAGAATGCCTTCACAGTCTGGGCCTGAAAATAAAATCCATCTTTATCAGCGAACCAGAGACCTATGGGGCGGACCCGAGGCTGCCCCCCCTCCTCCGTTGCAAAATAGGCTACGCGGTGTTTTGTCGCAAACTGGATACAATCATTAAAGTCCATCGCATCCTCCTTTTTGTTTGATCCCATGCGCCAAACGTAGCATGATCTCTTTTCTTTTCTCGCCGAGACTATTTTTTCACATCCGCCTCATTGTCGTAGCCCCGCTGTTCCCAAAAGCCCTTATATGGGTTTTCCGACAATTCAATGCGGGTAACCCACTTCACCCATTTGTACCCCAACTTTGATTCGGCCACCACC
>MGQF01000089.1:65761-72100 GCA_001797745.1 Deltaproteobacteria bacterium RBG_13_52_11
GAGGGTCCTTCCGTTGATCTTCGCCGCCAGCATGACGTCAAGACGGATTGCATCTGCATAGGACAATGAGGAAGAATAGCCATCTGCCGCATAGAAGATGACGGTGCGTACCTCTTTTTTCGGCTTCGCCAGGGCCAGCACATCGGCTAGGCGCACCCCCTCAAAGAGGAGATGCTCATCCCAACCCTCCACACAGGGAAGGGTGATAGCCCGCGTTACGATGGGTAATTTGAGCACTTCTTGATAGGTCAGGGATTGGGGTGCTTGCACCAGACCAGTCACCATAAGCCGGTATTGCTTACTGTCCACGTGCTGGGGTCCCTTGATGGAATTATCATACGTCCTGTCAAAGGGATCGAGGCGCTTCCCTTGATACTCGCGAATTTCGCGCTCAGCCTGAACCACAGAAGCGACCATCAATCCGGTGCTGACGAGCATACAGAAGGCCACGATGAGGAATTTCATATTGGTACGTCTCCTTTCTCTCCCGCGCCGTCTGTGGTGATGAAGGCCCGGGGGATTACTCTATACGCCTCTGGGACTTCAGCACTATTGAGGGCGGTTAAGCCGGTAGCGCTTATATGCCCATGTTGCTCAAGGCATCTACCACTCTTCCCACGGCCGACGTCAGAGAAAGGTGTGATGCCTCGAAATGCCGGGCAGATTCCCTGAGCCGCTCAAGGAACTGCTGGTACCGATGTAATGGGATCTCTCCAGGTTCATCAATTAACGCGTCGATCTCGTGCAGTAGGAGCTGGATGTGTTTTCGAACGTTGTCATCAGCTGGTTTGGTTTTCTTGAGTTCGGCGCGAAGTTCTTTAATTGTTTTGTGAAGGCGTTGTTTTTTCATATAGTGTTCCCTTCTTAATTCGGCCTTTGACATGGCCGTTCATTCCCAGCCACAGGCTATGTGGTGCCATGAGGAAGCTACACTCTAATATTGAATCCCCAATTACTTCATGCTTATTTACCTACAGTACAAAGGGGATGAACATCTTAGTTTTTTTCATATATTCTTTGTATTCCTTTCCGAAATATCTCATGTTTTCTTTTTCTTCTACTTTTCCAGTAAGGATCAGAAATATTGTAGCTATTACACAGAGCATTAATCCAGCCAATGAAATCGATTTAAAGAACGCTCCCCAACAGAGAAAGAGCAGAGAACTATAAAAAGGATGACGAATATACCGATAAGCGCCCACCACGACTAATTGGGTCGTTTTTTCTAACCCCAATAAAGAAGAATCATCTCTTGTTTCATTTGGCTTCCCAATTTCACGCAATAGTGTGATCCCTTGAATTATCAAGTACGCAGAAATAATGAGTAGAACCCATGAGATGATTTGGAAAACTGAAAAGGGATTGGTAAACCATGAGTCAACATTCAATGATATTACCGCAACGATGCCCTCCCAAGCGAAAAAGCGATAGAAACCATGGGATCGCGGATTACGTAGTGAAGACCGAGAAAAATAGGTCACGATTACAGATATAACGACGAATAATACAACTTTAATAATTATCACATGTACCTCTATCTTTTACAATACTAAAGCAATCAGTCTTTTGGCCCAACTCATCAATAGATGGAAAATATTCGTACGTGCCCTTATAATACGTAATATTTTCCAGCTCTATGTACATTATATCCCGTGATGGCATGGAAAATAAACAATTTGTTTCCTTCAAGATCAGCCCGTGCATACCCGGTTTCTCCCACGCCGTTTAGCAACATAGAGTGCTTTGTCCGCACGGCTGAGCAGATCTTCCAACGTGGGATTCTCACAGTCCACAGAGGTAACCCCCAAACTAGCAGTGACTGCCACTGGCCCCTTGGCGGTATTGAGCTTCCTCAGCGCGATGGCCTCTCGCAGGCGCCCAGCCACCTTCTTGGCAACAGCCAGGTCGCTTTCGGGGAGCATGATGGCAAACTCATCCCCCCCGTAACGACCAATCACGTCCACTCCACGCAGTTCCTGGCGCAAGCTTTCAGCTACCCCTTGCAGCAGGTGGTCACCAACCGTGTGCCCGTAGGTATCGTTCACCCGCTTAAAGTGATCAATATCCAGCATAATGGCGGATAGCGGATGCCCATAGCGACAGGTGCGCTGAACCTCTGTTTCGGCCACTTTGGGAAAATGGCGTTGGTTGTACAGGCCTGTCAGGGGATCGGTGATCGCTAACCATTGCACATCTTTCAGCGCTTTTTGCAGTGCCTTCTCGTTTTGTTTCAGATTTTTAAGCAGCACACGCTGCGGCTTCTCTAAGCCCATTTCGACGATGGCGATGTAGAGGAAATAAAACGCAATAAGCTTGAAGAAATGCCCTACGAGATTAGAAAGGCCGTACACACTGACATAAAACGTGAAGGCCACTTCGGCTCCAATGGTCAGGGTCAGCGACGCAACCAACCACTGCAGTACATTCGGGTCAAACGCGGTGCGTTTGCGAAGCAATAAGGCGATGGAGGCCAGGAACATGACGGAGATGATGTACTCGCTTATCTTCTTAAACGGCGTCAGACCGACCCCTTCCAAAAAACACGCCGGAAAGACATTGGCAAATATCGCAGCGAGCACACCGGCAATCACCACTGTATACACTGCAAACACCAGATAGGTATTCAGCCTTCGGCGAAGAAACAGAGGGGAGACGAGCAAGGAAAGGCTTTGGCAATAGCGGGCGGCAATCCACAGCTGAGTCGGCAGATTCGCGTCGTACCCTGGAAATACACCCATCCCTTTGTAGGCCAGGGTATGGGCCAGATCAATGCAGCTGACGAACAAAAAAGCAATCCCCAGAAACAGGAAAAAGTCATTGTCCAGACGCTGCCGTGAGTTCCACGCAACTATGAAAATGCTACAGCCGACGACAATGCTGAATATCTCCGTCAAGCTGTGGAAAAGGAGGTAGTCATAATGACTGGTCAGGTACAAGCCGAACAGGACCAGACCGTAGGATAAAAAGGGCATGGTTTTACGGGAAATCTCAGAAAGCCTTTTCATGGCCTTTTTTACGAGACGCCCAACGATTGAGCTCAGCAGTGCGGGTTATGCATCCGCGGTGGTGGTTGACAAGGTTCTGGGGTCTCTGAAAGGTCAAGATTAAAGCGTGATCCCGTTCCTTCACCAAATGTCCAGGGTCAAGACGCGGCCCCATTGTTACCTTGCGCTCTCTGCTTGCATCTTCCGGGCTTGTTCTATGAACTTCCTCTTGAGCGGTTTGAAACGTAAACGCTTCAAGATACCGAACAGGGGTGCTGGAACGATTTCCTGGTTTGCTTGTCGCTGCGTTGCGCGCCGAATCCGCCCCGCAGTAGCCAACTCGCGTCCGGCCTGCTCGTATGCGGCGTATACCTCAAATATCTTGGGTACTTTCTTTTCTAGCCCGGGATCGCGCCCGTGTCCGGACAACCGTCCGCCATTGCGCACGAGGACGCCGACCTGAGGGGCATCCATAAACCTGGAAAAAGTCCGAAACCACGAAAGCACATGCTTTGGAGTTTCGGCTTCCAGGTTGTCGCAGCAGACGAGCGTCACAAAGGGTTTGGAACAGACGGCGCGATCAATATGATGGAACATCAATCCCCGCTCCGACACCCTCAGATCGAATATATCGCCTGTCGCATACATTCGGTCGATGAACGTCTTGAGCAACCCCGACATGGTAAACACATACACGGGTGTCGCGTATATAATGAGATCTGCCTCAGCCATTTTTTGGAAGACCCCCCTGACATCATCCTTGTCATCATACACACAGCGAAGGTGGGTTTCCTCTGTTTGACATCGGCCGCAAGACAGACAGCGATTGATTTTAAGCGCGGCAAGGGTGACGACCTCACACGTGGCTCCAACCGCAGTTGCCCCCTTAAAGAGCCTGTTAATAAGGAAACGTGTATGGCCTTTGTCTCCTCTATGGCTGGCATTTACGGCTAGGATTTTCATTTGAAGCTCTTGTTTCCTCGTTTCGCCTGGCAACGAATATTTGTGAAGGGGGGCAGGTTAATGCTTCGCCGGCTTGATTGCCGGGGTTGCGTGCTTTTTGAAAGTTAAGATTAACGCTGCAATCCCTTTCCCTTTGACTATTTATTGTTTACCTTGTTTCTTCTCCGTGAAGAAACTTTTTAAAGGCCACCCGGACATCCACCGAGATTTTCTCAAAGGCCTCTTTGACCTCCCCCCAGGTTTCTTCCCCGGATCCTATTAATTCATGCAATTTTTCTTCCGCAAGTTTTTTCTTTTCTTGGACCTCATGGATTTGCTCCTGATACTTGCTTTTCGCTTTTGCGTCCGCCTTTTCGGCTTTTGCCAGGAGCGCATCGATTTTAGCGGCCCATTCCTTTAATTGTTCCTGCATTTTTTCTTGGTATACTTTTTTCTCATCCATGTTATTCCCTCCTCCCTTAATTTTAGAGATCCCTGTTGTTTTGCAAACGCGCCTAGCTTTCTTTGGATCGTTCCATGAGTTTTGCCTGGATCAAGATGCCGATGATTACTAATGCGACAAAGACGATTGCGCCCTTTGCAGGCCTCAACGTTAATTGGGTAGCTATCGCACCGGCTCCAACCAGGCACGAGAGCACGATGATTGCCCAGTCCATGAGCACAGCCGCAACAATCGCCCCGATCACCCCGCCGATAACGGGAAAAAGTACGCTACTGCCTCCGAGACCAACTGTTTGCGCCAGGATCTGTGTAAGGTAAACGCCGGCAAAGAACCCGGCAAGGGCGAAGGCAGCGCGCTGAAAAAAGACCGCCAGCAGCGCTCCGATCAGGCCGGCTGCGAGACCGCCTAAGAGCATGACCCACTGCGGTTGATCTACAAGGAGCATGCCGGTAAACTCCATGCCGACGAGGAAGCCCACGATGGCAACGGAAAGCCAAAAAATCTTCCGCCCAAATATGAGCACGATGAGACCTAGGACAATTATAAGGAAATGCATAAGACCTCCCGTAATAGTATTTGCCGAACTCCTGAAGCAGCAGTGCGGGTTATTGCATCCGCTGTGATGGTTGAGGGTATTGTGTGAATTATAAACCGTTAGGCGTAATAATGCGACCTCTTTCTTCTTGTTGCTCGCTGCGCTCCTGGGGAACAATCGTCGACTGTTTATGAGCACGTTCTCGATAGCGCTGTAAGTGCAGCCGGGCATCAGGGAACTTCCATATTGCCAATGAAATGATGATTATCAAGAGGATGAGGGCGGCC
Organism: Deltaproteobacteria bacterium RBG_13_52_11; assembly: GCA_001797745.1. GTDB lineage: Bacteria > Desulfobacterota > B13-G15 > B13-G15 > RBG-16-54-18 > RBG-13-52-11. The sequence goes on from MGQF01000089.1 coordinate 70,973, forward strand.
AGGCGTACCCTCTTGGAGCCAAAGGCCAGTGCAATGGCGGTGAGAATGCCTGCAAATACCAGGAATGAGAGGCCGGCCAAGGGATCCATAATAACTACTCCCACGACCGCGAGGATGGCGGCGAACTGAACTAAGGCCCTTGGCGTTTTTGGGTTCATTGCACAATCAGTTCAATCTACTACTTTCAAGATCGTTTCCCTCAGGTGAAGATTGAAGATGCAACCACCTGTCTACCGTTTTCTGAATTTTAAAGCTTAATGATACTGCTCCTTTTCCTTACTCTATTGAAATTCAAGACTTGACCCATTTCCCCTTCGATTGCTTCGCTATCTTCTCTTTTGCCTTTTGTTCCTGTTTGTTTATCTTCTGTTTCCGACCCTTGTCCTTGTCCTTCTTGCCTTTATCTCCCATTGCGCACCTCTTTTCCCGGTTACCCCTCAGCTTCTCGGCGCGAGGGTGCCGCTGCGTCGTCAGTTCTGTCTTTGCTTTTCCTCACTATGTTGAAATTCAAGACCTGACCCCTTTCTCCTTAGTTATTTTCGGCAATCCTACTTATAGGGCTCCCGCGAGAACACGTTCGTAACCATCTTGTCGACAAAAGGACGGTTCGATTGGCGGGGATTGGCCGACCGATATTCTTTGGATTCGCGAATCGCCTTGTTAATCTCGGAAATGGTTCGATCGGTGAGGCGAGGGTACGGTTCCCATGGATCAAATAAAATCAAACCGTCATCCAGTTGAGCTTCAAGCAGCTCGATTCCTTGACCTGTCTTTCCTGTCCTTAAATGCTTGAGTATGACCACGTGTGACTGAATCGCCCTGGCATCTTTATAGAGACATTCGTCTATGATACCGGACCTCCCAAGGCGAAAACTACCATAGCCGCCGATTGCCAGACCGACTACACCCCCCACGAGAAACGCGAGGCTAAGACCTACTATTGACTTTCTTTTTCTCATCATACCACGTACCTCCCGTCCCGTTCATCATTTGCGGCAATGATTGATGCGGTCGTGTGCATTCTAATTGCTATAGCCGGTTGTTAGCGGGTGTCATTCGGCACCAGGCATCGTTCATCTACAAACTGATTAAGGGCCTCCGCAGCTGCCTTGGCAAGATGCCCGGGAT
>MGQF01000090.1:0-4939 GCA_001797745.1 Deltaproteobacteria bacterium RBG_13_52_11
GACGATCTGTAGGAAGGCGATGACGAGCATGAAGCCCAAGAAAGTGACGAGGAGGGTTTGTTCCACTCGTCCAATGGTCTTATCCACTCCCTCCCAGCGCTTCATCATCTCCTTCCCTTCCGGTAGTTTTCAAGGTAAGCGGTGACGTCAGCCAAGACCTTCGTGGAAAAGGTTTGGTTGGCAAAATGGGCAATTGCCGTATCCGACAGCCTCTTGAATTCAGCGACTTGGTCCTGCTGGGGTGTTACGATCTTCACCCCGTTTTTCTCCATCACCTTGATTGCCTCTTGATTCTCTTGTCGGGTTACAATCTTTAATTGATCCAGGTGGCGTTGGAAGCTCTCGAGGATGATATTCTGAAAAGATTCTGGCAGTCTTTTGAAGATATCCTTTCTGACAACGAGCCCACCGCCTATATATGAAAGCGGGACATCGGTGATGTATTTCACCTTCGTAAACCACTGAAGGGCGATGGCCGCTGTTGGGGGTGCGTAGACTACCTGCACCATCCCGGTTTGGAGACCGACCAGGACATCGGTGGCGGAGAGGGGAATAGCTGCCACGCCAGCTTCATTGAAGATGGCCTTGGCCAGCGGCGATTCGTGCCAGATCCAGACCTTTGCCTTCTTGAGGTCGGCCACACTGGAGATGGGGGTGGTGGACATCAGGTAGATAAATCCTGCTTCTGCCCATCCCAAGAGGATGTATCCATTATCCTCAAGTCCCTTCTTGAAGGAAGGCCCCATCTTTTTCAAGACGTAATCGACCTCCCCATAATTTTGGAAAAAAAAGGGGATGTGAACCACGTCGATCTCCTTAAAGAGCGCAACGAGCCCTCCTGTAGTCAGGGCTGCACCATGTATCTGCCCGATCTGCACCTTCCGCATCATGTCTTTCTCATCCCCTAACACTCCCCCGGGATAGATCTTAAATCTGACCTTGTCCTTTGTCTTCTCCATCACCTCGGCGTTCATGGTATTGAATTGCTTTATCCATGAACTTCCTTCGGGTGCCAAGGTGGCCATTTTAATGACAAGACCCTCCTCCGCACTTTCGGCTGATGGGACGGAAAACAGCAGGACTAAGATGCCAAACACCACGCTCTTGATAATGGCGCGTCTATTCATTGTTTTTCTCCTATTCAAAGTATTCATCTACGTTGCTTAACAATTCCTTCGCCTTCTTTTGCGCCATGGTATTGACCAGGGTCAATTCCGGCAAGCAATCCGCAGGGGTCTCCAAGACCTTTTGCAGGGTGGATACGAAGAGGTCTTTGTCAAAGGCACGCCGGGCGTAGTTGTCGGCATAATAGACATAGGCCATCAAAAATTTCCCCTTGCCCAGATCCAGTGCCCGCAGAAAATGTCCTTGGGCCTTTTGAAGGTCTCCGCCGGCAATGGCGGGCCTGGAGGCGAGCCACATCCCCATGAAGAGATGAGGGCCGCCGTAGTAGAATCCTTCGTCGAGCTCCAGGGCCTTGCGCATCATCAGCTCCACCCTGGGGAGTTCGGCCAAGGCCTCCATTGAATCCAGATTGAGCATGATCCAGCCTGCCCAGCAGGTAGCAGCCCAGAAGATATAAGGGACGTCTTTTTTGCCAGTGGCCTGCACATCCTTTTGAAAATCATCGAAGGAGCTCTTCAAAGGGTCGTTGAAGCCCCTCGCGACCAAGGATTGCAGGGCGTAATCCTTCGCTTTTTCGTAGAGCAGTTTTGTGTATTCCTTGTCCTGATCCGCCACAAAGACCGAGGCGAAGGACGAATAGGCCTGGGCTGCCGCGATCAACAACTGCTCGTTATCAGGCCATGCCTCGATCATGCCGTCTATCAGCATAAGATAGGCCGGCATGCCTTTTCTGATCATGCGGAGGTCAGATTGCCGGGCGGCAGCCTTGGCGACATCTTCCAACAACAAGGCGGCCGTGCCGACCCTTACCTTTTTACTGTAAAGGCATGCAGATTGAGAGGAGATGATCAATAAAAAAAGGGAGAACCAGATCCAACACCGGAAAGAACCCATTTTCCCCCCTCCAATAGCTTAAGGAGCCTTTCATACACGCTCCCCGACGTATTATAATATTTCTACGAAAACAGGAGAATGTCAACCCTCTAAAGCAACATTGCTGTTTTTTTCTTTGCTGATTGGGCCAGCATGGATCTTTCTTGCGCTGGAAGGAGATTTATAGTATCACATAGTGGGTGATGATGTCCTGTTCAGCTCTATGATTGACTGACGCCGGTACGACAGTGTCCAGGAGAGGCATATTGGCAAAGGTTATGATTGAGGAGGGTAAAGCAATATGAGACGCACCTATTCCCCACCAGAGGTGATGACTGGGAAGTGCACGGGATGCGGGCTGTGTGTTGAGGTCTGCCCGGCCTTTGTGTTCGCAATGACAAACAAAAAGGCCTCGGTAGTACGAGGTGATTGGTGTATCAACTGCGGACAGTGCGGGGCCGTATGCCCAGAGGGAGCAATCCTCCATGAAGCAACGGCCTTCGAAAAAGGCCCACGGCCAGGGCCGAGGCCAGCCCTTTCTCCTGAGCAGCTCATGCTCCTGCTCCGTGAGCGGCGATCCGTTAGGCTCTACCGCGACGAGGCGGTGCCCAAAACCATACTGGAGCGGATCATCGCGGCCGGCAGATACGCCCCAACAGGAAGCAACAGCCAGAACGTCCACTATGTGGCGCTGGAATCCCTTGATGAGATCGCACAATTACAAGAGATGACCATCGCCTTTTATGCGAAGGTCTTTGCGCGGGTCAAAGGGCGTTTTGGCGCCTTTCTGTTCAGAGTGTTCGTTGGCCGCAGGATCGTTGAGCACCTGCAGGAATCCATCCCCAAGGTTGAGCACGCCAAGGAACTGATGGACCAGGGCAAGGACTGTCTGTTTTATCACGCGCCGGCAGTAATGGTGGTCCACGCCGAATCGTGGGACACCTGCTCGGCCTTTAACTGCGCACTGGCCCTCTACAACTGCTCGCTCATGGCCCACACGCTGGGGGTAGGGTGCTGCTTCAACGGGTACCTTCAGAGCGCCGTCAACAACGATTGCCGGATCAAAAGATGGCTGGGCATCCCGCAGGATCACCAATGCTTCGGGGCGATGACCCTCGGATACCAAGAGGTCCAATATCAGCGGCTCGTGGAGCGCGACCCTGCAAAGGTGGTGTGGCGGTAGGTAGTTACTTGTTTTGTCCCGCCGTCATTGTGGCAGGAATGGGGGAGGATTGACCGGGGGATACAGGGAAGGGTGATATCCTAAAGGCAATCGTATAATACCGCTTGACATTATTAACGCCTTACGTTATCATTGGAAATGCTAAAGAGCTTTCGTTGCAGAGAAACCGAAAAACTCTTTAAAAGAGAACCTGTGTTAAAATTTCCTGCGGAAATGAGACGCGGGGCTTTGAGAAGACTCATGCTTCTGGATGCTGCTGAACGTCTGGAAGATTTACGCATACCACCGGGTAATCGTTTAGAGAAGCTATTCGGCAATCGTCAAGGACAATATAGCATTCGTATTAATGACCAATGGCGGATCTGCTTCCGGTGGCAACAAGGGGATGCATACGATGTTGAAATCGTTGACTATCATTAGGAGGCAACTATGGGCGTCAAGAAGATAAAACCTATACACCCCGGAGAGATACTCCTGGAAGAGTTTCTCAAGCCTATGGGAATAAGTCAGTACAGGTTGGCCAAGGATATCTGTGTGCCAGCACGTCGTATCAATGAGATTGTTCAAGCCAAACGTTCTATAAGCGCTGACACGGCTCTAAGGCTTTCCCGTTATTTTCAGCTTTCAGAGCGCTTCTGGCTTAACCTTCAGTCTCGTTATGATTTGGAGATAGAAAAGGATAAATTGGATAAGAGACTTGAGAAAGAAGTAAAGGTCTTAATGGTACAGAATGTCTAAGAGGCACTCGTGGGGGGTAATGAAGGGATGACCTTTAAGCAACTACCTGGTAGGAAAAGGTTTTTCGCGCCGCCTAATTACAACAGACAGGCGCGGACGGTGTAACCGGTCGTAAAAATAGATGATAGGTGGCGGCGGCGTGAATGCCGAGCTGAGCTACCACTTAGACGACTTGTCGCACCACCGGTGCGAATCCCGCTTTGCGGGACTAGAACGGAAATCCGCCTAAGCCCAAAATATTAATATTTTTCAGTTACCCGGATTCCGCTCAGCTTGGCAATGCTCGATTCGGCTCTTGTTTTGCGGGTATCTTATATGGCAAATATAACAGTATTTGGGGTATTATAAGGAACCATATAAACATTGTTAGAGGTTAATAATGCCTGGTCGTATTAAGAGTGGTGAAGGCACCCTGATAGGAAATGCTGGTGAATTCTATGTTGCCGCCGAACTCCTCAAGAGAGGGATCATCGCGGCTCTTACTCCTCGTAATGCTCCAGCCTTCGACATCCTTGCGACAAATGGCGGTAAGACCGTTCGCGTTCGTGTGAAGACAAAGTCCGCCGAATATACCGATTGGCAATGGATGACAAAGAAAGATGGTTCAATCTTCCGTGACCTATCTAACAACGGCGACTTCACAGTCTTGGTCAATCTCACGCCTGAAACCAAAGATCTAGCCTTCTATGTCTTGCCAACGGCTCTCCTCCATCAATGGCTTGCCGATGACTTTGATGCATGGGTGAAGGCACCACCCAAGAGGGATAAGCCGCATGACCTAAAAAACAAGAAGCGACATCTCAGCTATCCCAAGTTCACGACGCAACTCGCTCCATATTTAAACAATTGGGAAATATTATGGAAATAACCTCTAACAAGCGGCTGCACAACGGACGCGCTCCGCTTCGCGTCGCGCGCCGGTGAGCCGCCCCGTTAGGCGTCGGTTCGCGACAGATGATCGAGGTGAGCTATAATCCAGCAAGGAACGCGACTCGGTGGCTGGCATACTTCGATTTGCTG
>MGQF01000090.1:4961-12598 GCA_001797745.1 Deltaproteobacteria bacterium RBG_13_52_11
TCGACATAAGGTACCAGTGCGGGGGGCGTTGGCCTGCGGAGGTTTTTATGCAGATGGTCGCAATCGGATCTATCTTGGCGAAGCTTTGCTTGAAGCATACGAATGGGGAGAAAATCAAGATTGGATCGGGTTTATTCTCGCCCCGTCAGCTGCCTCCCTCTTTGACGCCCTCCATCTTCCACCGCTTCAGGGGCTCAACTATCGTGCTTACGACATTCCTTTTATAAAGCCGCCGGAGAGCACAATGACACCACCGCTCGCCTGCCTTCTCGGAAACTGGATTCGGTCCAGCAAAGGAGCGAACTTTTTGCTGCCGCCGCTCCGGCAGATGTGCGTAAAGCAAACTGACCCTCGAGTCCGCCTCAAATACGAACGCACTATCGCTTTCTTGGAAAAGTACGAAGGGCAGAGTTTGTAGCCTGGTGCGACTAACCAGGGTGACAACGTGGACTCACAGCCGGCTCCGCCGTTTGTGAGCCGGTTACCTCGGCCTTGTTAAAAAATTACTTTCTATAAAAAGTCCCATCTGCGCAGAATGGGTTTCTTTTAAATGCTGTGATGAATCCTTCGCATTCATTCCGTTGCATCCTCATGAAATCTGAGGTAGCGGAGCAGTATGATCCCCCCCAAGAGCAACACGCCATAGAGCATGATCCCGAGCGCAAAAGAATTTGCATCCCCCATCATGCCGAGGCCTGCTGGGATCACACCGCCTCCCACGAGGAAGGCCACGGGGATGGTGAAAGAGACCGCGACGTTCCGAACTTGGGAAGGGCCGATTCTCGCCAGGGCCGCGAAGCCTGCTGGAAAAAAACCGATGGCCAGCATCGGCTGAAGAAACAGAAAAGGTACGATCCACGACCCCCTGGCTATACCCAATAGCACGGTCGCCATCCCGGTGGTCAGGAAGACACTTACCAGGGCCCGCTTTGGTCCCATTTTGTCTGAGGCCCATCCCGCCACAAAGGCGAAGGCCGGCCCTGCGATCCGGGAAAAGGCGACCAGCTCATTTGCCCAGCTACGCTCGAACCCCTGCTCAGTCACCAGATACAGGGGGAGGATGGTATAGACCCCGAGGCTTGCGCCAATGGCCAGACTGAATAAGGCCATCATGATCCAGAAAGCGGGCTGGGCGATAAGGACATGGAGGGTTTTAGGGCTGGGGGCTTCTCCGGCGAATGTCCCCCTTTTGACAAGGCGCATAAAGGCCACGCCGACAAGCACCGCTGCTACCCCAATCAGGGCGATGACACCCCGCCAGGGCAACCAAAGCATCAGTCCCTCCGCCACCAGGGGGGCTGCGATGAAGCTCAGGTTGGGGGCGAGTTCATGGATGGCGATGGCCTTCCCCCAATCACGTGAGCTCACCATAGAGGTGACGGTGGCGATGCCTGAGGGAAGATAGAGCCCAGCACCAAGGCCCATCAGTATCAATCCCCCTCGAATACCCCCCATTGTATGGCTGAGGGCGACTGCGAGGAGGGCCCCGCCTATAACCACCGAAGAGATGATAATCGTCCTTCGGTGGGTGAAACGGGATGAGATGAACCCGGAACCCAAAAGTCCTGCAAAATATCCCAGGGAGATGAAGAGAAAAAAGGATCCTGCCTCGCCGTGCCTTATATTCAGGTCTCCCTCAATCGCAGGGAGTAGCGGGGCCAGGATTATCCGCGAGAGGAAATTAAGAAAAAAGATCCCCGCCAGAAAGAGCAGCGATGGGATATGCGAGCGAAAGGGGATCATTATTAATTCACCTTGCCTTCCGAGGTGATATCATGGCTGGTAATAGAAGACAAGCCCTATTCCCCTTAATCATTGACACAACTCCATCTCTGTCCTATACTCAGCTCATTGCGAGGGGCGCTAGCTAGAATGGAGGAATAGATGAGGAGGTATCTATGGCTGCCGACAAGAATTTAGCAGGAAGTGAAAGGGTCATCCGTGCAATCCTGGGCGGTATTCTCATCGTGTTGGGCTTCTTCCTCCCAGGATTCTGGAAGCCGTTGTCCCTTGTCCTCGGCTTAGGTCTTCTTTTTACCGCCTTTGTCGCCTACTGACCCTGAAAGGGTTTCATGCTGAAGGTCTTCAGCAAGAAATAGTAACTCTCTTACCCAAGAGGCATTCATTGTATCCCCGCACTATGAGGGAAGGGGGTAGAACGTTTCGTGATCCCCAGGCATGGGGGATCAGAAGAGGGTGCTTCTCGCGAACCACATAAGACCAGCCAGCCCCACGGCGTAACAGTAATACGAGAACCAATCAAGCCGGCCGCGGCGGATCACCCTTAACAGCCACTTCAATGCGATGGCACCGGAGCAATAGGCGGCGATGGTGCCGACGAGCAACGTCACGGCCTGTTGAGATGGTATCCCGCTTTGCAGCAGTTCCTTGCCCTCCACCACGGCTGCACCGAGGATGACTGGCAGTGCCAGCAGGAAGGAAAAGCGGGCAGCCTCACTCCGCTCCACCCCCGCGTACATGCCCGCAGCGATGGTCGATCCCGCGCGCGAGATCCCCGGCAATATGGCAAAGGCCTGGGCAGAGCCGATGAGCAGCGCCCTCAGCATCCCAAAGCGGGTATCCTTGGGCCTGGTCCAGCGCGTGCCCAGCAGGATGGTGCCGGTCACGAGCAGGGCGAGGGAGACAAAGAGGGGGCTTGCAAAGGCGGACTCGATCTCGTGCTCAAAGAGCAACCCGATTATCCCAGCCGGAATGGTGCCCAGGCAGATGAGGACCCCGAGCCTGAAAAAGGGGTCTTCTCGATAGCGCAGAGACCAAGTGCCCGGTGCAGGGTGGCGCAGGACATGGCCTACTGCCTTGAGTATATTCCAGACATCCCCCCAAAAGATCGTCAGGATTGCCAGGAAGGTGCCGAAGTGCACGAATACCTCAAAGGCAATCCCTTGAGTGTGGACGCCGAGCACCGCCTTGCCCAGGACGAGGTGTCCTGAACTGCTGATGGGCAGAAATTCGGTTATCCCTTGCACTATCCCCAGCCATAACGCCTGCAGAATGTTCACTGGTCACTCCCTTCGCCGAAAGATGGTGGACAAAGAATTCTCAGATCGAGAGATGTTTGTCAAGGGTTACTTTCTTTATTGCGTCCTCAAGAGGTCAACCACCATTTCCCTCTTCATATACAAATCTAAACTCATAAAAGTTACCCTACACCGCCTCTATTGTAGAAGGTAGTTTGGACATTATATTGTAGGTCACGCTGACGACCATGTAAACATCGGCCGGGAAAGGATGTGTTCAAGGGAGGGTAGGGGGGTGGCCTGCTTGCATCCCCCTCATGACTAAGAACCGCAGCTCGAGCAACTAGGGGCGCCGCAGGAACCGCAGGAAGACCCCTGCGAGCTTGTGAAGCCGCTGTCGCTCTTATGGCTGAAGGTGGAGAGGAGCTTTTTGACCTTGGTTCCTTGACAGGTAGGGCATGAGACCTCCTGATCACCGAAGACCAGGACCTCAAAGTCCTTATCGCATTTCATGCAGCGATATTCGAAGATGGGCATACCATGCCTCCATATTTGCTTCGGTATTTCACTTTATTATAACACCACCGAGGGCCTTTTTCCAGTTTTTTCCGCTCATTTTCTCATCCTCAACTTCCATGATATAGTATTTAATAAAGGTCATTCTGCCCTTTCTGGATAAGTATGGAGTCGCACATGATGGCGAGATCAGTATGAAGAAAACCTCTAAGCTCAGCTCCCAGGAGATACGCCGGTTTCAAAAGGAGATCTATGGCCACTATAAACGCAACAGGAGGGTGCTCCCGTGGAGAGAGACGCGCGACCCGTACAAGATCCTCCTGTCAGAGTTGATGCTGCAGCAGACCCAGGTGGGGAGGGTCATCGGGAAATACGGACAGTTTCTCCATCGATTTCCCGACATTGAGTCCGTGGCCCGGGCCCCGTTGCGCGATATTTTAAAGGTATGGCAGGGATTGGGTTATAACCGCAGGGCCCTGGCGCTCAAAAACCTCGCTGGCTTCGTCGTTGATCGCTATGGGGGCAAGATTCCGCCTGATATCGAGGCCCTGAAGGCCTTGCCGGGTATCGGCCTTGCCACTGCTGGTGCCGTGTGTGCCTTCGCCTTTGGGCAACCAGCTGTATTCATTGAGACGAACATCCGCAGCGTCTTCATTCACTACTTCTTCCGTGACAGAAGGGGGGTCAAAGACAACGAGATCCACCCCCTTGTAGTACAGACCCTCGATGCAAAAAGACCGCGCCACTGGTATTACGCCTTGATGGACTATGGCGCAATGTTAAAGGAAAGGCACCCCAACCCCAGCAGGAGGAGCGCCCATTACACAAGGCAGTCCCCTTTTGAGGGATCCTTGAGACAGGTCAGGGGAAACATCCTCAAGGCCCTGGTGGAGCAACCGGGCCTCACCGAGAGGACGCTGGTCAGGGAGTGTCATCGCGAGCGCCGGGTGGTGAACGAGGTAATCACGCAATTACGCATAGAAGGGTTTATCATAAAGAGGGGGAGTCGATTCTTTATATCAGAGAGATAACAAGATTGGCATGAGTCTTTAGTTGACAACCACCACAAGGGGTAGTAAGAATTGTAGAAGTGGTTTCTAATTAACAGGGTTAAATTGTCGCATAAACGAGAAGGGATTTTATACTGATCAGTATAAGCCCTGTTAGCGAGATAGTGAAAATGATTGATTACAAGAAATTCCCTGAATACTACAAGAAATATTTCTGGTCTGGCAAACACAAGCTTTTTGGCTATCCTCCAGACTCATTCCCTGAGTTTCGGTGGATTGCCTCTCTTGAAAAAAGATTCGCATGGGTCGTGAGCAACTACTCTGTCAATAAGTCAGCATCGAGGTATCTTCTTCAAGAGATGATCGAATGGGGTGGAAGTCAAAATGGCGTCCTTCAGAAGTTCAACGACGCCTCCGGTGAAGTCAATCTATTTGAAATCATAGGACGTGTTATCGCCAGTCTTTCTGGCTCAAAACAGTCCATATCTTGCGCCCTCAGCTTGCCCGGTCTCGGGCTGACGTATGCATCAAAACTGTTGCGGTTTATGAAGCCTGAAATATACGGTGCCCTAGATTCAAGAATCAGAAAAGCGCTTAACCGAGAAGGGAAACTGCCTCAAATCCATGACAGTCTTCCCAGTAGCATGGTTTCCGGCTACGTGCAGTTTGTTTCGCTTCTGCAGGAATTGCGAAACGAACTAGTATCAAGAGAAATAAGAAAACCCCCTTGCCACCTCTCAGACGATAGTACATGGCGAGCGTCCGAGATTGAAATGGCTCTGTTTTCTTGGACAGAAGAAGAGTAGAAATAGCAAAATCAATAACAACGGCGTGCACCTGATCGCCAAAAAACCGGCTCCAGGTGACGCCGAGCGTTAGCTACCAAGATTAAGGAGGTGTATGTTCTACAAGAAAATACTCATAATCACAGCTTTTCTCCTGTCCTTAAATTACAATACCTTTGCTAACGCAGAAATCGTTGCACCGTCAAATGACGAAATTCAAAACTGGTGGAAACAACACTCAGAAGAGAAAATGACAATACACGGTGCACCTGTGCTGATAGGCCTTCGGAGCAAAGAGAAAGCATTCCTCGTGCCTGTCTATTTCATGGAGCGAGGTAGAAATGATATTGATCACACGATCTTGGTTCGGCCCGCAATAAAAGCAGTTCGTGAAGTCGTCGATCCTGTCAGGCGAGATTCTGTAGCTCACGACCTCAATCATGATGGTATTTCGGAAGTCGAAACCAGCGCGCTCGGGTCAGGGCAAGGGACAACACAAGGAGCAAAGTCCATTGTGCAATTTGACGGCTGGAAGCCAATCGTTCTTCATCAAATGGAGTTTAACGACAACCTTGGTTGCTGTGCGCCTCCGCCTGGTGGTTGTGGACAATGCGTATCAAAAGAAGTCAATTGGAAATTCGTAGATTTGGACGGTGATGGAAATGATGATCTTCTTGAAGAAATTGTGATAAAGAAAGGCCCATTAGAGAACAAACTGAAATCCAGAACGACCACGTACAGGTATTTGTTTAAAAACAATGCCTTCATCAGGATCAAAGATAATGACAAACCCAAATGAACCTTTGGCTAACACGCGGCTAGAGACAGATGGGCCTTCGGCCCACAGCTCAGCCGCGGGCTTCGTTAGGAAATCGCAAGACGAATGAGTGAAATGGAAACAGCCAATGTTGGCCGCGAGATCTTGGAGGATGCCACCCAGGACTTGAAAGACTATTCAGTTGGTTTTGCCAAGATCGATGAGGAAAGTGATGTGGAAGATCCGAAGCTTGGGGGTTCAGGTACGCTCGTATCAGTGGAAGGCCGTCACGTGATTCTTACCGCCGATCATGTTCTCGGTAATTTACCCGAGACCGGAATGGTTGGTCTTATCCTCCCGACGAGATTTCAAGCCCAGCTACACAGAGTCACCTTGGACATGGCCCTAAGCACAAAGATCAGAATCGCTCGCGGTAAGGTTGCTTCAGAAGGTCCAGACCTTGGGGCGTTGTTGCTTCCAGCACCTACTGTAAGCATTGTGCAATCGATAAAGGGATTCTACAACCTGTCAAAGCGACAAGAACTTTTTTCCAGCGCGCCAACTACTGACCTTGGTGTATGGGTGCTTTGCGGAATGGCGCATGAATGGACGAGCGAAACCGCACCGGAACGTGGATATCAAAGAGTGAAGGTGTTTCGGGGCATATGTGGCATGGGTATAGTTTCTAATCAACGAAATATTAAAGATTTTGATTACATTAACTTTGAAACCAAGTACGAGGGGATTTATGATGGCCCACAAAGCTACGAGGGTTTCAGTGGCGGAGGTTTATGGCAGTTGATCGTAGCAAAAAAGAGTGGAGGCGAGTTGGTAATTAAAGACAAGATCTTTTCGGGTGTTGCTTTCTACCAATCAACATTGGTCGATAATCGCCGCTCAATCATCTGTCACTCAAGGCAAAGCATTTACAGGTCAGCGATTGATGCGATCAGAGAGAACTCCTAACCTCTGGCTTGAGAGGGATGCGGTAAAAAACGTGCCGCACCCCTCAGCCAGCACGTTCGAAAAGAGCGATGTCATGTCAAGAAAGAATGAATCTATATTGAACGTGCTGGTTCAGGCTCCATGGTGGGTAAGTGTAACTCTTTTCATAACCGCATATTAGTCGGGAATCTAGTCGGGACTTAAATGTTAGATGGGTTTTAAAGGGTTTAAAACGGCAGAATGAGGTTTTTTACCCGCACCTGCTAACCAATAAACCTACCCCAAATCGCCGAAGAGGTGCTGCATGATGCTGAGCACGCTGAGAGTCGCTGTCTCCGCCCGCAGGACCCGCTGTCCGAGACCGGCGACGATGAAACCCTGCGCCTGGGCAGCCAGCACCTCCTCCTCGGCGAACCCACCTTCCGGGCCGATGAGCAGTGTAAGCCCCTGCTGTGGATTAATCTGACCAGCAATCTTCCGCAGTGGTGTTGGCTCACCCTCCCAGAAGATTATCCGCGCACCCGCGCTCGCAACGAGAAAATCCGCAAGCTTCTGGATCGCGCCGATCTTCGGGACCACGGTCCTGTTGCTCTGCTTGGCCGCCTCCTGGGCGATCCGCTCCCATCGTTCTAACCTGAGCGACTCC
>MGQF01000090.1:12618-13381 GCA_001797745.1 Deltaproteobacteria bacterium RBG_13_52_11
AATAGAGCGCGCCGTGATGAGAGGAACGATCGCCTCAACGCCCAATTCCGTGGTCTTCTGGATCACGAACTTCATCTTGTCCCCCTTGAGCAGCCCCTGCCCCAGAGTGATGCGCAGGGGAGACTCCCGCTTGGGATGCAATTCCTCTTGAATTGCCAGATACATTCCCCCCTCGTAGGCTTCAATGAGCTCGGTCCGGTATTCCTGCCCCTCGCCGTCAAAGATTGTTACCGCGTCTCCTGCGGTAAGCCTGAGGACCGTGAGGAGGTAGCGCGCCTCCCTGGTCTGGAGAGGGATCTCGGTGCCGGTGATCCGCACTGGCGGGATGTAGACCCTAGGCATCTTTGTTACTCACCGAATTGAGGAACGCCTCTACTGCCGTGTTGAATTCGTCAGGGCGCTCCAGCATCACCATGTGTCCCGCACCCTTGATGATCTCCAGGTGGGACCCAGCTATCTTATCGGCCAGGTAACGGGAGTACTTGATCGGGGTCAGGGCATCCTGATCGCCACAGATGATCAAGGAGGGATTGCTGATCGCCTGTACCTCCTCCATAATGTCGAATTGATCGCAGGCGGAGAGGTCCCCGTGCAGGAGTTGGGGGGAGTTCTTCATCATCTCCGCTACTGCCAATTGCTTCACCTCCTCTGGTGCACTCTTGGCGAAGGCGAGGTCGCAGAAGGATTCCACGGCCTTGGGAAAATCCTTCTTGATCCCGGCGATGATACTGGGGAGTATCCGTAGCCGTGCACCGGTGCTCAC
>MGQF01000090.1:13593-14633 GCA_001797745.1 Deltaproteobacteria bacterium RBG_13_52_11
TATCCAGCCCCTCGTGGATGAGCCCCCGAGCCCGCTCGAAGATCCACGGGTTTCCCCAACTTCCCCTCCCGATCATCACCCCATCACACCCCGTCTCGTTCAGCATCCTCACCGCATCCTCGGGCGCGCGGACATCGCCATTCCCGATGACCTTGAGCCCTGTTTGTTCTTTGGCCATTCTGATGAGTCCCCAGTCGGCCTCTCCCTCGAACCGTTGAGATCGCAGGCGAGGATGGATGGTGACCAGGTCTACCCCGCAATCCTCGGCCAACTGAACGATCTCCAGGCAGTTTAGGCTCTTCGCGTCCCATCCTGAGCGGATCTTGATCCCGAGAGGGATGTGAAGGGCATTCCGCACCTCCTTGATGATCTCCCGTAACCGCATCGGTGCCCGCAATAGGGCCGCCCCTGCCCCCCTCTTGACCACCTTGGCGGCCGGGCATCCCACATTGATATCAACCCCATCCAAACCCATCTCCTGCACCCGGGAGGCTGCTTCAGCCAACACCGCAGAATCGGAGCCGAAGAGTTGGCCTATCAGCGGCCCCTCAGAAAGGTAGCCCTCCAAGAGCCGGCTACAGGCATTGTTTCCCCTCACCAGTCCCTCGGCGCTCACCATCTCGGTGTAGGCCAGATCGACCCCCTTTTCCCTGGCCAAGAGGCGGTAGGGGGGATCTGTGATCCCTGACATGGGGGCTAGGACCAGGGCCTTGGGCGGTAAGATCTCCCGTAAGGTTCTATGCTCAAGCATTAACCTTAACCTTCACCTTTATCCACTCAATTCATCCCTCAATCTCCCCCAGGCGAAGAAGGGACCTGGGTCCTCCTTCCTTCCCGGTGCGATATCGCTGTGCCCCACGATCCTCTCGGGGGTGATGAGGGGGTAGTGCTCCATCAACAGCAGGCAGAGCTCTTTCAGTGAACGATATTGCCCTTCGGTGAAGGGGTGTTTTGGGCTGCCCTCCAGTTCGATGCCGATGGAGAAGGGGTTGCAGCCTTCCCTTTCTTCAAAGGAACTCACCCCTGCGTGCCAGGCCATC
>MGQF01000090.1:14646-14964 GCA_001797745.1 Deltaproteobacteria bacterium RBG_13_52_11
CCAGTTCGATGACCTTTCCTTTCCGGTCGATAAAATAGTGGGCGGAGACCTTCAGCCCCTCCAATTCTTTAAAGGAAGGGTGGGCCATAAGGGCTAACCTGTTCAGAAAGAGGTCCAGGACATACCCTGTGCCGAACTCCCCAGCGGGGAGGCTGGCGGCATGGATGACGATCATATCCACCTGCTGGCCATCTCTACTTGAACAGTTGGGGCTCGGTATCTTGTGGATCTTCATGCCGTCCTCTTGACGTCCCACCTATTTCTGAGGCCATCGCCGATGAAGTTGAATCCCAGAACGGTGAGCATGATGGCTATCCC
>MGQF01000091.1:0-516 GCA_001797745.1 Deltaproteobacteria bacterium RBG_13_52_11
CCCTTACCTCCTTTTTGTCGTCTCCCACCTGCATGATCCCCCCTCCTCGCAGGAAGAAATAGATTTCTTCCACGGGATCTATGTGTTCCTCGAGGACATTCCCCGGGGGGAGCATGGCATAGGCGAAGAACTCTATCGACTGGAGAAATTGACTCGTCATAACCATCCTGGCCGTACCCCCGCCATGGGCCCTATAGGTGGTTGCGATCACTTCAGGGTCATCGATATTTCTGACGATCATCGCGATTACCTCACCTCTATTCTATTTTTTCAAATTCCTTGGGATATCTCTTTGCCAGATCAACGTAGAGCTGCTTCCCGTAGGTCCAAAAATCCTTGTGCTTCTGCTGGACGTCACCGACGATCTTTGCCGGCACCCCTACCACCATTTTTTCTGGTGGTATATGCTGCCCACTGGTCACGACGCACCCCTCACCTACAATGCACCATTGCCCTATCTCAGCATCAAAGCAGATAATCGCACCCATCCCGATAACGGCATAGTCGGCGATGAGG
>MGQF01000091.1:540-4982 GCA_001797745.1 Deltaproteobacteria bacterium RBG_13_52_11
CCAATGGTCACCCGCTCTCCTATCCGGCTGGTACCGTCAGGTCTGATATGCACAACGGCGTTTTCCTCGATGGCTGCACCAGGGCCGATCTGTATGCTTCCATAGTCACCCCTCAAAATTACCCCATGGCCGATGTAGCAATCCTCTCCGATGACCACGTCCCCGATCACCCTGGCTGAGTCGCTCACGTATGCACCCCTTGCCACCGCCGGCCTGCGCTCCCCAAACCTGTAAAGGGCCACAAAGACCTCCTGAACGTTCTCTTGCAAAAGAGCTAGCACACGCCCATGGGGAAGTCAAGTCCACCTCGATTTATGGACAAAGGAGATAAAGGAACAATTGTGAGATCTCATCCCCATTTTCTTGCCTCCAACCTTTATTTATAGTAGAATAACAGTACAAACACCGAAGGGAACCTGTGAACGAGAAATGAAAAAACTGACCATTTACATCGTTTCGATAGTGCTCATCCTTCTGGCCACTGGCTGCAATTACATCAAAAAGCATCCTGCCACCGTACCGCCTGAGGCCGCGCTTGCAGAAGAAACAACCCCGCCTACGGAGGCCTTCTATCACTTCTTGATGGCCAGAACCAAGATGCAAGAGGGTAACCTGGATGGGGCTATCGCGGAGTACCAGAAGGCCATTTCCTTAGACAACCAATCACCGTTATTATACGTGGATATCGCCTCTCTCTACCTCAGCAAGAGCCAGACAAATGAGGCGATGGCTGCCTGTCGGGATGCCTTGATCCTTGACCCCGATTATCTCCCTGCCCACTACATGCTCGGAGGGGTCTATTCAGCTGTAGGTAAGTATCGAGAGGCCTTGGATGAATATCAGAGGGTCTTGGAGATCAGCCCCAACCACCTCCAGGCCTACCTGATGGTCAGCTCCCTCTACGCCGAGTTGCGGGATTTTGAGCGGGCAGTGGATACCCTGCACCAACTCCTGGAGAAGCAGCCCAAGTACCTCATGGGCCTCTATTACCTGGCCAGGATCTATGCCGACATAAAACTCTATGATCAGTCCCTGAAATATTATCAAGAGGTCCTCAATCTCAACCCTCAATTCGAAGCGGCCATGATGGATATGGGTGTCGTCTATGAACTCAAGGGTGAGCAAGCGCGGGCCATGGAAGTGTACAACGAAATAGTGAAGCTGAACCCCCTCAACTTCCAGGCCAGGGAGCGACTCGCCCAGCTCCTCCTCAAGGAGGATCGCCTGCAGGAAGCCCTTGACCAGTATAACCTCTTCAAAGACCTCGATTCTGAGAACATGAGCGTGCGGGTGAAGCTGGGCTTGATCCTCTTCCAACAGGAGCGGTATGAGGAGGCAGCAGGGGAGTTCCGCTTCGTCTTGGCTGCCCACCCTCAAAGGGGTGATGTCCGATATTACCTGGGGATGACCCTCTATCAGATGAATAACACCAAGGGGGCCTTGGCAGAACTTAAACAGATCCCCCCGGAGGGGGAATTTTTCTCCGAGGCCACGAGGTATATGGCCTTCATCCTTCAAAAGGAAGGACGAATAGAGGAAGCCTTAACGGTGGTTAAAAAGGCCGTCGAGGCCAAGCCCCAGGACCAGCAGTTGCTCTACACCATCGCCCTCATCTATGAAGATCTGGATCGATACCCGGAGGCGGTGCAAAACCTACAGGATGTAGTGGCCAAAGAGCCCAACAATACCGAAGCCCTCTTCCGCTTGGGGATTGTGTACTACAAGATGGGCAAGACCGAGGAATCCATTCGCTCCATGCAGAAGGTGATGGCGCTCGACCCCAAAAACGCCGATGCCTTCAACCACCTGGGATATACGTATGCTGAAAAAGGAATTAAGTTGGACGAGGCCGAGGCCCTCATCAAGAAGGCCCTGGAGCTCAAGCCCGAAAACGGGTATATCACGGATAGCCTTGGCTGGGTATACTATCAAAAAAAGGAATATCCCCGGGCAATCGAGTGGTTGGAGAAGGCCCATCGTCTCGTCCCCGATGATCCCATCATCACTGAACACCTGGGTGATGGTTATCTCAAGTCGAACAAGAAGGAGGAGGCCCTCCGGATGTACCAACGGGCCCTGGAACTGAAGCCCGAAAAGGAACAGGAGCGAGTCCTGCGCAAAAAAATCGAGGAGATGAAGTGAGGAAAAGGGCACGAGCCCTAACCTTCCTGCCATGGATAAACACCCCCCAGGACCCCTCCGTTTCTGCATCCCCTCATTTGTTTGACAACAAAGGTGGTTTTTAGGTGGACGACTTATGCAGGCGCATATGGGACTCTTGGTGACCTTTGAAGGCATAGAGGGGAGTGGAAAGACCACCCAGATAGAGTTGACGAGGGAATATATGGAGATGGAAGGATACCCCTGTCTGGTGACTAAAGAACCCGGAGGGGTCCCGCTGGGTGAAGAAATCAGGACGCTCCTTCTGGACAAGGGAGACTTGAGAATCGATCCGCTTGCCGAACTCTTCCTTATCGAAGCCGATAGGACACAGCACGTGGCAGAGGTCATCCGTCCTGCCTTGGAGAAAGGCCAGATGATTCTGTGTGACAGATATATTGATGCCACCATTGCCTACCAGGGATATGGAAGGGGGGTGGACATCGACTTTATCGTGGAGATGAACCAATGGGCCACAGGGGGGCTCACGCCTCATCGTACCATCGTGCTGGATTGCCCGGTGGACCTCGGCATGGCGCGGGCTAAAGGGGAGGATAGGTTTGAGCGGGAGGGGCATACATTTCACCAGCGGGTAAGAGAAGGATACCTGCGGATCGCCCAAAAGGACCCCGAGCGGGTCAGGGTGGTTTCCGGCAAAGGCGAGCAGGTAGCGATTCAAGAGGAGATCCGAAGGATCATCCGCCCGCTTTTGGATCGGAGGTGATGGTGGCCTTTAGCGATGTGGTGGGACATCAGAGGCCGTTGCTGATCCTCCGCAGGGCGATCGAGGCAGGAAGGGTCCACCACGCCTATCTCTTCACGGGGATGGAGGGTATCGGGAAGAGGGTAGTGGCCTTAAACATGGCCAAGGCCTTAAACTGTCCCAATAAAGCAGGCGAGGCCTGTGATCACTGTCCTGTCTGCCAGCGGATGGGCAAGGGGGTACATCCAGATCTCATCCTGATCAACCCCACAGGTGAGACCATTAAGATTGGGCAGATCAGGGAACTCCAGCAATCCATCGCCTTTAAACCTTTTGAGGCCCGCTGGCGGGTGATTATCATGGATGGGGCAGAACGGATGACGAGGGAGGCCGCCAACGCCTTTTTGAAGACCCTGGAGGAACCCCCTCCCTGGACAACGATCATTCTGATCGCCACTACCATCGAGGCGCTGCCCACCACGGTGCTTTCGCGATGTCAAAGGATCAGGTTCAATCCTTTAAGCCAGGAAGAGGTAAAAAAGGTATTGGCCGATCTCCTTCCAGCGGAAGAAATCAGCATCCTCGCCCCTCTGGCCAGTGGAAGCCCAGGGCGTGCCGTGCGGATGGATTGGGAAGAAGTAACGAAGGTCAAGGGTGCCTTACCATCAGCCCTCTCACCCTCCCTCAATCGGAGGTTACAAGTGGCCCAAGAGCTCGCCCACCAGGAGGGGAGGGGAAGGATGTTCTTGGAAATCTTAGGAGAATGGCTCAGGGATCTTGTCGTCTATCAGGAGACAGGGGAGGAAGGGATGTTGCTTAATTGCGACCTGGCCGATGAGGTCAAAAAGGTTGCCCCGCACCAGAAGATCGAGGGGCTGTTGCGGGATTTTTGGTCCCTCCTTCAGATCCAGCAAGGCATAGAGGCCCACGGCAACCTTCAGCTATCTCTGGAGTCAGCCCTCTTGGGAAGAGGAGGTTTATAACGCAATGAGATTAGTCGGCGTAGAATTAGATAAGAACGGCAGGGTGTTCTATTTTCAGGCCGGTGACCTGCAACTGGAAACGGGAGATCTCGTGGTGGTCGATGCGGAAAAAGGTATCACCCTGGGTACGGTCGCCGTCCCACCGAGAGAAGAGAAGTCGGGGCTCTTTAAGCGTTCCGTTCGCGAGGTGATCAGGAAGGCCACGGCCAAGGACGTAAAGGCGCGGGAGAAGTGGCAAAAAAAAGAGAGAGAGGCCTTAGAGCTCTGCCTGCGTTTCATTGAGGAGCTGAAGCTTCCGATGAAATTGGTGGAGGCAGAATATCTCTTGGATGGATCCAAGGCCATCTTCTATTTCACGGCTGAGCACAGGATCGATTTTCGCCAACTGGTGCGCCAGCTTGCCGCCCAGCTGAAGATGAGGATTGAGATGCGGCAGATCGGTGTGCGGGATGAGGCAAAGCTGGTCGGTGGAATAGGCTGTTGCGGACGAGAGCTCTGTTGCACCACATTTCTCCAGGACTTTGAGTTGGTTTCCATCAAGATGGCCAAAGAACAACACCTCCCCCTGAACCCGGCGAAGATCTCCGGGCTCTGTG
>MGQF01000091.1:5030-5434 GCA_001797745.1 Deltaproteobacteria bacterium RBG_13_52_11
GGATTGAAACCCCTTTGGGACAAAGATCTAACTAAAAGCGAGGGTTTTACCCCCAGAATAGGACAATAAACAAGGCAGATGGCATGAAGCAGACCTTCTACGTTACCACCCCCATTTACTATGTGAACGACGTCCCCCATATCGGCCATGCCTATACCACCATCGCCGCCGATGCCTTGGCCAGGTATAAACGGTTGAGCGGCTATGACTGCTTCTTCCTCACCGGAACCGACGAACATGGCCAGAAGGTGGAGAAGGCCGCCCATGAGGCCGGTCAGGCCCCCCTCGAGCTGGCCGATCGGGTGGTGGAGCGGTTCAAGGGACTCTGGAACACACTGCACATCTCCGCCGACGACTTTATCAGGACGACCCAAGAGAGACATTATAAGGCCGTAGCCGCCTTC
>MGQF01000091.1:5461-13661 GCA_001797745.1 Deltaproteobacteria bacterium RBG_13_52_11
ATTTTATCCAGCCCTCGAGCCGCTATAATGAGATCCTGAGCTTCGTCAGGGGCGGGCTGCGCGATCTGAGCATCAGCAGGACGACCTTTAAATGGGGGATACCGGTCCCTCATGATCCAGACCATGTCATCTACGTCTGGTTCGACGCCCTCACCAACTATATCACCGCTGCCGGATTCCCCGGGGACCAGGAGAGGTTCCAGCGGTACTGGCCTGCCAACTGCCACATCATCGGCAAAGATATCTTGAGGTTTCACGCCGTCTATTGGCCCACCTTCCTCATGTCCGCCGGACTCCCCCTCCCCCGGAAGGTCTTCGCCCATGGGTGGTGGACCGTGGAGGGGCAGAAGATGTCCAAGTCCCTGGGCAACGTGGTAGATCCCTATCAATTGATAAAGGAGTATGGGGTGGACCCCATCCGCTATTTCCTCTTGCGCGAGGTTCCTTTCGGAGCTGATGGTGACTTCTCCCATGCTGCCATGGTCCATCGGATCAATAGCGATCTCGCAAATGATCTGGGCAACCTCTTCAGCCGGGCCCTCAGCATGGTCGTCAAATATTTCGATGGTCTTGTTCCAACCCCTTCCAACCTACAGGCAGTGGATCGAGGACTCCAAGAAGTCTCTGAAAAGGCGCTTCCCCACTTATCAAAACAGATGGATGATTTGGCCTTTAATAGAGCACTGGTTTCGATCTGGGAGATTGTCAGCGCCGGCAATAAATATATTGATGAAACCACACCCTGGACTTTGGCGAAGGCAGAAAAAGATCGGCCCCGTCTTGGCACGGTGCTTTATCAAACGCTGGAGTCCCTTCGGCTCATCGCACTTCTCCTCGCCGCCTTTATGCCTGCCACCGCTGAAAAGATGTGGTCCCAGCTTGGGATGGAAGAAAATCTCTGGGAACAGAACATAGAAGAGAACGGAAAATGGGGAGGCCTAAAACCTGGAAAGAAGTTGGCCAAACCCACTCCCCTCTTCCCTAGGATCGAGGCGTAGAGGTGAGGGGATCGTCGCGCACAAAGAGGGTGATGGATTTCAATGTCAAGACCGCCGTGAAGGGGGCCCTCCGGAGGTTCAACCTCGATGCCAAAATGAGAGGATATGCCGTCTGGGGGGTCTGGGCAAAGGCGGTGGGGGATACGATAGCGCAGCAGGCCCAGCCTGCCTTTGTGCGCGGTGGTATCCTCTTTGTAAAATGCTCAGCCTCAGCATGGATACAGCAGCTCCAGTTTATGAAGGGCACTATTCGTGAAGAGCTCAACCGGCTCCTTGGGAAAGACGTAATAAAGGATATCAGGTTTCAGCTGGGGGTGATCGCCCGTCCCCATCATAGCGAGCCTTCTGTCGAGGATCAGAAGGTTGTGTTGGATGATGCTGAACAGGCACGGATAGAAGAGGCGCTGCGCCCGCTCGCAGATCCCGAGATGCGGGAGATAGCCCGGCGCATCATGATAAAGGAGGCATCCGCAAAAAAGACCTTGACCCGCTGAACCAGAGCAAAGAGGAAATGCGTATATTAAATGTTATGCAGAGAAATAGAGAATAGACCATGCCAACAGTTCTTCGGGAGAAAGGGTATCGTTTCTTCTTTTTCAGCTTAGACTGGCAAGAGCCAATTCATATCCATATTGAAAGAGGTGACTCCTACGCAAAGTTTTGGCTAAATCCGATTTCGTTGGCAAGATCAAAAGGATTTAAGAGCTTTGAGCTTAATGAGATTTATAGTATAATTGAAAGCAATCAGAAACTATTCGAGGAGAAATGGCATGAGCACTTTAGCAATAAAGGTTGAGCCCTTGGCAGTCGAAGTGTCTGTCAGCACAGATGCTTTGCATGTTAGTCTTGCAGATGGTCGGGAACTCTCTGCACCCCTTGCATGGTTCCCACGTTTGCTGAAAGCAACCAAAGAGCAGAGAAAGAATTGGCGTCTTATCGGGGGGGGCCTTGGCATCCACTGGGAAGATGTAGACGAAGATATATCGGTGGAGAGTTTACTCTCCTCTAAGTGAATATCCTCCCGCGCCCCACACATTATCTGCCAAGGATCAAGAGGTTGTGCTCGATGATGCGGAGCAGACGCGGATAGATGAGGCCCTGCGCCCGCTGGCAGACCCTGAGATGAGGGAAATAGCCCGGCGCATCATGGTAAAAGAGGCATCAGCAAAAAAAGACCCTACACCACTGACCCCCCTGTTTCTTCTTATAATTGTCGTAATGGATACTGGTGGCATTATCTCCCGCATCAATACTCTTGCTAAGCTTCCCCTCATACACTTGTAGTGAAAGTGTTTAACAACGTCCCTTCCGTTCGTCCCAAATAGCCAGGCAAGCCACTGCCTCATGTCTCTCGCAAATCTCAAGAGGAATTCCTTTTTGTGGCATCGGTGGTAATATGCCACACATACCCCGGTATGTAATGCCGATTCGCCCTAGGCATTGCCCTACTCTTAAATGTTTAAACCCTCTTTTTCATCCCGAAAATATCATCCTAAGGCACAATTACACCCCTTAATTCACCACATTTTCCTTTCATATCAAATCGTTACCTTGGTCCGACCCCAAATATCACCTAATAAACTGTCTTGAACGATATCGCGCCATCAACAGTGGTCGGTGCCCTTGATTAAGGCTTTGAGATGAAAAGTCAACATCTGCCGTGTCAGGAAAAGCTTGACAAAAATGTGAACTCCTTATACTATATTAGTATAAGGAGTATAAAAAATGAAGGTCTCCAATAGTATACTTGAACAAAAGATAGCTGACCGTGCCCGGGACTATATCTTCCAACGAGGCGTCCTCGGTTGGAGCATGGACCAGTTGGCTGCCGACACTGGCATTGCCAAAAATACACTCTATAAGATTGTCTCTTCCAAGGAGGATCTTGTCCTGAAGGTGGTGATAAATTATGTGCAGGCCACACAAGCCCAACTTGTTGCGCTTATTGAACATGAGCCCGACTATCTAACTGCCCTTGAGAAGATGATTGTCATTTTCCCGGCTTTGGTCGGAGGACACGCCACCAATGCATTTCAGGATGTCTTTAATGAATACCCCTCAGTGGAAGAATCGGTGTACTCTCACCGGGACATGTTGACTAACAAGGTGATCGGTTTTCTGGAAACAGGGATCAGCCGGGGCATCCTACGAAGTGACCTGCAGGCTGATTTCATTTTTTCGATGTTGCAAGCTCTGATTCTTTATTTCATGAAGTCGACCAACCACGGCTCAGAACTCAGCGAACGGCTTAGTCTTGCCTTTCGGTGCCTTCTGGAAGGTATTCGTTCAAAATAGCACTCAGGCAGATAAGAAAACGATTATGAGCTCTAATCAAACGGTTTACGCACCGGAACATAAACGATTTGTCGTCGAAAGGAGGAATTTGGAATGAAAAATAGAAACGAGGTGAGAAACGGATTGTCCAAAGGTGGAGTTGTCCTGGTTACAGGTGCATCACATGGTATAGGGAAAGCAATTGCCGCTCTCCTGGTTGAAAAAGGATTTAGGGTCTATGGAACCAGCCGACGACCGTCTGGGGAGCAAGGGAATGGTTTGAAGATGCTTCAGCTGGATATTACCTCCGATCAATCCGTTGAATCATGCGTGTCCGGTTTGATCGAGAAAGAGGGGCGGATTGACGTTCTTATTAATAACGCCGCCGTCGGGCTTCTCGGCGCGATCGAGGAAACCACGATCGAAGAAGGCAAGGCCTTATTTGAGGCTAACTTCTTTGGCACTGCCAGGATGGTCAACGCAGTCCTGCCCGGCATGCGCCAAAGAAGGAGTGGACTGATTATCAACTTCGGGTCGCTTGCTGCAACGCTGCCGATCCCTTTCCATGCCTACCTTTCCTGTTCCAAAGCCGCCGTGAATACCTTCACAGACGCCCTTCGCCTCGAAGTGAAGCATCTAAACATTGGTGTCTGCGTTGTCGAACCCGGGATGGTGGCAACCCATCGAGGCGAAGAATTCGCGCAGCTTAGGGTCAAGAAAGCCATCAGCGACTACGCGGAACCGGAGCAGCGGGCGTTCGCGGTGATCGAAAAAGGTCAAAGCGTAGGGGGCGATCCCCAACCGGTAGCGGAGACGGTCCTACGGATCATACGTAGCAAGGCTCCTGCCCGCTACTATCTTGTTGGCGTTGAAAAGCGGTATGTACTGCTGAGCAGATTTCTTCCACAATCGGCTATCGAGTTTCTGGTGTCGCGGCATTTTCGGCTGACCAAGTGAGTCCGCCTTTTGGTCGTAGCTGATGCGTTCCTGATTTACGGCGCCACGCACCACATACTGCCCCAGTGACTCCCGTTCGTTGTGGGTAACTATTCTGGTTTCGCTTTCCACACTAAATCCGGAATGCGTCCACGTGCGCATCACCGCAGCTCGTGCTTTGTCGATTAGGTGCCGATGCAGACACAGGGCCAACATGGCATCGCGCCAAGCTTGTAGCAGCCCTGGGAAGAAAATAAGAAAAGAATAAGGGGTCAAATCTTTGATTGATGGGTAGTCCAAACCTTTTTTAAATCATCGAATACTTTTTTGCTTAAAGACCTTGTAGTAGCTGACCCCCAAAACATATTCAGCCCTTGTGTTTAAGGGCCTCTCGCCCCTTGCAGATGGCCTCCTGGTAGACTTCTTTTAGCGGGACCTTTTTCTCTTCAGCTGCCTGGCAACAGCTCTCATATTCCGGCATCAGGTTGACAATCTCTCCATCTTGATTAAAGGCCACCTTTACTTTAATGGAACCATAGGCCGTCTCCACCTGCCGTTCTTCTCTGGGAAGGGTCACTCGCTCAACCTGGTGCATCCTCACGCCGAGGGTGGTAGATTCGCGCAAGATGAGCTGCGTTAACTTTTCCCGCTGCGCGGCTGTTGAAAGGCAGCGGATGGTAAAACCAGGGCGCCCCTTTTTCATCTGGATGGGGATCAAAGAGGCGTCAAGGGCGCCCTCTCGCATGAGGAGCTGGTTGAGATAGGGGAAGAGTTCAGGGGACATGTCATCCACGTCCGCCTCCAAGACCCATACGCCTTCTGCCTTTTTCTCCAACTGCACCCCGTGGATGATCCGCAGGAGATTCGGTGTCCCTTCCGGATCCCTGGTCCCGGCGCCATATCCAATACCGGTAACCTCCATCTTTGGCATGGGGCCAAATCCAGAGGCGAGCGAGGTCACAATGGCCGCGCCAGTCGGGGTGACGGTCTCCCCCTCCACAGCGGCTGGCACGATGGGGACCCCCTGGAGCAAAGCCATGGTAGCGGGAGCAGGCAAAGGCAGACGGCCGTGTCCAGCCTCAACAAAACCCCTGCCCATGGGGAGGGGGGAGCAGATGATGGTCTCCCATGTGAAATGGGCAACCCCCAGGGCCGCCCCTACCGCATCGACAATGGTGTCTATCCCGCCGATCTCATGGAAGTGGATCTCGTCAACCTGTACCCCGTGGATAGCGGCCTCTGCCTGGGCCAGCTTATGCAGGATCTTGAGGCTCAGCTCCTTGATCCCCTCCGGCAGGGTGCTGTCATCGATGACCTTCCGCATCTCGCCATAGTTCCTGATCAGACGCTTTCCCTGATCCCGCACCTCAACCTGCACCCCCATTAATCCCCCTCGCTGTACCCGCTGGGGTTTCACCTGGACCCCCTTCAGGCCCAGCTGCCGCCATCCCTCGTCGAGGACCTCCGAAGGGAGGCCGAGGTCCAGGAGCGCCCCCAAGACCATATCGCCGCTCACCCCGGCAAAGCAATCAAGATAAGCAATCCGTTTCTGCTTCATAGATGCTACGGTAGCATAGGATACTCGCCCCTGTCCATATAAGGGAAGAAGGATTCGAGGATTCAAGGGTTCGAGTGAAGACCGGGGGTGGCTCTGACCCCGAAGGTGGTTCTTTAGCCAAAAAAGTCACCTTTGGTTTAGCCAGAGGATAAACGCCTTTACTTGACCCCTGGAATCCTCCCGCTTTGCGGCCCCCTACCATTCGGATGTTCTTATGGATGGGGTGCCGCAGGGCGGCAGATCCCGCAAGTCCACAAAATCTGAATTAAGGAGCGGGATTGACCCCTTAGACCCTTTCTCTGTGAGTGACGATCTCCGCGATTTGCAAGAGGTCTTCGATATAATAATCGGCCTGGAGGACGCGGTTTTTATAGGCGATAAAGGGGACCTCGGCCCCTCGAGCAGATTCTTGATCCGCCTTAGAATCCCCCACAAACAGGGCCTCTGGAGGGGAGCAGGCAAAGTGCTGGAGGATCTTGAGGGCGGACTCAGGGTGGGGCTTGGGATTTTTCACGTCGAGGGCGGAAACCACCAGATCGAACTCCCCTTCCAACCCGTGGATACGCAGGACATCGCCGATGGTATAGGAGCGGTTGGTGGAGACGGCCCGCTTTATCTGTTGAGGAAGGGCCCTCAACAACTCTTTGAGATTAGGCTCCATCCGCATGAGGCGGATAAAGGGGGTGTAGTCCACCTGGGGACGATGGGCGAGAATCTCCTCCACGATATGGGGGTCCCGCCTGGTAAAGAGATAACGGAAGGCCTCATCGGCCGTGCTGACGTGGACGTATTCGACCTCCTCGCCGCTCATGCTAGGGAGGCTGAAGTGGGAGAGGATCTGGTTGTAAAAGGCAATGTTCGCATCTCTTGAGTCGAACAGCACCCCGTCACAGTCGAAGATGACGACCTTGGTGATTTCCGCTTCCATGGCTTTGTTCCCTGTATCATAGTGGGGGCTGAAGGTCAACGATAAGTAGAAAAAGGACGTCCGCCTGTGTTATGGTGGAGATGATTCACGGGGTCGATAAGGGCAACGAAACCCATACCCTTCTTGTTCTGAAACCCTGGAATCCTTGACCCCTGGAACCCTTGTCAAAGGAGGTAAAACCTAACTGAAAACGTGGATCTTCCCACGTCCCCCGAATGGAACAACAAAAGACGGAGGCAGGAGATGAAGTTGGATCAGGTCATTGCTGAGCGCAAAAGCATCAGGGCCTTTAAGAAAGACCCCATCCCGCGGGAGTTGATCGAGGAGGTCTTCCAGCAGGTCATCCAGGCCCCCTCAGCCCTCAACCTCCAGCCGTGGGAGTTTATTGTCGTCTCGGGTGAGGAAAAGGAGCGGCTGAGCCGCCTGCTGCTGAAATCGTATCAAGAACGGAAGATATCCTGCTCCCCCGGTGCAAAAGGTCCGCTGCCAACCGAGCTGAGCTCGAGGGGGGAGCAGTCCGTTGCAACCCTCAAACCCGCCCTTGACGAGCTGGGCCTCTCCTTTGATGCATTTATCAACGAGGGGAGCTGCAGGTTTTACGACGCCCCCGTGGCCATCATCTGCTGCATGAACAAGATCTTTTCCTCTCGCCAGTATCTCTGCATCGGGGTAGCCCTTGGTTATCTGACCTTGGCCGCCCATGCGCGGGGCCTGGGTACCTGCCCCATCGGCCTCGTCGCCGCCTATGAGGATCAGGTAAGGGAATTTCTCAATATACCCGGTGATTGGGAGATCGTCTTAGGGGTGGCCCTGGGATACCCGGACCGGAGCTCCCCCATCAATAGGTCCAAGACCCCGCGGGCGCCCCTCGGTAAGGTCCTCAGGTGGTTCGACTGAATAGGGCATCGACGAAGACCTCGGCGAAAAAATCCTGGAGGTCCTCTATCCCCTCTCCCACCCCGACAAGGCGCAGGGGAATCCCCAGCTCCTGGGCGATGGCGACGATGATCCCCCCCTTGGCCGTGCCGTCCAACTTGGCCAGGGCGATCCCCGTCACCTCGAGGGCCTGGTGGAAGGTCCGGGCCTGGGCGATGGCGTTCTGACCGGTGGTGGCGTCCAGGACCAATAAGATCTCGTGAGGGGCACCAGGAAGTTCTCTTCCGATGATCCTCTTGACCCTCTTCAGCTCCTCCATCAGGTTTTCCTTGGTATGGAGCCTCCCTGCCGTATCGATGAAGAGGAGGTCGTACTTCTTTGCCTGGGCGGCCTTCACCGCGTCAAAGGCCACTGCCGAGGGATCGGCCCCACTGCGATGTTTGACAAAGTGTGCCTTGGCCCTGTCACTCCAGATCTCCAACTGCTCAATGGCAGCAGCCCGGAAGGTATCGGCTGCCGCCACCACGACCCGCTTGCCTTGGGAGGTAAATCGGTGGGCGAGCTTTCCGATGGTGGTAGTCTTCCCTCCCCCGTTCACCCCGATGACCATCACCACAAAGGGGCCGCCAC
>MGQF01000091.1:13676-13866 GCA_001797745.1 Deltaproteobacteria bacterium RBG_13_52_11
AAAGAGGGGCCTCATAAGGCTGCAGGATCTCCATGACCTCGTGGCGCAAGAGCGGGAGGACCTCATGAGCGTCCGTTATCCCCCTTTTCTTTGTCTCCTGCCGGATTCCCTCCATGAGCCGCTTCGTCGCCTCCACTCCTACATCGGCCAGGATGAGGAGCTCCTCCAACTCCTCATAGAGCGCCTCATC
>MGQF01000092.1:0-681 GCA_001797745.1 Deltaproteobacteria bacterium RBG_13_52_11
GCGGATTCGTAGTGCAAAACAGTGTAAAACAGAGAAGCCAATGATTTCAGTTATAATCTGATTTCATTGGCTTTTCCTGTTCCGTAAGAAGCTGGAAGAGGTTTTAAGGAGTTTGTTGAATTCGCTTTAATTCTGCATTTATATCTTTATTCAGCTGTTCCCGTTCCCTGTTAGCTTTCTCCATATATGCAGCCTTTGCAGCATCATCTTTGCACGATATCCCTGTGTCCACATATCTCGTGCTCTGGCCCTCCTTTTCACGAATCTCTATCTTCCGTCCGGTCTCTACTGCTCTGAGCTTAGCCAACAGATCTTCGCCATCCGTAAACTCAATGACGAGTGTGTCGCTCCCAGAATGCGGCAAAATCGCCTCTTTTACGTCATGTGTTATATTCAAAAAATTTTTTTGTAAATTTAAGGGAATAATCTCCTTTCCTTTCCACAAGACAATTACGCCCAACACAAGCAATATAAAAAATATAGTCTTTTTCATGAGGCCCTCCTTTCCTTCTAACTCTTTCCCTTTTGTAACGTACAGTAGACCGAAGGCTAGAAATTAGGCGGCCCAGCAGCGTGAAGCCTATCAGTGGGCTCAAACGGGCAGAATGACGGGCACAATCCATGACTTTAAACGCTAGGCAGGTGCCTAATTATTGATATTATGGCGCGCCCAGGGCGACT
>MGQF01000092.1:829-4219 GCA_001797745.1 Deltaproteobacteria bacterium RBG_13_52_11
ATCTGGGAGAAGACCGGATGGCTATCCGAGGGATACACTGAAAAGTTGGCAGTTGCTATCCGAGCCGAACGGATCCGTACCATTCGCCATGGTGAGGAATTACCACAACAGAAAAAGAAGGTTCCGCGTTTTGATGATGTATGGGAACGCTATCGCGCATGGGCCGAGCAAAACAAGACGCGGGGGGCGCGCGATGATATATCGAGGTACAAGAAATATTTGAAGGACCCCCTTGCGGAAAAACGCCTCAGCGAAATATCCACTTTCGACCTAGAGAAATTGAAAGCTTCCCTGCTCAAGCGGCCAGTGCACAACGGTGGTGGTCGCACACTCTCGCCGGCTACCGTCAAGCACTGCCTGGTCTTAGTACGTCAGGTTTTTAATAAAGCCTTTGCCTGGCGACTTTACCAGGGCCCGAATCCAATCCAGGGGGTCAAGATGCCGGTGCTGCAGAATCGGCGTGATCGATTCTTAAACCATGAGGAGGCCGCCACGCTGTTACAGGCCCTGAGATCCATGCGCATCCCCCACCTGCACGACATGGCCCTTTTGAGTCTCCATACAGGACTCAGGGCCGGGGAGATCTTCAATCTCCGGGGGTATGATCTGGATTTTGATAATGGGATCATCAGGGTGTCCGATCCAAAGAACAGAACCACGCGCCACGCCTATATGACCCACGCCGTCAAGGATATGCTCATGCGGCGGGTCCCCGAGAGCTCCAACGAGCTTGTTTTTTTTGGTGCCAACGAGGGGAAAATCAAAGAGGTATCGAAAAGTTTTTCAAGGATCATCAATAGCCTGGACTTCAACAAGGGGATTACCGACCGCCGCCAACGGGTATCCTTTCACACCTTGCGGCACACCTTCGCCTCATGGTTGGCCCTGCAGGGCGAGAGCATCATCACCCTCAAAGAAATGTTGGGGCATAAATCCACGGCCATGACCGAGCGATATTCGCACCTAGTCCCAAACCACAAGCGGAAAGCCGTGGCGCGGTTGGAGGAGATCTTTAACGGGCATGAGGAGGCTACGGGGCAGGAGGTGGAACGATGAAAGAAGTCGTCACGGAGAAGGTCATTAAGGACAGCATTACAGAGTCGGAGTTGGTCGTCGAACAAACCTGGTTGGAATTCACCAATGGGGAGAAAGCGGCCATAATCCTTCATTTCCCACGTAATAAAATTTACAAAGAAATCATGAATCGGTCTCACCGGCTTGATGAAATCAAAGATTTATCATCACTCCCCATTGTTGATGAAACTGAAATTGAAGATCTAGAGAAATCTTCTGAGAAGGTTTTTGAGGATGTTTTTAATGAGTTAAAATCTACTTTTTTCGCGGAGGCGCAAATTTTCTGCAATCTCTATTTTTGGCGGGAATATGAGTCCCAGGGTAGAACGCGGCACCGTGATGACTTACAAGATATGACGAAGGCGTTCAAGGCCGCCATGAAACAACTGCAAAGGATTTATGAGTTGAAAACCACCATCCCCTCAGTTCGTGAAATATGCCTTAATATGGAGCAACTAACAGAAATAATTGTAGCTCGGATAGCAACGCAAGAGACGGTAGAAAAGGCTTTTACGGCTTATAACCTTCTACGAGGCCTTTGCATTGTGATTGATAATTTCCGAGGAGAGACGCTGGGCCGAGGGGGGCCTGGACGTGTCGAGCCACAAACCGCTCTTGCTATTGGTTTAGCGGATTCTTATTATAGAAATTTTCACGTGATGCCTTCGCTGTATAATGAATTTCCCGGTCTGTTCGATTGCATCATGCAGATCGTAACGAAAGACCAAAAATCCCGCGATCGTACCCGGGCAATACGCAAGGCAATCAAAACGTTACAAACAAAAATCCATCCCTCAGAATAGGTACATAAATACCCCAAAAAAATTATTTACGTTACTTCCTTCATCGAATTTCATCCGTTATCATTTCGCTAAAATTTGAGTAACGGAGGTGTAATTTGATGAGTAAGGCGTTGACTCCAAAAGAAGTAGTCACCTTATATCCCAGTTTGACGCGTTCTGAGGGATCGCTGGCAAACTGGCGGCACTTTCTCCGGGGCCCAAAATTCTTCAAAGTGGGAAGAAAAATCGTGTATCGACAAGAGGATATCGAAGAATTTCTCTTTTCCAATCCCGTTCTCACCATCGATTCGCACCCTGGCGGCAATGGCCGGGGACATACAGAGCGAGTTCTTAACTCCGTGGAGGCGGAGGTCCGGGAGGGGATCGCCAAGAAATGAGCCGGCATTTGCCAAAAAAACAATAGGGATCGGCTATGAGGTTAAATGAAGGCTAATGGTTTCCATAATCCAGAAGGCAGGGACCACTGGGAGCCTGTCGGAGAAGGCGACTGGAAGCCCGAAAAATATACCATGGTCGATAATGGGTTTCTCGAAATCACTGCCCGGCAACCCTTGACCGGCCGCGAACGCCGCGTCCTCGATGTTCTGGTTCGCTTGGCGTGGGGATGGCATTACGAGTCCGTCTGGATTGCTCGCGGTCTTTTAACTAGGATGACAGGCCTTGATCGCAATAACGTTTATCGCATCTTGAAGGGGTTGGTAAGACAGAAAGTAGTTCTTAAGACCAGGGGTAAGCCGTTTGGACCTAAGCTGTATGGGATCAATCTTAATTTTCATGAATGGAATTTGTCGTCAAGGAAAACCACAAATATGGCGGTAAACCATGAAAAAGAAGAAGAAGGGTCGCTTGATGTCGTCACGGGCGACCCCCCAATGTCGGCAGGGCTGGCCACAAACGTCTACGCAATGTCGTTACCGGCAACCCCCAAGAAAGAAATCTACACAAAGAAAATAAAGAAAGGCCCCTTTTCTTTTGGAGCGGAAGAAGATCAAAAACAGAGAATACAAAATCAGCAGTTAAGGAAAAAATTTCTTCTTGATCAAGTAGCCGCCATCCAAAAAACCGAGGAGGCAAAAGAAGAAGATGGACAAGAACAACAGCCGTTTTGACGATTTGAGTAAAGAGAATAAAGAGCGCCATAAAAAAATTGCGGGGACCCTCCGAAGTATAGGGATAAAAGATTTTTTAATTGTTGGTTTACGCAAAACGTCCGAATGTGGCACTGATCAGCTCGAAGGGTTCTCTGTCTTCAACACGGAGATGAATGCAGCAATTTTTATTGCTACTCTCCATGAAATTTTAAAAGACGACCAAAATACTATCACCCTTTTTAAAAAAATCCTTGAGCAGAAAGCCCAAGACCGGGGGCCAACACTCAATAACCTGATTTTTTGCCGTGAGGGGACGGCATGATGGAAACCCATAAAAACATAAGCACCGACGTTGCCGGCGCATTAAGCCCCTTTGGGATTGGCAGCTTTCTCGTCCTGGGGCTCCAAGAGGTCCCGGGATC
>MGQF01000092.1:4245-7869 GCA_001797745.1 Deltaproteobacteria bacterium RBG_13_52_11
TGTCGGTAAAGGACCGTAAGGTTTTTGTGGAGGGCTTGATAAAACTTTTCCTCGATCACGACGAACTGGTTCGGCTCTTCATAACGGTCCTTTATGCGGGGGGTATTTATCAGCGGTTGGCGGAGGTGGAGGCCCGCATTCAAAAGGAGCCAGGGGAAGCATGAAGGGAATAATTGGCAAATGCCATTTATTAATGCCATGGCCAGGCATACGCGATGTTGCCTGGTTAGTCGCCATGCCGAAAGCGGAATTGGCCAACGAGATGTTGATCAAAGAAGCCAAGGCACCGGTGGCGGAAGCATTAGAGGCCTCGCGTGATGTGAGGATCGGTGTGGCACATAAGTTTTAAAAATTCAATCGAAGGAGAATGATGATGAATAACGAATTTCAAAAACTGATGGAGGACGTACAAGATGGCTTTAAAGAGTTCAAGGCAGATTATAATAAACGCCTAGACGGCCTGGAAAAGGTATTTGCCAGGGGTGGCCTCGGTGGAGGCAAAAGCACGATGGGTGACTTTGGCTTTTCCGGCCAGAATCCGGAGTACAACGCGGCCTTTGATAAATGGGCGCGCACGGGGGATCAATCTATCATGTCGCTCCGCCCCCGGGCAACGCTCACGGAATCGAACGATCCGGGCGGCGGTGTTTTCGTTCCCGAGACGTTGGACTTAGAGCTTGACCGCCTAGCAACAGCCGACCTCGCAATGAGACGGATTGCAACCGTCAAGGGCAATCTCACAGGGGATTACAAACGTCCGTTTTCAAAAGGCGGCGCGAGCTCTGGATGGGTTGGCGAGCAGGATGATCGAGAGGAGACTGATACCCCCGAACTCCACCTGTTCCAACCCGCGTGGGCAGAGGTGTTTGCCCTTCCTAAAGTGACCCAAAATCTCCTCGATCAGGCCGGCTTTGATGTCGCCGGTTGGCTTGTGGATGAAATGGGCCTTGCAGAGACGGAGCGCGAAGGGACCGCTTTTATCTCTGGTAATGGCGTGAAACAGCCCAAAGGTATCCTAACCTACGACACCGTCGCAAACGCCTCTTGGGAGTTTGGTAAGCTCGGCTATGTCGCCGGCGGCCACGCCTCCCTCTTGAACGATGCGGATAAGCTCATCGATCTGCAGCATGCATTGAAGGCAGTCTATCGGAGGAATGGGGTCTGGTTGCTGAATGATACCACCCTGTCCATTATCCGTAAGCTCAAGGATGGCGAAGGCAACTATATCTGGAGGGCTGGCCTTGTGGCGGATACTCCTGATACCATCCTGGGCAAGCCGGTAGAGATCGACGACAACATGCCCGATATCGGGGCCGGTAAATATCCCATCGCATTCGGCGATTTCCGGCGGGGATATCTCGTGGGAGATCATGTGGTTGGTCGGCGACTCCTCCGTGATCCGTATAGCAAAAAGGGCTGGATCTATTTTTACGAATATAGAAAGGTCCTTGGAGGCGTCACAAACTTCGAGGCAATCAAGCTGCTCAAAATTGCAGAATAGGTCATCCCGGCTGTTTGGCCTCTTGCAGCCGATGACAATAGGGACTCTGGGGTAGGCCCGGGGTCAGATGGCTTTCTTTAATTCGGTCCATGTTAAGCCTGGGTCCAGCGTGATGCTGGGCCCAGGCAACTCCTTAACGAGTTTAAAAATGTCCAGGACCTCTTTATTTGAAACCGTGTGGTCCCCCGATTTTTTTTGAATCAAAGTTTTGCAAGCAGTTGAGAAATGAAGCCGCCAAAATATCTAAAACGACCCGGACGCCAACTTTTTCGACGAATTCAGGCCGAATATGGCATCACAGATGCCGGCGGAATTGCTCTATTGGTCCGCGCCGCTGAGTGCCAAGACCGACTCGCGGCGGCGTGGAAAATTATCGACGAGGAGGGGGAGGTAACGCGGGATCGATACGGCAACTCCCGCCTTCACCCCGCAATGGCCCTGGAAAAAGATGCGAGGGCTGGTTTTCTGCAAGCCATGAAACAACTTAATTTGGATGTTGAACCCCTGAAGTCTCCTGGCAGGCAGGGGAAAAAATTTTAAGGGGGATCCACAATGCCAACAAACAGAAGTAGAATCAGGCGAGCCCCTCAAAATCAAATCGTCGAGCCTTGGATGTACGATCTCTTATTGGATGGTCGCGAATCCAAGAACTTCAAGGAATTTTGTTTTGACGAGCCCCGTCCAGGATGCCCCGGCACTGGCAAGGGTCCCTATTGGTGGGAGATTTGGGATCTGGTGAAAAATAACGATATCGTGAAACAGTGGAGAAGGGATCATCCCGGTCAAATTCCCGCGGCTGAGCGATGTTAAAAACGGCATGGAAAGTCTATCCCATGAGGAGGAAAAATAAATGCCAGAGATCGGTGGGTTAAGAGCTTTTTTATCCGCGAATGCGGCCCGCTTCGAGGCCGAGATGCAGAAGGCCAAGGATGCCGTGCGCAAAAACGCCAAGGGCATGTCGGCTGCTATGGAAGATGTCTCCAAAAAGTTCAATGACACGATTAAGTCAATAAATCGTTTCGGGGCCACCGCTGCCCTGGCTGCGGCCACCGGCGTTGCTTTGTTCATCAAAAAACAGATCGACATTGCCGACGAGATGGGCAAGCTCGCAATGAAGACAGGTACTACTTCCGAATTCCTTTCGTCGATGGGGCTTGTGGCCTCGCAGACTGGGGCTAGCCTTGAGGAGATCGCGAAAGGGATCCAGCGGCTTTCTTTGAACATGAACGATGCCCGGCAGGGCACTGGTGAGAGCGCGGCCGCTTTCCAAGATTTAAATATCGCGGTTACTGACGGCACCGGGGTTTTGCGAAATGCTCAGGATGTTTTTCTCGATGTCGCTGATCGTTTCAAAAAGATGCAGGATGGCGCCGATAAGACCGCCCTCGCGATAAAGTTATTCGGCAAGGCCGGGGCGGAGCTCATCCCTACGCTTAACGAAGGGAAGGACGGGATTTCTGAATTTCAACGCAAAGCCGAGCAGATGGGGCAGGTGATCTCCACTAAAACCGCCTTGGAGGCGGCATATCTCAACGATGAGCTTGATATGCTTAAACAGACAGCCATGGGAGCCGGACGTAGTTTTGCCTTAGAGCTCGTGCCCTGGCTCAACGAGGCTGTCAAAACAATCAAGACGGCGCGGGAAGGTAGCGGGACCCTCATGGCGGCGTGGGTTGCCCTTGGCGCTGTTGGCCATGCCGTTTTTGGAAAAAGCCTACAAAACGAAATTGATGAGACACGAAAACGCCTCGATGATCTGACCGCCTTCCAAGACCGGCTTGCGGCCTTACCGGACTGGAGAAAAAAGGTCGGCATTTTTCTAGCTGGGTATGATCCGGCGGAAAAGATAGAAGGAGTCAAAAAAGAACTCGCAGATCTCGAAAATCAGCAAAAGGCGGAAAGTAAATCCCAGCAAGACCGTATGAAAGCAAGCCTTGAGGCTGCTCGCAAGGAAGCTGAAGAAAAACGGAAATACACCGAGGAAATAAGGCGGCAGGCCGAGGCCCGGATGGAAGCGGCGCGGCTTTCCAAGGAAGAGGAGGCCGCCGAGAAAGCCCGAATCCGGGCGGCGGAAGCTGCGCAAAAGGCCATCGAGGACCAGGTGGCCGCGTTGGAGTTTCAAG
>MGQF01000092.1:7922-8232 GCA_001797745.1 Deltaproteobacteria bacterium RBG_13_52_11
GCAGGGGCCAATGCCGAGCAGCTGGCCTCGGCGCGCCTGGCCTTGGATGATATCGCCGCCAAAGAGGAGCAGGCCAAGGCATTCGAAGAGGCAGGAGATAAGCTGACCCAACTCGGAAACCGCGGCAAGTCGTTTTACGAAAGCACGCGCACGCCGGCGGAACGCTACAATGAGACGCTCAAAGAATTGGACGAATTGCTTAGTGTCGGCGCGATCGATATGGAAGTCTTTTCGAGGGCATCACAGCAGGCCTGGGAAGATATGCAGAAGGCGGCGGGGAAGGCTAAGGATGAGGGAAAGGGTTTTGTTG
>MGQF01000092.1:8241-8966 GCA_001797745.1 Deltaproteobacteria bacterium RBG_13_52_11
AAGATGCCTTTTCCGGCTGGGCCAATAATATGTCCTCGACCCTTAACGACGTGCTCTGGGATTCCAAAAGCACGTTTGGGGATATCGCCACCTCGTTCGGTAAGATGATTACGGAGATGATCATCCAGACCCAGATTATCAAGCCGTTGATGAAAGAACTGTTCGGCGGCGAGGGCGAAAGCGGAGGCGGCTGGCTCGGCAGTATTATGAAGCTTCTGGGAGGCGGAGGAGGTAAGGAAAGCTCCCTCGGCGGTATGGGCGGAGGAGGGGGGATCCTCGGCAGTGTCGTCGGTCTTATCGGCGGACTTTTTCATGAAGGCGGGAGGGTCGGTTTTGATGCCGTCCCTGCGCGGCTGGTATCTCCCGAGGTGTTCGCCTGGGCCCCGAAGCTGCATCAAGGTCTCTTGCCTGATGAATATCCGGCGATCCTGCAAAAGGGCGAGACCGTGCTGACCCCCGAGCAGATGGCAGCAACGGGGAGGGGGATCACTATTAAGGGTCCCCTTATGGTCGTCAACACGCCAGATGCGGACTCCTTTCGTAAAACTAAGGGGCAAATTACTTCTGAGATGGCCATGGCTTTACAGAGAGCGTCGCGGAA
This sequence comes from Deltaproteobacteria bacterium RBG_13_52_11, assembly GCA_001797745.1. Lineage (GTDB taxonomy): Bacteria > Desulfobacterota > B13-G15 > B13-G15 > RBG-16-54-18 > RBG-13-52-11. The sequence goes on from MGQF01000092.1 coordinate 8,843, forward strand.
TCTATGAGGGGTATTGAAATGAACCGACGCAGAAAGGACAGCTTATGATGAAATTCAAGTATCGTAACGACAAAAATTCCGAGGCGGTCAGCAGACTATGGGGTAAACCGCTTGATAAACCCGA
>MGQF01000092.1:9098-10650 GCA_001797745.1 Deltaproteobacteria bacterium RBG_13_52_11
TGGCTATCGGCAATCAATACGATCTCAGAGAGACCGTCGATATCCTGGAGAAGATCGGTAGAAACCTGCTCGATATCTATGCCGACCACAGCAATGTCGGCAAGAAGGACCTCAAGCAGATGATGAAGGATGAGACCTGGTTCACGGCAAAAGAGGCCCAGGACCAGGGTTTTATCGATACCGTGCTCGATGCAGGCTCGCCGGTGCGGGCGCAGTTCGACCTTTCCGTGTTCGCCAAGGCCCCGGAATCCGTAAAAATGCAAAATGATCCTGGCGATTCTCCCCACAAAGTTGACAAACGGACTCTGGAGCATGCCCTGCGTGATGTGGGTCTCTCCCAAAGGGACGCCAAGGCCGTGCTCGCGCGAGGCTTCGCGACCATCAATGAGGAGGAGGCACAGGCACAGGTGATAGACGCCGCCGAAAAGCTATTACGAATTATGCGGTAGTCCATCGAGAGGGGAAGTCCGGTGAGACAGTTTATTGCGTCCAAGGTCCTGCGTGTCAATGGTGAGCCCTCCCCTTGCGAGTGTGAGCCCGGGGTTATTTGTGCCTACTGCGTCCAGGCCGGCCTTTTACTTTGGGAGCGGGAGGAGCGGCCAGGGAGCGCGAGGACCGAGAAATTGTGCGCGGAGATCCAGCGGGTTGGTGTTCGGAGGGTGGCGAGAAGCCTCGGGACCCGTCATCAGACGGTTTTGGCATGGGTAAAAAGTGGGAGGGTGAATCCTTCAAAATTGGCCAAGGTGGAGAGCGTATTGGCTACCCTGGCATAGGGGCCACGATTTCATAAAACCGCACCACAAAAGCCAGCATTTATGCGGTTCTCCCAGTGCTACTTTGACCATCACGGACCTGCAGGGGGTCAATTTTCCCCCTTGACAAAGAAATCTAGACAGGGTATGGATGGGCCGTTGAAAATCAAAAACGGGAGGTCCCCGTCAGTGACCATTTTTTTGGCCCAAAACCCAATAACCAACGCGGAGAAGCCTGGGACCGCGAGGCCCAGGAGGCCCTTTTTGAGCCTTCAACCTTCTCCGCGTTTTTTCGTTTAAAGGAGGCGCATCATGTCAAAATATGAGGGAGCGGTCAAGGTGGATCGGGAGGAGCTGCACGGATATACCCACAAGGTGGGCTGCGCTCAGGGGACATTTTATTGTAACCTCACAGCGATGGATTTTCTCTTAAGAAGGGAACAGGATGAGGGGCTGAGTGAGAAGTTCAATTTTTTGGCAGAGCAGATCCGAAAATTGAAAGGTGACGCAAGGATCGAGGCCTGGGTGCTCCAGTGTGTGAATGGAATCAAGGAGGATCTCGAGCAGGTCCTTTGGATCATCCACCATCTTACCGGGGAGGCCCTAAAAGAGGCTGAGGAGCTTGACGAGGTGGATGTCCATTTCGGTCATAACATAATCAAGCTGGAGGAGGCCCAGGGCTGCCCGCCAGTGGTCTAAGAGAAAAAAAAGTATCCAAGAGTGAGATTTTAGGGTAGCATTAGGGTAGCATAGCAAAAAAGAGGGGGTTGGGTGATTTACCTAACCCCTTGTTTTTGTTG
>MGQF01000093.1:0-951 GCA_001797745.1 Deltaproteobacteria bacterium RBG_13_52_11
AGCGGTCAACCATGGTATCAGAGTTGTCCAATCTGACGCCCCAGAGGACATCCTTGAGCTTCTCGGCTACCTCCAAGGAGGTGCGCACGCAATCGTTTTGATAATCGACCAGGGCAATCACCTTGATATCGGTTCCCCCGGCTATATGCTCATAGAACTTAGAGGTGGCCAGGGCCGTATCCCCTCCATAACAGGCGATGAGGGCATGGGGGATGGTCCCGCTCGCACGTGATCCCCACCATTCGGCGCCGGCATCGGTGGAGACTGCCTCAGCCCCGCCGATGCTGGCGGCATAGCCGTCCCCTCCCTGGCAGCTGAAGTGGTCGAACCGGGCGCCGAAGAAGAGGACCGGCTTTCCCTGGGCAGCCCGGACGCACTGGCGCACATTGGTGGCTATCTTGGTCCTGCGTGCCAGGACCCCCAGGTAGACGGTCTCCAGGTGGGCAAAGCTCGCCGCCGGTCCCTCGATGTTCATGACGGTCTCGTAGGGCTCCAGCTCATCCCCATCTTGCAATGCGGCTATCTTCAGCTGGTCGAACTCGCTTACCCAGATGGAATCCAGCTCATCCTCCACCTCGAATCTCTCCTCCATCAGGGAGATGAAGCGCTCTTCATCCGTGTACCTGCTCTTGCGCAGTTCCGTTTTGATCTTCATCAGCCGATCGAAGAGCTGATAGGCCTTGCTCAGATCGGTATAGTGCCCTGTCCCCACCTGGAGGATGGCGATGGCTTCATCGATGCCGCACAGGACCGCCTGGTTTTTTTGGAAGACCTGCATGGTGACGACGGGATTGTGGTGATCTCTTTCCAGGATCAGCTTTTCGCGCCAGAAGTAGACATCGGAACGATATCCCCGCCTGATCTCCTGGATGGGGAGGTCGAAGATATAGAAGGGGAGCCTGGTTTCAGGCCCCCCTCGTTTGTTTCCTTTAGAGCCAGTGCTCATCGCGA
>MGQF01000093.1:1155-1691 GCA_001797745.1 Deltaproteobacteria bacterium RBG_13_52_11
TCCCTGGTCATCATCGCCACGGTCATATCGTCATCCCCGGAGAGGATATCGAACGCATCCCCGAGCAACCTTCTGGTCTTGGCCATGCGCTCCAGATCGCCGGTGGCCTCTTTGACTGCCCGGCAGTTTTTATACCTGCGGTGCAGGATTGCCAGATCCTCTACCTCCAGTTGGGTGCCGGTCCTGGCCGGGATAATATAAGGTGTGATGACGGTCTCCGGGAACTCCCTGGCGACTACCTCGTAGTATTCCGTCCGCAACTCCAGGGTGGAAGGCCCGTTATAGTAGCAGTCCATCAGCAGGGCTGCCTCCGCGCCCACCTCGACCGCATGTTTCGTGCCTCTCAAGGCCTCTTGCGTGGAGTTGCTGCCGGTGCCGGCCATGACATACGTCCTGCCCTTGGCCAGCTTCACCACCTCTTCGATGATCTCGTTGTGTTCCTTCCAGTCCACGGTCGGGGACTCACCGGTGGTGCCTGTCGGGACCAGCTTGGCTCCCCCCGCAATCTGAAAGTTCACGTTCCGGCGCAGGCCCGC
>MGQF01000093.1:1714-9773 GCA_001797745.1 Deltaproteobacteria bacterium RBG_13_52_11
TAAAAGGGGTAATGAGGGCTGTCCAGCACCCCTCTAATCGCTCTAATGGCATGATCCTTCTCCCTTTATGTAGTAATGAAGATCGTCTGGGCATTTCAAAAAAAAGTAAAGGAAAGGTGGGGAAAAGTCAAGTTCAGAAAGGAGGCCTATGGATGCGGGTTATGCTCCCTCTGCCGAATGACCTCGTAGAGGATGATGGAGCCGGCCACAGAGGCGTTGAGGGAGTTGACCTTACTCTTCATGGGTATCGATACGAGGAAATCACATTCCCTCTTTATCAGCGGCCTCAGCCCTTTGCCTTCCCCTCCGATGACTACGGCCAGGGGGCTCGTCAGATCTTGATGAAAGAGATCCGTGTGTGCCTCAGCAGCGGCGCCTACTACCCATATACCTCTCTCTTTGATCTGCCTCAAGGTAGTCGGGATGTTGGCGACACGGACTACGGGGAGGTGAAAGACCGCCCCGGCAGAGCTCTTTGCCACGGCAGGGGTGATGCCGGCAGACCTGTCCTTGGGGATGATCACCCCCCAGACGCCGCAGGCGTCGGCAGTGCGGATGAGGGCTCCCAGATTTCTGGGGTCTTCGATCCCATCGAGGACCAGGAGAAAGGGTATGCCCTCGTCTGGCCGGAGAATTGCGTCAAGATCGGCATAGTTACATTGATCAATGAAACCCACTATCCCCTGATGCGGGGCGTTTGCAGTAAGGGAGTCCAGTTGAGAGCGCTCCACCTGTTTGATAGGGACCCCCTTGGATGCAGCCATGTCCATAATTCCCTGCAGCCTCGCGAGGTCCCTTCCCTTTGCCACCCAGACTTCTTTGATGCGATAGCGTTCGGATCGCAGGGCTTCAGAGACGGGGTTTATCCCGTAGATCGAGAATTGCTTCATAGTCTTTCCAGCGCACTTGTGCAATGGTATCTGGAAAGTGACGCCCTTTCAAGGGCTTTCATCAGACGCTACTTGTCAAAAAAAATTTTTTGTGCTAATTTTCCCTTACAACTCAAACGGCTCAAGAATGTATGCGATCAGGGACCTTATAAGGTCCCTGGTTAAAGAGCCCCTCAGGGGGGTTTAACGAGCGAGATGGGCGTACTCTTTGGATCTGGATGAGGGATACCCATCGCATGAGATCCTATCAGGGGGGTAATAACGTTAAAAGTCCTAGCCATGTTTTTATCTCTATATCGATTGCTGCGAGCACGGTAGCGTGCATAGGGGTTGGGGGTTACTGAGGCGGAAAACTGAGCTTTTAGAACCCTAGGTTGTCTTTCCACAGATGGAACAGTCAACCAGAAGATTGGCTTGGGGGTGAAATGATCTGTGCGGTCATATTGGCTGGCGGCAAGGGGACCAGGTTTTGGCCTCTCAGCAGGGAAAACTGTCCAAAGCAGATGCTCAATATCGTCGGGGAGGATTCACTGCTTCGGCAGACGATCAAGAGATTAGATGGATTTATTCCATTAGATAAGGTGTGGGTCGTTACTACGGATATCTTGAGCCAAGATATCCGTTTTCATTTAAAACCTCTGGGAAACGATGCAGAGAGAATCCGCTTTATCATCGAGCCATTAGGCAAAAATACCGCCCCTGCCATCGCCCTTGCTGCAATCACGCTGAATAAACTCTCATCAGATCCTGTAATGGTCGTGATGCCTTCGGACCATATCATCAGGGATACAAAGCAATTTCAGGCAAAACTCCAATCGGCCGTTGAGGCTGCAGAGAAGGGGTATTTGGTTACTTTTGGAATTGTACCCACGAGGCCTGAGACCGCTTACGGATATATCCGATCAGGCCGACCTTTTAAAGACTCCTCCGATGGGATCTTCCACGCCGAAGGGTTTTTTGAAAAACCTGATGGGAAAACCGCAGAGACCTTTCTCCGCCAGGGGGGCTATTATTGGAATAGCGGCATCTTCGTATGGAAGGCCTCGAAGATCCTCAAAGAGATCACAAGCCATCTCCCCTCGCTTTACCGCGGATTGCAAAAGATCGGCGAACTAAATGATGTGAGGAATGAAGCCTTTAAGGAGCTTTATGCTTCCCTTGAAAGCATATCCATCGATCACGGAGTCATGGAAAAAAGCCAGGATGTCCTGGTAATACCCGCTGATTTTGGATGGTGCGATTTGGGGAACTGGACGGCCCTGAGTGACGTCTTGGAAAGAGATGAACAAGGGAATATCCTCCAGGGGAACGCGATCGATATCGGGAGTGAAAATTGTACCGTGATTGCTTGTGATCGCGTCCTGGCAACCATCGGGCTTAAAGACATGGTAGTCATCGATACCGCTGATGCGACCCTTGTCTCATCAAATAAAATGGTCCATGAAGTGAGGAAGGTTGTAGAGACGTTAAGGAGGAATAACCGGGAAGAGCATTTGGTGCATCGGACCGTGGAGAGGCCATGGGGGAGTTATACGGTTTTGGAGAAAGGCAAGCGGTATAAAATTAAGAGGATCGTCCTGCATCCAAAGGCCAGATTGAGCCTGCAGCTCCACCAGCATCGCAGTGAGCATTGGGTGGTCGTCTCCGGAACGGCCAGGGTGACGAAGGGCGAAGAGGTCTTCGATGTGCACTCCAATGAGAGCACCTTCATACCGATTGCGGTGAAACACCGGTTAGAAAATCCGGGCCGTATTCCCCTGCAGATCATCGAGGTTCAAAACGGTGATTATGTGGAGGAGAATGATATTGAAAGATTAGAAGACGACTATCAAAGAATGAAAAAGGGGTGAGCGTTAATAATTATGAATTCCCGAATCCAACATTATATAGACTTAATAACAATACTGACCCAGAAGGAGATGAAGGTCAGATATAAAAGCACCTTTTTCGGGTATATCTGGTCCATAGCCCATCCGCTGGCCTTTGCCTTTGTCTTTTTCATGGCCTTCAAGGTGGTCATGCGGATTCAGATGGAGGGATACGCGGTCTTTCTTATCGCCGGGCTCTTTCCCTGGCAGTGGTTTTCCAATTCTGTCAATGCCTCGCCGATGGTCTTTTTACTCAATGCTTCTCTCATTAAAAAGGTCAGCCTTCCGAGAAATATACTACCATTGGCGACAGTGCTCCAAGATATGATACATTTCCTTCTTGCGATACCCGTCATAGTGCTTTTTCTTTTTATCTATCACAAATCCCCGGCAGTCTCATGGCTTTATGGAATTCCTACACTCTTAATCATCCAGCTTTTGATGACGTATGGTCTCTCCCTTATGCTCGCATCGATAAATCTATTTGTCAGGGACCTAGAACGACTGGCAATTATAGGAACAAGCCTGCTTTTTTATTTTACCCCGATCATTTATCCCGAGACCATGATACCCGCACAGTATAAAACCCTGGTACTCTATGCCAATCCGCTTTCACCGTTGATGACAAGTTGGAGGAATCTCTTTTTAAACGGCACGTTAGAGTTATCGCTGGTGGCAGCGAGTTTTGTCTATAGCCTTTTTGCGCTTATGCTAGGCTACGCAGTTTATACCAGGCTTTCGTGGAAATTTGCCGAGGTCTTATGAAAGATCCTGTAATAGTATTTGATCATGTTTGCAAAAGTTATTCCCTGTACCATCACATTACCGGAGGAACTAAAAATCTTCTTTTCCATCTTCCCAGCGCCGTGAGCGCGATAAGAAATTCAAGGTATGAGGCCCTGAAGGATGTCTCCTTCGAGTTAAAAAAAGGTGAGGCCTTCGGTATAATAGGGAAAAATGGCGCGGGCAAGAGCACCATATTGGGTCTCATTGCCGGGGTGTTAAAACCAACGGAAGGTCGGGTGACCGTAAAGGGCCAAGCATCAGCCCTGCTTGAGCTCGGCGCGGGATTTCACCCGGAGCTGACAGGCAGGGAAAATATCATGCTCAACGGCATCATCCTGGGACTGGCAAAGGCAGAGGTCTTAAAAAAAATTGATGAGATAATAGAATTTTCCGAGCTTGCGGAATTTATCGACCAACCGATCAGGGTATACTCGAGCGGCATGCTCGCCAGGCTCGGGTTTTCCGTGGTGGCGCACCTGGACCCTGATATTTTGTTGATCGACGAGATATTGGCTGTGGGGGACATGGAGTTCCAGAAAAAATGCATCGATAAAATGACGAGTTTTAAAAAAAGTGGAGTTACCATAATTTTCATTTCACATTCTATGCCGGATGTGAAGAGGATATGTGACAGAGTGGCGTGGTTTGACAACCACACTATCAAGATGATCGGGAGTACAGGTGATATTGTTTTTAGTTATGCTAAGCAATAAGGTAAAAATCTTCCTTGGCTTAATTGCCAAAGATTATTTGAGATTCATGTGAATCGAGGCGTATGGGCTTGTTGGTTTTTATGCGACTCTCAGCAGCGTGCTCGGCATCCTTGATCTAGGTATTGGTGCCACTATGAGTTGTGCAAAGCTCTCACTCTGTCCCCAGAATGTTGCTTTTCGAACCGCTTCTCATGTCGAAGAGAAGATTCTATATCTGAGAAAACGCTATCATCTTGGGGTGCTGATAGAAAGACTATGTTATAGCTCTCAATAGGAGACAATTCATGGCAGATCCAATAAAAGTTGTAATCCTCTGCGGCGGTGTGGGGACCCGCCTTCGCGAAGAAACGGAATTTCGTCCCAAACCGATGGTCAATATCGGTTCGTATCCCATCCTCTGGCACATTATGAAGTATTATTCGCAATTCGGATGCAAAGATTTTGTCCTTGCCCTCGGATATAAAGGCGAGACGATCAAGAATTATTTCGGCCATTATGAACTCATGAACAATGACGTCACGATTGAGCTGGGGCAGCCTGAAAGAACGTGCATTCATTACGCCCACGACGAAGCGGGCTGGAAGATCCCCCTGGCGGATACAGGCGAAAAGACACTCAAGGGCGCTCGTTTAAAAAAGGTGGAAAGATATATTGCCGGTGATACGTTTATGATGACCTACGGCGACGGCATTGCCGATGTGGATATCGGCAAACTGCCGGCCTTCCATAAATCTCACGGAAAGAAGGCGACCGTCACGGGGATCAATCCTGCCACCCGCTTCGGTGAACTAAAAATAGACGGCGATCGTGTAGAAACCTTCAGCGAGAAACCCCCAAACGGCGACGGCCTCATCAACGGAGGCTTTTTCGTATTCAACCGTAAGATCTTAGATTACCTGACAACGGATGATTTATGCGATCTGGAGATCGGTCCTTTGGAGCAAATCGCCAAAGAGGGGCAACTGATGGTGTACAAACACCGGGGATTCTGGGCCTGTATGGACATCCTGCGGGACATGGAATCTCTCAACAAAATATGGAATGAAGGCAAAGCCTAGTGGAAAATCTGGAAGTAAGACAGAATACCCGTTTCGACTTCCATCCCACCCCGCTTGAGGGGCTTTGGGTTGTGCAGCGGAAGCCCATCGAAGATCCGCGGGGCTTTTTCTGTCGCTTCTTTTGCGCCGAAGAATTCCAAGAGGCCGGGTTGAAAAAACCCATCGCCCAGATCAACCACACCTATACAAAGAAAAAAGGAACCGTCCGCGGTCTGCATTTCCAATATCCGCCTCATGCCGAAAGTAAGATCGTCAGTTGCCTTCGCGGAGAGGTTTACGATGTTGCCGTGGATATCCGAAAGGGTTCGCCCACCCTTCTACACTGGCATGGTGAAATTTTGTCTGCTTCCAATCAGAAGAGCCTGCTTATACCCGAAGGGTTTGCGCATGGTTTTCAGACGCTTGTTGAGGATTGCGAATTGATCTATCTACATTCCGTACCGTTTTACGACCACTCAGAAGGCGCTATCAACATCGCCGATCAGGAAATTGGAATTATCTGGCCCATACCCATAACAGATATTTCAGATCGCGATCTCCATCCTCCATTTATAACCGACAAATTTAAGGGGGTGGAAGTATGAAATGCCGTCACTGTGGAGCGGAGGTTACTTTAACACTAATCGATCTTGGTAGTGCTCCTCCATCCAATGCTTACCTCACAAAATTGACTATGCGAAGACCGGAGAAATGGTTCCCATTAAAGGTCCTCGTGTGCGAGTCCTGTTGGCTGGTACAGGCCGAAGCCTACTCGAGAGCAGCAGAATTGTTTAACGATGAATATGCTTACTTCAGTTCTTTTTCTGCCATATGGCTGGCCCATGCCGAACACTATGTCAGTGTCATGGTGGAGCGCTTCGGCCTGCGAACCGACAGCCATGTTGTGGAAGTGGCTTCCAACGATGGTTATCTGCTGCAATATGTCAAGCAGCGAGGTATTCCCTGCCTTGGTATTGAGCCTACCGCCAGCACCGCCTCCGCGGCGCGCCTCAAGGGCATTGAAACCTTGGAGGAGTTTTTCGGTGTCGGCTTGGCACAAAAACTGGTCGACCAAGGCAAGCAGGCCGATCTGATTGTAGCCAACAATGTTTTGGCCCATGTGCCCGATGTCAACGATTTTGTGAGAGGTTTTGTTCTACTGCTCAAGCCACAAGGCGTTGCGACTTTTGAGTTTCCGCATCTCATGCAGTTGATTGAACATAAGCAGTTTGACACCATATACCACGAACATTTCTCTTACCTGTCTTTCAGCACTGTAGATCAAATCTTCAGATCCAACGGTCTCTCAGTGTTCGATGTCGAAGAACTTGGCACTCACGGTGGCAGCCTTCGAGTCTTTGCCCGGAGAATAGATACGGGCAAGTATCCGATCAGCGAAAATGTTACCAAACTGCTGGATAGAGAAACCACGGCTGGAATGAAAAGAGTCGTCTATTACCAAGGCTTTCAGGAACAGGCAGATAAGGTAAAGAACGATTTACTCGCTTTTCTCCTGGAAGCCAAGAGTCAAGGCAAAACTGTCGCTGCCTACGGCGCCGCCGCCAAGGGCAACACCCTGCTCAACTACGCCGGGATCAAACCGAATCTATTGCCTTATGTATGTGATGCCGCACCGTCCAAGCAGGGGAAATTCATGCCCGGCAGCCGGATTCCAATCGTAGCTGAGGAGCGTATCCGTGAACAAAAACCGGATTACGTCCTGATTCTACCCTGGAACATTAAAGAAGAGATTATGGCGCAACTTGATTACATTCGCGCATGGGGAGGGAAGTTTGTCGTACCGATTCCCAACCTCAGCGTGCTGTCATAAAATATCCGGATGAAAGATGATAATGTGACAATGCATAACGGCAAAACGATGCGTGTTTTAGTCACCGGTGCTGCGGGTTTTGTCGGAAAGCACTGCCTGCCCATTTTAATGTCGAAAAACTTTGAGGTTTATGCAGCGGACGTCTTTGTTCCGGAAGAGAAACCTTCCGGCGTACCTTGGCATGCGGTTGATTTGTTGGACACGAGGCATACGGATGAATTGTTGGCGGCGATTCAGCCGACCCATCTTCTTCACTTTGCCTGGTATGCCAAGCCAGGCGACTACTGGAATTCGCTGGAGAATATACGATGGGTCGAGGGAAGTCTGCATCTGCTGCGGGCCTTCCATAGGAACGGTGGGAAACGTGTCGTTATGGCCGGAACCTGTGCTGAGTACGACTGGGGAGCTGGTTGCTGCTCCGAAGACGTGACCCCTCTTGTACCTTCAACATTGTACGGTACGTGCAAGAATGCTTTGCAGCATTTACTGAAAGACTTCTCGCGTGTGACAGGATTAAGCAGCGCATGGGGAAGAATTTTTTTTCTCTACGGGCCTTACGAGAATCCCAACCGCCTTGTTTCATCGGTCATATTGAACTTGCTCCAGAATAAAACAGCGCTGTGTTCACACGGCAATCAAATCAGAGATTTTCTGCATGTTGAAGACGTAGCATCAGCCTTTGTTGCTTTATTGGAAAGCAATGTTATGGGCCCGGTCAATATTGCCTCCGGTCGCCCGGTAACACTGCGGGAAGTTGTGCTTGCGGCGGCAGACTATCTCGGAGCACGCGAACGAGTGCAGTTTGGGGCGATCCCTGCGCCAGAGAATGACCCTCCGCTGATCGTAGGAGACAGCCATCGTTTAGCCGATGAGGTTGGCTGGCATCCGGAGTATGATTTGGCTACGGGCATTGCACAAACGGTGCGTTACTGGC
>MGQF01000093.1:9857-10803 GCA_001797745.1 Deltaproteobacteria bacterium RBG_13_52_11
AATGAAACTAATCGTAGATACCGAAGCAAAAACCCTGACAGAAGAGGAGAAGGGGCATGTCCGTCAATTCGACCTGTATAGCAAAGAGGCTTTTGAAAGATTGTCACGCCAGTGGGTGCGTGTAGGCTGGAACCAAAAATACCCATATACTTTCAGCTGGATGGGACGACCCATTATTCAGTTGCCGGAAGACATGATTCGCACGCAGGAAGTGATTTACCGTGTTAAACCGGACGTTGTCGTTGAGACGGGCGTTGCCCATGGGGGGTCATTAATTTTTTATGCCAGCTTGCTTAAGGCGATGGGTAAAGGTCGTGTAATAGGTATCGATATAGAAATTCGCCCACGCAACCGCAAGGCGATCGAGGCCCATGAGTTGACCGAGTACATCACACTGGTTGAAGGCAGCTCAGCCGCACCGCAAACTGTTAATGCGGTGAAAAAAATGATCAAGCCTGGCGAAACAGTGCTGGTGATGCTGGACTCCAATCATACCAAGCAACATGTGGCAGACGAGCTTGCAGCCTACCATGACCTTGTTACCGCTGGATCATACATCGTTGCAACGGATGGAATCATGAAGGATCTTTATGATGTACCGCGTGGATCTCCAGATTGGAAATGGAATAATCCGACTGCGGCAACGGCAGAGTTTGCACAACAACATCCAGATTTCGAGCTCGCTCAACCGAAGAGGCCGTTCGGTGAAAGCGATCTCACTGAGAACATCACTCACTGGCCGGGCGCATGGTTGCGCAAAAAGTAACGCGGGGTGAACTCGATCAAAAAGAATATCATCGCCATTTTTTCCGGGAGCGCGTGGTCAGCCTTGATGGGACTGGCCTTCGTTGCGTTCTATATCAAGCTCATGGGGTGGAGTCTTATGACATTGGTGGAGTGTCCACATCCTCAATGGGAAGGATATAGGAATTTTTCATTCAAAAAC
>MGQF01000093.1:10829-12068 GCA_001797745.1 Deltaproteobacteria bacterium RBG_13_52_11
TGAGCAACAAAAAAGAATTACAATACATAAAAAAACAAAGCAAAGGCAAAAAGGTCGTCTTCGTTTCCGGTAATTTTAATATCATCCATCCTGGGCATCTGCGGCTGTTGCGATTTGCGAAGGAATGCGGCAATTATCTGGTCGTGGGTATAATGGACAATAAATCTCCAGGATCATTCATAGATGAACAGTTGCGCCTGGAGAGCATTCAAGCCATCGCACGGGTTGACTATTCATTCATTCTCCACGAACCAACCGTTGCCTTCATTGAAAAACTGAGGCCGGCTTTTGTGGTTAAAGGTAAGGAACATGAAGAAAGGGAGAATCCGGAAAAAGATATTCTAAAGCAATATGGCGGCAAGTTGATATTCGGCTCCGGCGAAATCAGTTTTTCTTCTGTTGAGTTAATGAATACGGAATGGAAAGAGTTGGCCGTCTCATCTATCAAAAAGCCCGCTGATTACCCGAAACGTCATAATTTCAGTTTCCAGGAATTAATCGAGATTGCCGACAAGATGAAGGACTTGAAGGTCTGCGTCCTGGGAGATACGATTGTTGATGAATATATTACCTGTGATGCCCTTGGAATGTCGCAGGAGGACCCTACTATAGTCGTCACGCCCGTTGCGCGCGAGAAATTCCTCGGGGGCGCGGGAATTGTTGCTCTCCATGCCAAAGGATTGGGCGCTGATGTTCACTTCTTTTCTGCTGTGGGAAAAGATGAAACAGCGGATTATGCAAAGGAAAAATTGATATCTCTGGGTGTAAATGCCCATCTATTTCAAGACGAAAGCAGGCCAACAACATTAAAACAAAGATTCCGTGCCCGGCAGAAGACGCTATTGAGGGTAAGTCATTTTCGGCAACATGCAATTTCTGCCGAAATTCGAGAGCGATTTTGCCAAGATGTATTGGATGTCATCGAGGGAATGGATTTGATCATATTTTCTGACTTCAATTATGGTTGCCTGCCGCAATTATTGGTGGATCAGGTCACCTTATTCTGCCATGAAAAAGGGATCATGATGGTTGCAGATAGCCAGTCATCCTCACAGGTCGGTGACGTGTCGCGCTTCCGAGGGATGACACTGGTGACGCCCACCGAAAGGGAGGCCCGTTTTGCTGTGCATGATTTTGAGTCAGGCCTCGTGGTTCTTGCGGAAAAATTAAGGAAAAAGGCGAGCATAAGAAATGTCATCATCACGCTGGATGAAGAGGGTGTGCTTATTCATGCGGAAA
>MGQF01000094.1 GCA_001797745.1 Deltaproteobacteria bacterium RBG_13_52_11
CTGGTGATAATGTGACCTTTCAGGTGGAGTTGATCACTCCTATTGCGTTGGAGAAGGAGTTGCGGTTTGCCATCAGAGAGGGTGGACGCACCGTAGGAGCAGGTGTCGTCACCGAAATCATGGAGTAAGGGGAATCAAGGATGTCCAACGATCGAATCAGGGGCTGTCTCAAGGCGTTTGATCACAAATTGCTCGATCAGTCCGTTCAGGAGATCGTGGATGCCGTGAGGAGGACCGGTGCGCGGGTGGCCGGACCTATCCCGCTGCCCACCAAGATCAACAAGTACTGTGTCCTCAGATCGCCGAACATCGACAAGAAATCGAGGGAACAGTTTGAGATGAGGACCCACAAGAGACTTCTTGACATCCTCGAGCCGACCCAGCAGACGGTAGACGCCCTCATGAGATTGGAGATTGCCGCAGGGGTCGATGTAGAAATCAAGTTGTGATGGAGTCTTTTCTATGCTGAAGGGTATTATCGGTCGAAAACTCGGTATGACGCAGGTCTTCGGTGACAATGGGAATGTCATCCCCATCACCGTTATCGAGGCAGGCCCCTGTGCAATTACCCAGATTAAGACCAAAGAAAAAGAGGGGTATAATGCCCTCCAGCTCGGCTTCATGAAGAAAAAGCCCCAGCGTGTCAACCGTCCCTTGTCGGGGCACTTTCAGAAGAGCGGCACGGGCCCTTTTTACTTCCTCAAGGAGTTTCGCGTGGACGAGTCAGGGGAGTATACGGTGGGGCAGGAGATAACCCTGGAGACCTTCACTGTCGGGGATGTCGTTGATATAACCGGCATCAGTAAAGGGAGGGGTTTTGCCGGGGTCATAAAGCGCCACGGCTTTAGAGGTTCCCATGCCTCCCACGGGACCCATGAATACTTCAGACACGGTGGGTCCATCGGTTCGAACACCTTCCCAGGAAGGACCTTTAAGGGGAAAAGAATGCCCGGACACTATGGCAACAGCCGGGTCACCGTACAGAATTTCAAGATCATCGATATAAAACCGGAGAACAACCTCCTCTTGATCAAGGGGGCCATCCCTGGCTCAATCAATTCCATCGTGATCATCAGGGAGGCCACAAAAAAGGGGGCTCCGCGAGAAGAGCGCGCAGCAGCGAACGGGGGTTAAAAGGAAATGGCGCAGTGCGACCTGTACAATCTGGAAAAGAAAAAGGTGGGAAAGCTTGAGTTACAGGACCATATCTTTGCAGCCCCTGTCAAACCACACCTCTTTTATGAGGTGACCAAATGGCAATTGGCCAAGAGGCGTCGAGGGACCGCCGCTACCAAGGAGCGCTCGGCGGTGAGCGGCGGAGGGCATAAACCTTGGAGACAAAAGGGAACGGGACGGGCACGAGCTGGAACCAGCAGGTCCCCCCTGTGGAGGGGCGGTGGTACTATCTTCGGCCCCCACCCTCGGGATTACGGCTATCCCCTCCCAAAAAAGGTCCGCATGGCTGCCCTGCGCTCGGCCTTGAGCCTACGGTACCAAGAGGGTAAATTCCTCCTCCTCGAGGATTTCCCCTCGTCGGAGGTAAAGACCAGGTCCTTTGTCAAGGCCATGGAGGTTTTGGGCATCAACAACGCCTTGATCGTAACCGATGGGGAGAACCTCAACCTGGAGCGATCCGCCAGAAACGTACCGTGGGTCAAGGTCTTACGGCATAACGGACTCAACGTATTTGATATCCTCAAGTACGAGCATCTGATTATCCTGAAACCCGCCATCGAGAAGATAGAAGAGAGATTGAAGGGATGAGAGATATCTATCAGGTAATCAAGAAGCCCTTGATTACAGAGAAAGCAAATATCCTCAAGGAAAAGGATAATAAGGTTGCTTTTGTAGTGGATCGAGCGGCCAACAAGGCGGAGATAAAAGCGGCGGTGGAGCGCCTCCTCAAGGTGAAGGTCCTCAAGGTGCATGTTTCCAACATGAAGGGGAAACCCAGGAGGGTTGGACGCAACATCGGCAAACGCCCCGATTGGAAAAAGGCGGTGGTCACCCTGAAGCCAGGGGACCGCATTGAATTCTTTGAGGGGGCTTAACCGGAGAAAATCTGACCCATGGGCATAAAAAAATACCGACCCACATCCCCGGGCAGAAGGTTCCAGACGGTTTCGACCTTTGATGAGATCACCCGTTCTGAACCGGAGCGCAGCCTTCTTCGCCCCGCGAAGAGCAGCGGCGGAAGAAACAATGCAGGGAGGATGACTGTTAGGTTTAGGGGTGGGGGGCACAAACGGAGGTACCGAATCATCGACTTCGTCAGGAGGGATAAGGTTGAGATACCCGCCACGGTGGCGAGTATCGAATATGATCCGAACCGCTCCGCCAGGATCGCCCTGTTGCACTACGCCGATGGGGAAAAGAGATATATCATTGCCCCCCTCGACCTCAAGGTGGGTAACAAAGTTATGGCAGGGGAAAAGGTGGAGATCGAACCCGGTAACGCCCTTCCCTTGAAAAACATACCCCAGGGCACCTTCATCCACAATATTGAGCTGAAGATAGGAAAAGGAGGGCAGTTGATCAGGAGTGGCGGCGGATACGGGCGGATCATGGCGAAAGAAGGCGCCTATGCCCACGTGAGACTCCCCTCCGGTGAGGTAAGACTGGTGCACCAAGAGTGCTATGCCACCATCGGGCAGGTGAGCAACATAGAGCATGAAAGCATATCCATCGGGAAGGCAGGCAGGTCCCGGTGGCTCGGGAGGCGCCCTCACGTGCGGGGCGTGGCCATGAATCCGGTAGACCACCCCATGGGAGGGGGAGAGGGTAAGACCTCAGGAGGCGGACACCCCGTCAGCCCGTGGGGGGTCCCCACTAAGGGTTACAAAACCAGGAGAAACAAGGCCACGGATAAATACGTCGTTAAGAAAAAGAAATGAGTTCATATTCTTTGGGATAAACAGGAGGATTTGTGGCACGTTCTCTCAAGAAAGGTCCCTATATCGAGCCCAGCCTTTTGAAAAAGATCCAGAAGGCCAGAGAGGGCACAGGCGATAAAGTAATTAAGACATGGTCGCGTCGGTCCACCATCACCCCTGAATTGGTGGGTTTGACCGTTGCGGTCCATAACGGGAAAAAATTCATCCCCGTTTTCGTCACTGAGGATATGGTGGGATATAAACTGGGTGAATTTGCCCCCACCCGTGTCTTTCACAGCCATGCTGGGGATAGAAAGACCAGGGTGGTCAAGAGCGCATAAAGAGGAGTTGAAAGGAAGATGGAGGTCTCGGCTAGAGCGCGATATGTGAGGGTTTCCCCTCAAAAGGCCAGATTGGTGACCGAGCTGGTGAAGGGCAAAAAGGTGGAGGAGGCTTTGAATGTACTTGCCTTTACCCACAAGGCCTTTGCCAAGACCTTGACCAAGCTGATCAATTCCGCCGTGGCCAACGCCCAGCAGAATAACCAGATGGATGTAGACACCCTCGTGATCAAGAGGATTTCGGTAGACGGCGGACCTACCCTCAAGCGGCATATACCGAGGGCTATGGGGAGGGCCACCATGATTAGAAAGAGGTCCAGCCACATAACGGTGGTTTTGGATGAAAAAAACAAGGGGAGGTGATAGCTTGGGGCAAAAAGTACATCCGATCGGGTTTAGGCTGGGAACCATAAAAAATTGGAATTCCAAATGGTTCGCCGAGAGGGATTACGCGACCCTCTTACACGAGGATTTGACCATCAGGAACTACGTCACTACCAAGCTATCCCATGCAGCGGTCTCCACAGTGGAAATAGAACGGGTAGCAAACAAGGCGAGCAAGGTAAAGGTAAATATATCTACTGCCCGGCCAGGTATCATCATCGGCAAAAAAGGGGCGGAGGTGGAAAACCTCAAAAACGAGCTCCAGGCCTTAACGAAAAAGGAGATCATCATCAATATCAAAGAGATCAGAAAGGCCGAGACTGACGCCAAACTGGTGGCTGAGAACGTGGCCTTCCAGTTGCAGCGCCGGGTGGCCTTCAGGAGGGCGATGAAGCGCAGTGTGAACTCCGCCATCAAGTTGGGGGCGCAGGGAATAAAGATCGCCTGTTCCGGGAGATTAGGGGGACATGAGATGGCCCGCCGAGAATGGTACCGAGAGGGGCGGGTTCCCCTGCACACCATCCGCGCCGATATCGATTACGGCGTCGCCGAGGCCAAAACGACGTACGGTATAATAGGGATAAAGGTGTGGATATTTAATGGAGAGGTCCTCTCCTCCCGAGAGGGCATTGCTTCCTAACATGGCAGGACACGATGCTGTCGCCCAAGAAGACTAAATACCGCAAGCAACAGAAGGGAAGGATCCGAGGGAAAGCCCATGCGGGCAACGAGCTTAACTTCGGCGAATTCGGCCTCCAGGCATTAGAGGGGGGAAGGATAACCAACCGCCAGATCGAAGCGGCTCGTATCGCCATGACCCGTTTCATCAAGCGGACTGGAAGGATCTGGATCCGCATCTTCCCTGATAAGCCCTTCACCAAGAAGCCCGCCGAGACCAGGATGGGAAAGGGGAAGGGGGCTGTTGAGGGATGGGTGGCCGTGGTGAAATCGGGCCGCATCCTGTACGAGATGGAGGGCGTCCCTGAAGAAAGGGCAAAGGAGGCCTTTCGGCTCGCCTCGCACAAACTCCCCCTCGCCACCCGATTTGTGGCCCGGGAGGAGATATGATGAGGGCACGGGAACTGCGGGAATTGAGCATGGATGAGCTTCACCAAAAAGAGCATGACCTCAAGGAAGAGCTCTTTAACCTCAGGTTCCAGCGAGCCACCGGACAACTAGAGAATCTCATGCGTTTGACCCACGTCAAGCGCGATATTGCCAGGGTCAAGACCGTTGTGCGCGAGAGGATGGGAAAGGAGAGCAATGAAAAGGCGGGGAATGAGAAAAAATGAAATAGGGATTGTGGTCAGCAATAAGATGAATAAAACGGCAACCATCCAGGTGGAACGCATGACCCAACACCCCGTATACAAGAAATATATCAAACGCTACACTACCTATAAGGCACATGATGCGGAGAATACCTGTGGCGTCGGCGACAAGGTATTGATCGAGGAAACCCGCCCCCTCAGCAAGACCAAGAGGTGGAATGTAAAGAAGATCATCGAAAAGGCACCGGAGGTCTAACGGATACCAATGATTCAGATGCAGACCATTTTGGATGTGGCCGACAATTCTGGTGCGAGAAAGATCGGCTGTATCAAGGTCTTGGGGAGCTCAAAGAGAAAGTATGCCTCGTTGGGTGATGTGATCGTGGTCTCGGTCAAGGACGCCATCCCCAACTCTAAGATCAAGAAGGGAGATGTGGTAAGGGCCGTGGTAGTCAGGACTAAAAAGGGCGTAAAGAGACCCGATGGTTCATATATAAAGTTTGACGATAACTCAGCCGTACTCATCAGCCCGCAAAATGAACCTATTGGTACCCGGATCTTCGGTCCGGTGGCCAGGGAGCTCAGGGCGAAAAAGTTCATGAAGATTATCTCTCTGGCCCCGGAGGTCCTGTGAGAAGGGTTATGGAGAAGGAATTAATCAAGAAAAACGACACCGTGATGGTGGTTGCAGGCAAGGAGAAGGGAAAGTCGGGGAAGGTGTTTAAGGTCCTCCCCGGAAAGGACGCGGTGTTCATTGAGCGCCTCAACTTTGTCAAGAAACACCTCAGACCCGGTGCTAGCCATGGGAAGGGAGGCATCGTGGAACAGGAGGCCCCCATTCACATCTCCAATGTCCAACTGCTCTGCGGCAAGTGCAACCTCCCCACCCGCATAGGGAAAAAGGCTTTGGAAGATGGAAGGCGAATCAGAATATGCAGGAAGTGTGGAGAGGCCATCGATGAGTAGAATCTCCGTGAGGTAGGTCGGCGATGTCGTTGAAAGAATACTATCATAAAGAAGTTGTTCCAGCCCTGCAGAAGCACTTTAGCCACAGAAACATCCTGGAGGTCCCCAGGCTGGAAAAGATCGTCATCAACATGGGGCTGGGGGAGGCCATGCAAAACATCAAGATCCTCGACTCCGCCATGGAGGAGATAGCCGCCATCGCGGGACAGAGGCCGGTTATCACCAAGGCCAAGCGGTCTATCGCTCAGTTCAAACTGAGGGCTGGCATGCCCATCGGCTGTATGGTGACCCTGAGAAAAGAGAGGATGTATGAGTTCCTGAACAGGCTCATCAATGTAGCCCTTCCCCGGGTGAGGGACTTCCGCGGGTTTTCCCCCCATGCCTTTGATGGCAGGGGTAATTATGCCTTAGGGATAAAGGAGCAAATCATCTTCCCTGAGATCAATTATGATAAGATAGACAAGATCAAAGGAATGAATATCGTTATCACGACCACAGCCAAAACAGATGAGGAGGGAAGGGAACTCCTCAAGCTGTTGGGTATGCCCTTTAGGAGTTAAGGAGGTTTCCCCGTGGCAAGAAAGGCGCTCATAGTGAAGGCCCAGCGGCCAAAAAAATTCAAGGTGAGAGATTACAATAGGTGCCCTATCTGCGGGAGGTCCCGCGCCTATTACAGAAAGTTCAATATGTGCCGTATCTGTCTGAGGAAATTTGCCCTCCAGGGAGACATCCCGGGGGTTACCAAGTCCAGTTGGTAATGTAAGAGGAGGCAATCTATGAGCATGACTGACCCCATAGCTCACATGTTGACCAAGGTGCGTAACGCCATTGTGGCCAAAAAAACAGAGGTAGAGATCCCCTCCTCCAAGATGAAGGCTCGGATAGCTGAAATATTCAAAGAAGAAGGGTATATCAAAGCCTATGAGATTATCCCCGGCAATACACAGGGTATCCTCAAGATACGCTTCAAATACGACAATCATGCACAGAATGTAATCGTCAACTTGCAGCGGGTGAGCAAGCCCAGCCGCAGGGTTTATGTGGCCAAGGATGAAATCCCATCGGTGTTAAGCGGAATGGGAACAACCATCCTCTCCACCTCCAAGGGGGTGATGACGGATCGCGCAGCACGCCAGGCGGGGGTAGGGGGGGAAGTCATCTGCTATGTCTGGTAGCTTCCAGAGGGAGAACTAGATGTCCAGGATAGGAAAGGCCCCCATACCTGTCCCCCAAGGTGTCGAGGTAAAACAAGCGGGATCTGCCGTGGAAGTAAAAGGTCCCAGAGGAACCCTGTCGCAGACCATACCCATGGGCATCTCCTTCCAGGTCGAGGGTGAAATGCTTCACGTCAAACGCAATGGGGATGCAAAGCAGGTACGTTCCCTCCATGGCCTGGTCAGGACACTGATTGCCAATATGGTAACGGGGGTAACCCAGGGGTTTGAAAAAAGACTCGAGATAGTGGGGATAGGATACCGGGCCAATCTCCAGGGCAGGAACCTCCAGTTAAGCTTGGGCTACTCACACCCAGTGATCTATTCCATTCCCGAGGGCATCGAGGTGGCAGTGGAGAAGCAGACCAACATCACGATAACGGGAATCGATAAACAAAAGGTCGGGCAGGTGGCAGCCGAGATACGAAACTTCAAAAAACCCGAGCCCTACAAGGGAAAGGGGATTAGATACGTAGGAGAGCAGGTCCGCCGGAAAGCGGGCAAGGCAAAAGGCGGCTAAGGAGGAGGGTGTGGCCACCAAGAGGTTGTCTGGAAGGTTGAGGAGAAAGCTGCGGGTCAGAAAAAAGGTGAGAGGGACCGAGGGGCGGCCCCGTCTCACGGTTTACCGGAGCTTAAAGCACATCTACGCCCAGGTCATCAATGATATCACCGGGCAGACCCTGGCAGCGGCCTCCACCCTCAGTAAGGAGTTACAGGGAACGTTAAAGGCAACGGGCAACGCCGAGGCGGCCAAGGCAGTGGGTGAACTCGTAGCCCAAAAGGCACTGGAGAGGGGGATCAAAAAGGTGGTCTTCGATCGCAATGGATTCCTCTACCACGGCAGGATAAAGACGTTGGCTGAGGCAGCGCGCCAAAAAGGACTCGAGTTTTGAGAGGAGAGCGTATGGTGGAGGCGATAGATTCCACGGAACATGAGTTAACCGATCGGGTCGTACACATCAGCAGGGTAGCCAAGGTAGTAAAGGGGGGAAGGAGATTTCGTTTCAGCGCCCTGGTGGTGGTGGGAGATGGCAATGGCACCGTGGGCAGCGGCCTCGGAAAGGCCCATGAGGTCCCTGAGGCCATTCGTAAAGGTATCGAACTGGCGAAAAAGAACCTGATGAAGGTCCCCATTATCAATAGTACCATACCCTATATGGTCGTCGGAAGGTTTGGTGCGGGCAAGGTCATCTTGAGGCCAGCCTCGGAGGGGACTGGTGTCATCGCCGGGGCAGCGGTCAGGGCGGTGGTGGAGGTAGCGGGGATACAGAACATCCTGACCAAATCCTTGGGTTCCAATAACCCCCACAACCTGGTCAAGGCCACCTTTGAGGGCCTCAAACTGCTCAAAACCCCGGAGGAGATTGCTCAGAAACGGGGGATAGAGGTGGGAGCACTTCTGAGGCAATAAATGGGCACGGGATACGTAAAGCTCAAATTGGTCCGCAGCAGCATCGGACGTCCCAGAAAACACCGGGATGTGTTGCGGGGAATGGGTTTGACCAAATTAAACAAGGTGGTGGTCCTGAAAGACACACCGGAGACGAGAGGGATGATCAAAAAGGTCTCCCACCTCGTGGAGGTGATTGAGTAAGATGCTAGGACAGCTAAAACCGCCCCTGGGGGCAACAAAAGGGGTTAAACGCGTTGGCAGGGGCCCTGGCTCAGGTCACGGAAAGACGGCAGGCCGGGGTACCAAGGGCCAGAAGTCACGCAGCGGTGCCCACATCTCCCGCGGTTTTGAAGGTGGGCAGATGCCTCTGCAGCGGCGGCTGCCTAAGCGGGGGTTCAGGAATATATTCAAAAAGCGATTCGCCCTGGTCCATATCAGGGACCTCAACCGCTTTTCAGCAGGTGAGGTGGTGGATGTCGAGGCCCTGCAGAAGGCAGGGCTGGTTGAGAAGGTCTATGATGGGGTTAAGATAGTGGGAGATGGCGACCTCACCATTGCCCTCACCGTCAGGGCCCACAAATGTACCGCGTCGGCCCGAAAGAAAATCGAGGAGGCCTCGGGGAAAGTTGAGGTGGCTTCATGATGACAGCTATCGGCAATATTTTCAAGATACCAGAGCTCAAGAGGCGCATCACAATCACCCTCCTCCTATTGGCGGTTTATCGGATTGGATGTCACATTCCCACCCCGGGCATTGACAGTGCGGCCCTCACCTCATTCTTCGAACAGGCAGGCGGGACGCTGCTCGGCTTCTTTGATATGTTTGCCGGAGGCGCCATGAAACGCCTGTCAGTCTTTGCCCTGGGCATTATGCCCTACATCAGCTCTTCCATTATCCTCCAGCTGCTCACGGTGGTTGTCCCCTACCTCGAGCGCCTCCAGAAAGAAGGGGAGATGGGGAGGAGGAAGATCGTCCAGTACACGAGGTATGGCACGGTCATCCTCAGCATCATCCAGGGCTTCGGCATCGCCATGTGGATGGAAGCTCAGCACGGCATGGAGGGGGCACCGATAGCCCTCCATCCAGGGTGGTCCTTCCGACTTATGACGACCATCACCCTGGCTGCCGGTACCTCCTTCCTGATGTGGTTGGGTGAGCAGATCACCGAGCGGGGGATCGGCAACGGGATATCCCTGATCATCTTCGCGGGGATCGTGGCAAGTATGCCCGCCGCGATTGTACAGACATCTCAGCTGATAAAGACAGGGGAACTAGGGCCCATCCTCATGTTGGGCATCGTGGCCTTAATGGTCGCTGTCATAGCCTTTATCGTCTACATGGAGACGTCCCATCGCAGGATACCCGTCCAGTACGCCAAGAGGATCATCGGAAGGAGGATGTACGGGGGGCAGACCACGCACCTACCCTTGAAGATCAACACTGCTGGCGTTATACCCCCCATCTTCGCCTCCTCCATCCTCATGTTCCCCGCCACCATCGCCAACTTTGTGAATCATCCTTGGATGCAAAAAATTCAAAACTTCCTCCAACCGACTACATTGACCTACAATCTCCTCTTCGTGGGTTTTATCATCTTTTTCTGCTACTTTTACACCGCCGTGGTCTTCAACCCCGTAGACGTGGCAGAAAACATGAAGAAGTACGGTGGCTTCATCCCCGGTATCAGGCCGGGGAGCTCCACCGCCGACTATATCGATCGGGTCCTCACCCGCATCACCCTGGGTGGAGCCATCTATGTGGCTGGCGTATGTGTCCTGCCCACCTTCCTGTACGCGAGGTTCAACGTCCCCTTCTACTTTGGAGGGACGGCCCTGCTCATCGTGGTGGGGGTGGCCTTGGACACCGTCCAGCAGATAGAGTCCCACATGTTGACCAGGCACTATGAAGGGCTGATCAGTGGGGGGAGGATTAAAGGTCGTCGTGGCTGATAAGAGAGATAGGTGAGGTAAGACGGATGGATTTGATCCTGTTAGGACCGCCCGGCTCAGGAAAGGGCACGCAGGCACAGAAGATGGTGGAACGGTACCGTATACCCCAGATATCCACCGGCGATATTCTCAGGACGGCGGTGAAAGAAAAGACCCCCTTGGGGGTGGAGGCAAAGCAGTATATGGACCAAGGAGCTTTGGTCCCTGATAAGGTAGTGGTGGGCATTGTTCGGGATAGGCTCAAGAGTGCAGACTGTAATGGTGGATTCATCTTGGATGGTTTTCCCCGCACCGTCCCCCAGGCCGAGGCTCTGGAAAGCACCTTGAAGGATATGAAGAGGGGAATAGACCACGTCGTCAGCATCGAGGTGGACAACGAACAGTTGATACGTCGCCTGACAGGGAGGAGGACCTGCCGGGATTGTGGGGCTATGTCTCATCTCACCTTCGACCCTCCCAAGAAGGAAGGGATTTGCAACAAGTGTGGGGGGGAACTGTACCAACGGGATGATGATAAGGAGGGAACTATCAGGGCGAGACTTCAGGTCTACGAAAAGCAGACTGCTCCCCTGATTGCATACTACCGAAAAAGGGGGCTCTTGCGTACCATTGATGGGGTAGGAGATATAGAGAAGATCTTTCGGGAAAT
This sequence comes from Deltaproteobacteria bacterium RBG_13_52_11, assembly GCA_001797745.1. Lineage (GTDB taxonomy): Bacteria > Desulfobacterota > B13-G15 > B13-G15 > RBG-16-54-18 > RBG-13-52-11. The sequence goes on from MGQF01000094.1 coordinate 11,042, forward strand.
CGTTGAGGCCATCGAGGGGTAATGGGGAAATTTATATGCCCAAGGCAGAAGCCCTCTCGGTAGAAGGAACGGTTACGGAAACCCTCCCTAACGCCATGTTCAGGGTGGAGCTGGTGGGCGGCCACAAGGTGTTGGCCCACATCTCTGGAAAGATGAGGATGCACTACATAAAGATTATTCCGGGAGATAAGGTTACGGTGGAACTTTCCCCCTATGACCTCAGCAGGGGCAGAATCACTTATCGAGAGAAAAAGAGCGCTTAACGGGTAAGGACTACTCAGGAGGATTGAGATGAAAGTGAGATCTTCGGTGAAGAAGATCTGCGACAAATGCAAGATCATCAAGCGCAAGGGTGTCATCAGGGTCATCTGCGTAAATCCAAAGCATAAACAGAGACAAGGTTAGGAGGGAGGCTGCAGTGCCTAGAATCGCAGGAGTTGACTTACCGAAGGATAAAAGGGTTGAAATAGCCCTCACCTATATCTATGGCATTGGACGCTCTGCGTCCCAGAAGATCTTGAATGAGGCCGGTGTCGACTGGAATAAGAAGGCTGGCGAGTTGAGTGAGTCGGAGGTTGTCAAGATAAGAGGAATTATCGACAGCGTTTTTAAAGTGGAGGGAGAGCTGAGAAGGGAAATAGCCATGAACATCAAGGGCCTCATGGATCTGGGTTCTTATCGGGGACTGCGCCATCGCCGATCCCTCCCGGTGCGGGGGCAGCGGACCCATACCAACGCCAGGACCAGAAAAGGGCCTCGCAGGGGAGTGATCGGGAAAAAGAAAATATAGGAGGAAGTATGGCCAAGAGAGAGCAAAAGGGCGGGAAGAAGAAGGCGCGAGTAAATATTCCTTCAGGAATAGTTCATATCCAGGCTACCTTTAACAACACCATTGTGACTTTTACCGACGACCAGGGAAACACCATTGCCTGGGCCAGTGGTGGTACACAAGGGTTCAAGGGATCGCGTAAGGGGACGCCCTTTGCCGCCCAATTGGCTGCGTCGGCCGCTGCAAAAAAGGCCATGGAGCATGGAATGAAGACGGTGGATGTCTACGTGAAGGGGCCCGGGGCAGGAAGGGAGGCCACTCTGAGAGCACTGCAGGCCACAGGGATTAAGGTCCATATGATTAGGGATGTCACCCCCATACCGCACAACGGCTGTAGGCCTCCCAAGAGGAGGAGGGTATAACGTGGCTCAATACATAGATTCGGTCTGCCGATTGTGTCGCCGAGAAAGAATGAAGCTCTTCCTGAAGGGTGAACGATGCTATACTGATAAGTGTGCCTTTGAACGTCGGGGTTATCCACCAGGACAACATGGTCAACGCCGGATCAAATTTTCTGACTACGGTATCCAACTGAGGGAGAAGCAGAAGGTCAAACGGATATACGGCGTATCGGAGCGGCAGTTTCGTAACTACTTTGAGAAGGCCGACAGACAAAAGGGTATTACGGGGACGAATCTCCTGATCCTCTTGGAGCGGCGACTTGACAATACGGTATACCGGCTCGGTTTCGCCACCTCCCGTCAGGAGGCGCGACAACTGGTGGGGCACGGCCACTTTCTGGTCAACGGGCGCAAGGTAAACATCCCTTCGTATCTCGTGAAACCCAACGATGTCATCGAGGTCAAAGAGAAGGGCAAGGGGATGGCTCGGATCAAGGAGGCCGTAAAGGGGATGGCCAGGAGGGGTATACCCCAATGGCTGGAGATGGAAAAGGCTAACCTCAGAGGAATGGTCAAGGGATGGCCCAATCGAGAGGAATTAACGACACCTCCTATTCAAGAGCAACTCATCGTTGAACTATACTCCAAATAACCATTTCAGTATGGTTCAGGAGGGAATTGAAAGACTATGGAGATAAACGAGAAGAATTGGAAGACCTTGATCAAGCCGAAAAGACTTGAGGTCGATGAGGAGACTTTAACCGACTACTACGGCAAATTCGTCGCCGAGCCCCTGGAGAGGGGGTTCGGAATGACGTTGGGGAACTCTTTGAGGAGAATCCTGCTATCATCCCTTCAGGGGGCGGCCGTCACGGGGGTCAAAATAGATGGGAGCCTGCACGAGTTTTCCGTACTCCCTGGGGTGAAGGAGGATGTTACTGATATCATCCTCAATCTAAAGGAAGTGGTCTTCAGGCTGCACGGCTCCAGTTCAAAGACGGCACGGATAGAGGTCGAAAACGAAAAGGAGGTCACCGCAGCGGATATTATCGCCGATGCCGATGTGGAGGTAGTTAATCCTCAGCAGCACATAGCCCTTCTTGACAAGGGCGCGAAGCTAACAATGGAAATGACGGTAAAGATGGGCAAAGGGTATGTCCCCGCCGAGAGAAACAAGGAGGAGGACATGCCAATAGGGACTACCCCCATTGACTCCGTTTTCACACCCATCAAGAAGGTGAACTATACGGTGACCAATGCGCGCGTGGGACAGATCACTGACTACGACAAGCTCACCCTCGAGGTCTGGACCAACGGCAGTATCAAACCTGATGATGCCGTAGCCCTGGCAGCCAAAATTCTCAAGGATCAATTGAACATATTTATCAACTTCGAGGAACCACCTGAGGAACTCCCGAGTGAGGACGATGAAGAAAAAAGGCAAAGAGAGTTGGAGGATCTGCGCGATAAACTGACCAAGAGCGTGGATGAACTTGAGTTATCGGTCAGATCGGCCAACTGTCTGAAGAACGCCAACATCCACTATATCGTGGAATTAGTACAAAAAACGGAACAGGAGATCCTCCAGACTAAGAACTTCGGCAGAAAATCCCTGAATGAGATAAAAGAGGTCTTGGAGGGGATGGGACTTAAACTGGGGATGAATATAGAAACTCTCATGCCCCTTGAACAGCAAAGAGAGAAAGAGGACTAAAGGGAAGACATGAGACACCGAAACGCCGGAAGAAAACTCAACCGCACCACAAGCCATCGCCTCATGATGCTGCGCAATATGGTCACCTCCCTCTTCGAACATGAGCGGATTGAAACCACCGAGGCCAAGGCCAAAGAGGTGCGCAGTCTTGCAGAACGTCTCATCACCTTAGGGAAGAGGGGAGACCTGCACGCCCGCCGCCAGGCCCTCAGGATCATCAACAGCAAAAAGGTGGCCCACAAGCTCTTCAACGAGATAGCCCCCCGCTTTACGGGGAGGAATGGGGGGTATACTCACATGTTCAAAACTAGAAATCGCCCGGGTGATAGCGCGGCCCTCGCCATCATCGAGTTGCTCCCCATCGCAGGTAAGGAAGAAAAGGAGAAGGCGGACAAAAAGCCCGCAAAGAAAAAGGCTTCAGAAAAGAAATCATAACTTATATTTGAAATCCCGCAGCAGTTTTTTCCTCCACTGAACCCCCTGGTCGTCTTCGATCCCCTTGGGAGGCGAACCATCAATCACCCCCAAGATACCCCTCCCCTGATCCGTCTGGGCGATGATCACCTCGACCGGGTTGGCGGTGGCACAGTAGATGGTGCATACCTCCTGGCACATCTTGATGGCGTTCAAGACGTTGATGGGGAAGGCATCCTTCAGCAGGACGATGAAGATGTGGCCAGCTCCCACCTCGGAGGCGTTTTTCTGGGCGACCTTGACCAGGTCAGGATCGTTCCCCTCTGACCTGATGAGGCAATGGCCTGAGGCCTCACAAAAGGCGAGGCCGAACTTTGCCCCAGGCACCCCGCCAACTATCACCTCAAAGAGATCCTCCACTGTTTTGATAAAATGGCTCTGCCCGAAGATAATATTGGCTCCCTCAGGGATCTCGAGCCTCACCGTTTTGATCTCCATATACCTCTTCCTCCTCTCTCTTGAGACAAAGGGAATTCCCTACACCCGTTTCTCCCTACCCTTGAGCGGCCCAGAGCTTATAGATCCCCTGCACCACCTCTTCCTTCCGCTTCAGCATCTGGGCCTTGGAATTGGCGTAAAGGGTTCCGGCGGACGCCCCTCTGTGACCATCCCCAATATTCAGCTCCCGCATGATCTCTCCGAGGTCTTTCTTGTGCTCGTGATGGTTCAAGATAAAACTGAGGGCAATGCTGAATCCCAGATTAGTTGTTTTGACCCCCCGGTCGTAGAGTGAGTGGATTTCTAAGGCAGCCGACGCCTGGGGGTAAAGGATAAAGGCGAGATTTTTAATGATCTGGGGGCGACGATGGTGGCGGGTGAGGTCAATAATAATGATCTCCTTCCGCTGATCATCGGGGAGAAAAAAGGAATCGTCTTGAATGAGCGTGAGCATCCGCCCCTCCTCCCCCTTGTACCGTTCAACCCCCTCTCGTACCGCAGGCAAGTCCGCCACCTCGTGCAGGGGGAGACCGCGCACCCACAGGACCAGCTCTCTCATAGAGCGATGTTTCTCACGCAGGGTGGGGCTCCCTGCCTTCAGAAAATAATCCACCAGCTTACCCGGGGTTTCCCTACGCCACTCCTCTACGCTGCGATAGTTAAAACTGTCTATGATGTCCGTCTCCTCCACGGTCCCTTCACAATAGGGAGGCAAGTAAATCCCCGTATCGGAGCAGTACTCGTACACCACCCTGCTACAGCTGTCCCTGGGAGAGAACCTCCCCGCAATCTCTTCGAGATCGATATCTCTGTACTGCAGATCCTGCACATTCCCCTCATGATGATCGAACCAGAGGCCGCAGAGCAGAGGATACGGCAAATCACATACGATATCCCTTTCAGAAGTGGAGATCTCTCCTTTGATGATGGCATTAGGTCCAGCGAACCGGATATCCTCGACATGGAATACATATGAGCAGATGGCAGCGCTTACCACTCCATCCATGTCGTTATGGGTGATGATCCTGTCGTACATCTCCATTTGGAAAAGTCCTCTTGCTGCCGAGAGCCCGCTTCTTTTATCTCACCGAACCGCTCCAAGTCTTCCCCTGTCGGCAAAGCTATAGTAACGCCCCTGGCCGATAATGATGTGATCCAACACACCGATGCCGAGCAGTTCACCCCCCTCGGCCAGCCGGCTGGTGATCTCCTCATCCTCTCGGCTAGGAGTTGGATCGCCACTGGGGTGATTGTGTACCAAGATTAGTGAGGCAGCGGACTCCCTGATGGCGGGCGTGAAGGCTTCCCTGGGGTGGACCAGGGCACTGGTCAAGGTCCCCTCAGAGATCCTCTCTTCTCTGATGACCCTGTTCTTGCTGTCTAACAAGAGGATGAAGAAACATTCCTTTTTGTTATCCCTTAAGCGCTGGTGAAAATGGGCGAAGACATCCGCGCTGCGAGAAAAGGCCGCCCCCTGGGAAACCCTCTCCGTGGCAAACCTCCGGGAGATCTCCATGGTCGCCTTCACGGCTGCCGCCTTGGCCGGGCCGATCCCCTTGAGAGCGCATAGTTCAGCAATCGCCGCTGAAGAGAGGTTTCGAAAACTCTTAAACTTGGCTATAAGGTGACGGGCATGATCGAGGGCGGTCCTGCCGCTCGAGCTATCACCCGTTCTGATTATTATGGCCAGCAACTCCGCGTCAGAAAGGGCCTCTGGACCACGCTCCAAGAGCTTCTCCCGCGGACGATCACCCTCAGGCCACTCCTTAATGGGATACGTGCGTTTTTCACCCTTCACCGTGCAATCCTCATCTGGGGTTACCTTCCTGCTTCCGCGTGCAGACCAAACAATCAAACCATGAATTGATACACGGCCTCGCGAGGATCCCCTTCCTCATACAGGACTCGGTAGATTTGCTCCACAATGGGAAGCTCTAGCTGGAACTCCTTCCCCACCTTGTAGGCGACCTTGGTCGCCCTAATCCCCTCTATCACCTGCCCTATTTCCTTTTGTGCCTTCTCAAGAGAGATCCCCCTCCCTATCTTCTCACCAAACCTCCTGTTGCGGCTGTGCTCGCTGGTACACGTGACAATCAGATCTCCGAGCCCCGAAAGCCCCATAAAGGTGAGGGGGTGGGCCCCCAGGGCACTTCCCAGCATAGAGAGCTCCTCTAAACTCTTGGTGATGACGGAGGACTTGGTATTCACCCCCATCTTCAGACCATCGCAGATCCCTGCCCCTATTGCGTAGACATTTTTGAAGGCACCTCCCAATTCCACCCCTGCCAGATCTTCATTGACATAGAGCCTGAAGAAGGGGGTTTCCAAAATCTCTTTGGTCGTCTGGGAACAGCGGGGATCATGAGAGGATATCTCCACCGCCGTGGGAAGCTTGCGTACCAACTCTGAGGCAATAGAGGGCCCTGAAACAGCCGCGATCCCATTCCTCACCTCAGGAGAAAGTTCATCCTCGATAACCTGAGACATCCGCAGCTCTGTTTCCACCTCCAACCCTTTGGCAAAATCGACGATAATGGTCCCTGGTGAAAGGTGGGGGGCCATAAGACCAGTTACTCTCCGTACGGCATGGGAGGGAACTGTAAGGACGACAATCTCAACACCCTGTAGGGTCTCACCTATCTCCAGAGATACCTTGATCTCAGGAGGGATGTAATGCCCGGGGAGGTAGCGGGGGTTTTCCCTCCCCTCACGGATGGCCTCGGCCACATCCTCCTCTATTGTCCAGAGGGTAATACCGTGCCCCTTTTCCCACATCATTAAGGCCAGGGTCGTCCCCAAATTGCCTGCCCCCAGAATGGCCATCTTGCAACTGCTCATCAGCCCCCTCCTCTGCGGTACCCTAGCTTATCAAAATCAGTGCTATAAATCAAACGCAGACGGCATGGTGAGCAGGTTTGACATCTCGCTGGCGGTCTGATATAAAGGCCCCAAAATGCGCTCAGGAGCCTGAGGATGAAGTGCTCTCAATGTGGGAAAAGGGTCCCCTCCACTGTCCGTTTCTGTAAGCACTGCGGGAAACGGATAGAGCAATCGAAAAAGAAAAAGGAGGCGCAGACAAGGCCTCCCCTCCTCTCTCAGCTATCTCAAAGAAAGCTCCTCATGGCGGGGGCAGGGGTGGTGGGCATACTCATCCTCATCGCCCTCCTGCAGACCCTTCTCCCTATTGGGGGAAAAAGAAAACAGGTGGCAAAACCAGAGCAATTAGGCCAGGAGATCATCATCGAAAGAAGTAAGGTCGGCAGGGAGATAGCTTCCAATGCCGTTTATGGAAATGTCATAGCAGCCCACATGAGGGAGAACCGTCGGGGAACAATAACGGTACAGAGCCTCCATACCGGAACAATATATACCCTCTCTGTGGGATGGCGTACCAGCTACCATCCACGTCGTTACCCTTCCATCGGAGAGCGGGTGAAGGTGTATTACCTCTATGACAAGGGCCTTATGGAGGCAACACAGGTGACAATAGACCAATGAGCGACCCCATGACCCCTCTCTCTCGCTTTTCACTGATGGGGCACGCCACAAGGTGTCCCATGTTATCAATTCCTCGTGTAAAAGGAGCGAGAAGCTGATGTTAGTTGATACCCATGCCCACCTTGATATGTCTGAGTTCGAGGCAGACCTTCCCCGGGTGATCCAGAGGGCAGAAGAAGCAGGGGTGTCTACTATTATGACGGTCGGTACTGATCCAGCCAGCTGTCGGAGGACATTGGAGATCACTGAGGCATTCCCAAACATCTTCGCCATCGTGGGGGTTCACCCCCACAACGCCGCTGAGGTAGGTGAAAGGGATCTAGACAGCCTGAAAGCGTTGGCCCACCATGAGAAGGTGAAGGCCTGGGGGGAAATCGGCCTCGATTTCTACCGCAACCTCTCTCCGTCGGCAATCCAAAATGAGAGATTTCGTCAACAGATAACGATCGCAAAAGAACTGAAACTCCCCGTGATCATCCATAGTCGCTCTGCAGCACAGGAAACCATCACCACCCTTCAGGAGGAGAGGGCATGGGAGGTGGGAGGAGTGATTCATTGTTTTTCCGGGGATGCGAAAACGGCCACACGATACCTGGAGATCGGTTTTGTCATCTCCATTCCAGGGGTCATTACCTTTAAAAAGGCCCAGGGTCTGCGTGAGGTGGTAAAGAGGCTTCCCCCGGAGGGGATAATTTTAGAGACCGATGCCCCCTTTCTCGCCCCCGAGCCGCACCGGGGAAAAAGAAACGAGCCCGCCTATGTGCGGTTTACCGCCGAGGCCGTCGCTGAGACACGGGGGCAGGATATCTCAGAAGTGGCGGCCATCACCACAAAAAATGCCCGCCGGGTCTTTAATCTCGATAAAAGATAGGGGAGGTTAACCAATCATGCGACCCGCCATCATCATTGTCGATATGGTGAAGGACAACTTCCGGGAGGAAGATCATTTCCCGATTACTCGGGAAGCCCAGCCCATCATCCCACAGGTCAATCACCTCCTGCAACGGGGACGGAGGTGGGGGATACCTATCATTTTTGCCTGTGATTCCTTCCTCCCCGATGACTTCCTCTTCAAGGGCAAGCTGAAACCCCATTCAATTCGGGGGACAGAAGGGGCAGAGGTCACCGATCTACTGGAGGTGCAGGAGGGGGACGTTATATTGCCGAAACGGCGCTTCAGCGCCTTCTTTAAGACCGACCTCGATCAAACGCTGCGGACATGGCACTGCGACACAGTCGCCGTAGCGGGTATCACAACCAATGTCTGCGTCCTCATGACGGCCATGGATGCCCTCTGCCACGACTTCAGCTCTGTTCTCCTCGAGGACTGCTGTGCCGCCCATAAGAGAGAGGTGCACGAGACAACCCTCGAGAATTATAGAAAATCAGCGCTATTTCCCCTCTTTCGTATCATGACCTCCGAGGAGTTTCTCAGGCAAGTGGAGGCGAGTAAAGAAGGGGGGGGAGGGGCGGGAGGGGCATAAGGAGTAGTTTGCGCCGCCGTATTGCAACAGATAGGCGCTGACCATTACTTTTACCTTATATCGCCTTTTCAAGACGATAGAGGTGATTTTTTATAGATTTGTTTGACATCTCTCAGGCTGTCTGATATAAAGGCAAAAATACCTCTCAGGAGGAAACAATGGCACGCACCAAGAGAGCAAGCAAGAGAAGAACAAGTACCAGAAGGACAAGTACGAAAAGAAAAAGTACGCGGAGAACAAAGAAAAGCACTTCAAGAACAAGGTCAAAAGGCCTTCGCCTTACCCGCAAGTCCCAAAAGCAAATCCTTATAGCTGTAGCAGTAGTGGTGGGGCTGCTCGTCCTCATCGCCCTCCTACAACAAGGTCGTAACTACGTGCAGGTAAGATATTACGGTGGGGAAGTCGCCCGAAATGCCGTCTATGGGAAGGTTACCAGCGTTGCCATCGGGGCACTCGGCAGGGGGACGATACACGTACAAAGCTTCAATACGGGAAAGATATATACCTTCTATACCGGAGTGCGTACCGATTACAACATACGACGGTACCCCTATGCGGGTGATAGGGCCAAGGTATACTATGTCAATGATCAAGGGTATCTTAAGGCGACGTACGTAAGGATACGATGACGTGATGCACCGGTAGCTGTGCATCACCATCACCGACAAACAGAAAGGGGCTTCGGCAAAACTGCCGAGCCCCTTTTATATTTCCCCTGGAGGCACCAATAATTCCTAGTTCAATGGGTTAGGGTGGCGAAATAGGGAAAACTAGGGTAAAACCCGCACCCTATATGCACCCTGGGCTTTGGAGGGGATTGGTTTATTTCTTTGGTATCGTTTTTTTTACAATTTTTTTTATCACCTTAAAATCTTTGCTTTTCCTAAAATCTCTTATGAGTATAATCAAAGGCTTTTCAGGACACAAAATAAGCTCTTTCATGAAGGAGGGAACTGGTCTTTTATCTGCTTTTATATAAGCTATGAAACCTGCCAAATAAAAGTGATAGTAGTTAATACCCTCCCACTTATACGAATAAGGATCAGGGGTGATTGTGCCAAGCGGATCGTCATATTTTGTGATAGCAATTGCGAACTCTTCTGGATCACCAGGGTTGGTATCTAGAATCATCTGTTTTATTTGTGGTTCAAAAGGGCCCACATTAATCCGTTTAAAAAAATAATGGGTTGATACAGTTGCTCTCCAAAGTAGCGAAATAAAGAATAACTTGAGTCTGGCGTAATCAAAGGTTTTTATATAAGCAATTTTTTTATCGTTGTATTTTAAGTATTCTACCTTAGAATTTTGAGTCAATAGTACTTTCTGTGCATAATCATCCCAAGGTGAAAAAATCCTTTCACATTCCACGCAGACTATTTTGTCATAAATTCCACTTGGTGACTTTTTTGGATAAAAACCTGGCTTATTTGAAATGATTCTAGGCGATTGTTTCTCAACAAAAAGTGGCGTGTAGAATTTTTTTGGAATAATATGACTTTCTACGAGTTTTTTATCTTTACCACATAATCTACAAATCATTTCATTATACTTCAACTCGGTAGGATTAAATCAAAATAAACTATCCCCTTCCTAGTCAGTATTTCAATCAATGCCTCTCTCTCGTACATGTTTGAGATGGCTAATTTCTCGATGTTGAATTTGGGCTACTAAGTACTTTTTTGCGCATTTTTTCAAGTTGCCTTGTAGTTTTCCAAAGCAGTACTATCACCCAGATAAAAGCTACTAATTTAATTACTTTGGTTATATTCAATAGAATAATAGTTGAGCTCCCATAAGAAGGTGAAGTAATGCCCTGGATTATCAATAATAAAACGTAGATGAAAAGCGAAGTTATAAATAATATTACTGCAATTTTGTGTATTTTCCATAGGCGTATTGCGGCTATAACATAAAATACCACTGTTGCTATTCCCGATATGGCAATTAAAGCAATTGGCGCAATATAATTTCCTTCTGAATTTTCAGCAGAGGATAAGACAGACAAGATGTATGTTACTATGCCGAAAATTGCGAGTGCCTTATTTTTCATAATACCCTCGCTATTATAAAAAAATAAAATTTAGCTGACTACTTCTTTGGGGTCAAGGGGTTCGGCCATTATTTCTTATTCTTCTGCTCCTTGCACTTCCAATTCAGGGGAGAAGTTGGTGTTCAATTTTTTTTAACGGGGTTCCTTACTGGCATCCTTTGCCAATAATCGCAGCCGCATTTGTGACGGCGACCATTACGAGGTTCGCCTGACGCGCCAGACTTTTGGGCAATAAGGGTAGCGCGAGGGATAAGTTTGCGACCTGCTGCTCATTACTCGACCGGTATTGTTGAATGAGTGGTTCGACAATTTTTTGTTTAGTAGCTGTCGGAGACTTAGACAGTTGTTGCAACCGACACAGGCCAGACAGCGAAAGAGAATTGTCCTCAAGCGCCATCGCAGCAGCAAAGAATAGCGTTGTCCCCAGCTTCTCCTGCGCGGTCATCCGAGAACGTATGGGCTCTGCTGCTTGAGCGTACAGATTCAGAGCTTGCGTGATCTGGGCAGATGCTTCTGCTAACTGAGTGGCTTGGTCTTGTGCACAAGCAGGAAAAGCCAGCCCTACTAGTACCAGTAGTAAGATCAGAAAGCGCATTTTATCACCCTCCTCTCACGTTCTTTATGTGCCGACTATAAACTTCCAGTCGCTGAGTCTCCGCATAACTATCAGTAGACTGACCAGTTCCAATAAGCCGTTATCAGTTATTGTCGCTAAGTAATGTTTTTTTACAGTTTGATACCAAACCCCTTAGGAATCCTCCAGGCTGTAATGACTGCCAAGATGACCCACAATATGTCGAATCCACTTAGCGTTAATTCAATATGATCAAGAAAGAATTGGATAACCTCCTGTGAAAATATAGATAGATTGGAGGCTACCGCTACACCATATTCTTTTGCTAGCGTTTCTTTTAGGTAATGGAAAAAGAAGAAATATTTACCTACAAAAATGCCTAAAATACTCGAAAAAACTGCTATAACCTGAAGGGGAAGTCCTCTTTTACCCTTTGAGAAAAGCAGCACAGCAAAGCCACATAGCCCACCTATCCCCAATGCCATAAAACCAATCTCATAGTTGGTCACAATCACTATCAATCCCCAAATTACTCCCCCCACCACAGCCGCCAAGACGCCACCAAGTAGGGCGGGTAGTAATAAGCTAGAAGTGAATTCTGTCTCTTTCGTGGCTTTTACAATTTGCGTATGAACTGTTTCCACTAAGTGCGAAGCATCACTTTTATTAATTCCCATTTCCACCAGCTTTTGGGTTATGACGGATTTGTCAGATCCGGCTTTCATTTGTTTGATTATGAAAGCATAAAGCTTCTCTATTGCTTCTTTTTCTTTTTCCGAAACATCCGTAACTTTTTTCATAGCAGATTACCCCTTATGATTTTCCTATTTATTAAATTAACTTAGTTCAAATTTAAGATTTTTATTTAGAAAGCTTCAGCGGTGCTAAATACAAAAGCCCCCAGGGGCATATAACCCCTAGAGGCTTTATATTGGCACCTTCCTTAAACCTTTTTCCATCAATCCCCCAGGTGATTAGAAATTAGGTTATTGGGTTACTTAGGGCCTTGAGAAATATACGCAAAACTTAGGTCAAAAGGCAGGATTTGTCAATAAAAAAGGCTAGGCAAAATAGCCTAACCCATTGAAATCATTTGGAGGCGGCGACCGGATTTGAACCGGTGAATAACGGTTTTGCAGACCGTCGCCTTACCACTTGGCTACGCCGCCTCTGGAGCGGGAAACGGGATTTGAACCCGCGACTTCGACCTTGGCAAGGTCGCACTCTACCGCTGAGTTATTCCCGCTCACATACACAGGGGCCAGAACGCAAGAAAGATCCTCTTTTTGTCCTGACCCCCTTTCTCAATAACATAAGTTCCCGGCAACGACCTACTCTCCCACCCCTTAGGGGGCAGTACCATCGGCGCAGGAGGGCTTAACTGCCGTATTCGGAATGGTAACGGGTGTTTCCCCTCCGCCATGGTCACCGGAAACATCTCTTTATCACCTCAAAGAACAATCAGCAATCTATAAACCACATAGGGGAAACAGGCACAGCCTTGAGTCGTAAAATTAGAGATCAAGCCTCTCGACCGATTAGTACCGGTTAGCTGAGTCCATTACTGGACTTACACATCCGGCCTATCAACCAGGTGGTCTCCCTGGGGTCTTACCCCTGATGTTGCCATCAGGGAGGGATATCTCATCTTGGGGGAGGCTTCCCGCTTATATGCCTTCAGCGGTTATCCCTTCCGAACTTGGCTACCCAGCGATGCGGCTGGCGCCACAACTGGTACACCAGAGGTTCGTCCATCCCGGTCCTCTCGTACTAGGGACA
>MGQF01000095.1:0-227 GCA_001797745.1 Deltaproteobacteria bacterium RBG_13_52_11
TGACTTTGTTCACGATATTTGCATTGCCGCAGCCCGCCGCCTCACACCCCCAGGCCCACGGGTTCTTGGCGCATTTGAGCGTTTCGTCAATAATGATTTTTCCCTGGAGCTTGATCTGCTCATGGGTCGAGCCGGTGTCGTAGTCGTACTCCCCGTGGATCGTGACTATCTGAAAGTTGACGCCTCCACCCCCCCATCCCGGCATATATTGCTGCAGGCAGACGGCC
>MGQF01000095.1:248-8217 GCA_001797745.1 Deltaproteobacteria bacterium RBG_13_52_11
ATGGAGAAGGCTCTGCCCGGCTCGTACCAGTGCATGCCCTTGAATTGGAAGGCGCCACCATTGCAGACATATCCTGGTGAGCACGTGTCCGTGCCGCTCGTATCAAGCGTTACCCCTTGTACCCAGGCTGGAAAAGCGAATACCAACATAAGAAGGACCAAGATCGTTAAATAACGTTTGAAATTATTCATTGCTTTTCTCCTTTCTTCTTTCGTGACGGAAATAATCCCGCCATTCCTGGCATGGATGGTGGTTGCCGTCTCTCTTCAGGTTTGTCCGTCATTGTGTTTACAATCTTTTTGTTTTAAGACCATACCGTATTCATTACAATTCACTATATTTCGTTTCAACCTCCTTTCTTTTGGGTTTCTATTGATGAGTGTCCATGCTCATAAAAAAGTTCAAAATTTTTTCATTGTTTTTTTGTTTCTTACAATAGCTTTTTTAGATCTATGAGGCCCCATCCGAACTGCCTGTCTCTTCCTGAAGCCCCGAGGTCTTCGGCTGACTGCTCCATGAGAGACCGTACCTGTTTCGGTTTTAGATCGGGGTGCCGCTGCAGCAACAGGGCCACCGCCCCGGTCACATAGGCCGCGGCCATGGAGGTGCCGGCGTAACAGTTGTATTTGTCCCCTGGCGCCGTCGTCATGATATCCACCCCCGGCGCGCAGAGGTCTATGAAATCACCCTGAATCCCTTCGGCATACGGATTTCCTTTTATGTCCACGGCAGCTACGGCGATTACCTCAGGCAAGGCAGCAGGGTAGGGGGGATAGTTGGTGAGCCCTTTGTCCCCTGCTGCTGCCACGATCACGATACCTCGGGCGAAGGCCTCTTGGATGAGCTCCGCTATGAGGGGGTCTTTGGGCCCTCCCAGGCTGAGGTTTATCACTTTGACCTTTTGCAGGATGGCGTAATCCAGCCCCTGGGAGAGCCAGAAGGAGGTGGTCGTGGCTGCCATCTTCCCCTCGGCGATGGGGGGGCATGCCTTGATAGCCATAATAACCACCCCAGGGGCCAGACCACAGATCCCGATGCCATTTCGGCAATAGGCCGCGATGATCCCGGCCAGGGCGGTGCCGTGCAGGTCACGGCAAAAAGAACCGGTGCCGACGATGTCCTTCTTTTGCGCGATCCGCCCCACCAGATCCTGGTGTTGATAGTCCACACCGGTGTCTATCAAGGCTATTGTGACACCCTTACCATCTACGTCAGGGGGCAATCGATCGGCATTGAGGGCCCTAAAGGCATATTGGAGGTCTCTGAGGGGATCGGCCTTTGTCCCGGCGGTCTGGTAGAGGAAGTTGGGCTGGGGAAGAATCTTGTATGGGTCGTGAGAGAGGGCCTCCATGACCTCCTCTACAGAGCGCCCATCGGTGATCCGCAGGCGGATAAGGGATTTCCCTAACGCGGCCAGTTCCATGACCTCTACCACCTCCAGGCGATAGGATCGCCTTACGTGTTCGAGGAGAGGTCGAAGGGCCCTCGTTTCCCCCCGAACCGTGACCATGATCTCTCTGGGGACGATCGATTGCAAGGATGTCTTTTCTTGTGCCTGGGTGACGTGCAGTTGAGGGCCTGCTTTGATGATACAAGGAGGATATCCCGGGACTCCAATAGAAATATAGAAGTTGTGCACACCCAGGGGTGCTTGATAGGTGGGGGTGATGCTGACCCGCGCCCTGAAGCTCTGTTGGGGACGGCAATTTTGAATGTAAAAAGGCTTGATCTCAAACCACCCCTTTGGGCGCGAAACGGTGAGTGTGAAGGATACCTCGACGCGTTTGTAGGATAATCTTGTTAGGTTTGTCAGCTGGATATCGAAAATGACCTCTTGCCCCCTCGTGATAGCCTTTGTAGGAGGAACAATTTCATTGATGATCCAGTGGGGGGCTTTTCCCGGATGGCTTGCCGTAGATACTTGCGCAGCACCTGGGGGGATCACGCACATGTTGATAACAACGATAGTGAAAACGGCCGCCAGGAGATATCTGGGCATTCTAACTCCCCTCTATCTCCACAAACCTGATGGTATCCCTTTTTTGGCGCAGGGAAGAGATGACGTGCTGTATTTCTTCTGGTTTCATCTCAGATCTCAACTCTATTGTGTAGATCCCCATGGGGGTGGGGCCGTTGACGATAGTCCCGTTTATCTCCCCTATGACCTCCCGCACCGCCTTTTCCTGGACCCTATCCTGAAAGAGTATTGTCAGCCGCGGTCCTTTTCCTCCGACGATTGACGGGCCTGAGAGGGTGCGATAGAACCGCTCCCCTGCGCCCCAGGGGTTGAGGGCGAGGATGGCTACAAGGCCTATGATGACGAGAAACTGAGCGGCAATCAGGGTTGCAGCCAAGGGAGGCAGCGGTCTGGGGATGAGAGAGGTGATCCGCTGCCATATCCCCCCCTGTTCCCTCTTTTCAATCTCTGCTATCAGGTGGGGGAAGGTCTGGGGGATGGGGATCTCTTCGGCTGCTGACTGATAGAGCCCCTGTTCCCCCTTGATCCGTTCAAGTTCCTGCTGGCAGATGGGGCAGTTCAGGAGGTGTATCTTAATTTTTTTCTCCTCCCCTTTCTCCAAGGTGTGATTGAGATGCCACGGAAGGAGCAGATCCATCCCCTCAGGGCACTGACCGTGGTTTTCCTGCTCTTGTTTCATAGCTCACCTCCTATACCCATTTCCTCCATGATTCCTCCCAATCTCTTGCGGGCGTAAAACATCCTGGTCTTCACCGTATTGGGAGGGCAACCCGTAATTTCGGCTATCTCCTTGATGGAGAGACCTTGATAATAGGTCAGGTCGAGCACCTCGCGGTGCTCCCGGCTCAGCCTCTTGATGGCCCGCCTCATCTGCTCCCTCAGCTCAGCGTGATAAATCACATCATCTTGCATTGTTTTTTCGCCGGCTTCTTTTTCCAGGGCATCCGGGTCGCCGTGCGCGGGAGGTCTCCTTTTGATCTCCTTGCGAATCTTATTGACGGCGATGCCGAACATCCAGGTGGAGGGTTTTGATTCGCCTCTGAATTTTTTGGCCCCTCTCCAGACCTCCATCATGACCTCGTTTGCCACCTCCTTGGCGCCCTCTCCATCGCCGAGCAGGCGATAGGAGTAGAGGTATATCCTCTTGTAATATCTGTCATAGATCTCTCGGAAGGCCCGGTGATCTCCCGCCGCTATCAACTCCAAAAGCCTTCCATCATCGGATGATCGTGTATGCATCCTTACTGAATAAGTTCCCTAATAACGAGAAAGGTTCAAAAAAAAAAGCAGCCTTTGACCTCACCAATGAGGTCTCGCCTGCCCCTCACCTGACTATGAATAGCAGGATGTGGCTCCGCGTAGGCTCTCGGATATTAAAAGTCCGCTTTTAAAGCTGAGAACAGGGAATTCAATGTGGAGAAGAGGATCTACTTTTTTCACATCAACTTTTGTTAAAAAACACTATGGGGATGCCGCGCCGAAGTAGCGGTCTTTCTCTTGGACCAGGATCTTCAATTGATCGGCCGGATCGAATTGTATCTCGACATACCCCTCTTTGGGGCTGGCAAGTCCGGCATAGGTGAGCCTCCAGCGGATGTCGGCCATGATCGCCCCTTCCAGCTCAAAGACCTGGTTGACGGTGAGACGCAGCACGATATTGTTGCGGGACTTGAAGTCGTTAGAGATAGTCCGGCGCAGTCGGAGCCAACCCCTGGGGTATTGCTGGTAGTCTTTTGAGATCAATCCCATATACCGTTCCAGGTCCCTGGACATATAGGCCTTGGCCAGCTCATCGGTTTGCTGCCGGATTAATTCCGATAAGGTGATGGGGAGATACGAGAGCTTTACCACGCCGAACGCCTTGAGATCGGAGACGACACCGGCGGCGTTGGTAACCCTCAAGGTCAGCTCGTAGGTCTTCCTGGGAACTGGTACAAATCTATATTGCCAGCCCTCAAGGCCTTGTGCCTCGTTCCATGTCTTGCCGGCATCGAGGGAGACCTCTACTTTTGTTAGCCGCTGCTCACCGCCCTTGGCTGACCCTCTGATGAGGATCTCCCGATCTCTGGTGAGGTCTTCTTTTATGATGGTCACCCCGGTCGCTCCCACCAACTCCTTTTTCCCGATCTTGGCTGTGGTGATGCCCGGCTTATCAGGTGCCGCTCCCCAGGCCAGGGCCACGAGCGACAGCACGGCGATGACGCTTATGCAACACCGATGGAGACTTTTTTTCCAGGCCATTGCCTTTACCTCCTGCTCATTGAGCAATACTAATTATATATCTTTGATTGTTAACGGAAGGTTCACGATAATTTTTATAGTGGATGCGATATCCGCCACACCAGAGGGCTGGGACAAGAATTTTTATACCGATGAGCAGGCTCAGGCGCAGCATCATATAGGCTCGGTTTTTCAGCGCTTATCGATTTTCTGAAAAACGTGATCATTCCATTGGGTGAACGACTCCCAAGACTTCATTCTCCGAGGGGTCGTTTGTGCACCCCTGCCTTCGCTTGTGCAAGACTATTAAGGAAAGGTGTCAGTACGGCGCAGGTTTCTCCTCCAATCAGAGGTGATCTCGTCTATATAAGTTGCCGTTATGGTGCTTAAAGCGGGGAATGCAGAAAAAGTTCGTGACCCCGTGAATGTTCCCGAGCGGGGCGGGGTCTCGGTCAGCGTCACATTTCCGTCAAATTGAACGACGCCGCCACTGACAAATCTGACTCTTACGCTGACGAAGGTTGCCCCAATTTTGTCCAGATCAGTAACGGTAAACTCGAATGCAGGAGGGCCGAAAACCGAGGTAACCAGAACGCTCCCGTTGTGCCCGATGATTACCGACCCGAAGTAGAGGTCTTTTCTCTGGAGGATGATCTTCAGGTGATCTGCAGGGTCAAAGTGGATCTCCACGTACCCCTCCTTGGGCTCGAGGAGGCCGGCATAGGTGAGCCTCCAGTGGATATCGGCCATGATCGTCCCCTTGAGGTTGAAGACCTGGTTGACGGTGAAGCGCAAGGTGATGTTGTTCAAAGACCTGAAGTCGTTCTCGATGGCCCGGCGCAGCCTGTGCCAACCCGGTGGCATGCTTTGGTAGTCCCTTGAGATAAGGCCCATATATCTCTCCAGGTTTTTCGACATATATGCCCTGGCCAGCTCATCTGCTTGCTGCTGGATCAATTCCGTCAAGGTTATGGGGAGGTAGGTGAGCCTGGTTGTGCCGAATCGCTTCGGATCGGAGACCACACCATCGGCGTTAGTGACCCTCAACGTGAGATAATAGGTATAGTTGGGAAGCGGGGCGAACTGATACTGCCACCTCTCGCGCCCGGCGGCCTCCTTCCATGTCTGGCCGTTGTCGAGAGAGACCTCAACCTTTTCAACCTGAGGGCCTCCCCCTTGGGCCTGCCCCACGATAAGGACCTCCCGGTCTCTGGTGAGGTCCTCTTTTATAACCGTCACCTCTGACTGCCTCATCAGTTCCTTGGCGCCGATCCTGGCCGAGGTGATGCTTGGTTCATCAGCAGCAGCCCCCCACGCAGATATGAGGAACGAGAGCAAAAAGATAATGCCTATGCCACTGCGATAGAGCCCTTTGTTAACGCCCATGTTGTTTATCCCCCTTAATTGCCGGGTGTACGTATTATTCATGAGTTCTTTTTTTCTCGCAGAAGGTTCATTAAAACTTTACCGTAAGCCCGCAGTAATAGACGCCTTCGTTATAATCCTGATCAGGGGCATCTTCATCATATTCCTTATAGCTTGCCCTGAGGGTTAAGTTGGCGGTGAAGGCCTCGGTCTCCTTTAACACCTGGTCGAAGGCAATACCGTACGTGCGGCTCATGTTGTCCGCTGTCCCCAGTGGTGAACCAGAGGCGTTATCGTAGTACTCCATAGCCACAGTGAGGCCTAGGGTTGATCTGGTCTTTTCATAGCTCAAGGCAAGCCCCCCATCACCTCGATAGGTCCGATCGATCAACCCCGAGAGGGTGTACTCTTTATACTCATAACTTGCATTGAAGGTCCATGCCCACATTAGGGCGAGCCACGGATACGTGATACCGAGGGATGCCGTGGGGGCGTGGCTGTAAAACTCACTGGTCTTATCAACCCGGTTCCAATTTCTCGCATGGGTGTAGCCGAGGGAGTAATTCCACTGAGGAAAAGTCTGCGAGACGGTGCAGTTGGCCGTCAGATCATCCTGATCCGTCGTGCGGGGATAATCATCAGTGTAGGAGTTGGTGTGATCGACCTGGAGGGCGACGGTGAGGCTATTCCACACGTCCTCCCTCTTTAAAAAAGGAGTGATGGTGGAGCTGAAGGAGGTCAGATGGGTATGGGTGCGGTATTGCTCAAGCGAGTGGTCGCTGAGTTTATTAAAGGAATACTCATGCATGAGCATGGTGTTTAAAAAATCCCAGGGTGTATAGTCGACCTGCGCCTTAGACCGTTGGAGATCTGCAGAGGCAGCGCCCAGGACCGAGTTAAACCAGGGCTCCACCCGCTCAAACTCGGCGCTTATCTTTAAATTAGTAACAGGACTGATATCCCCCCGCACCACGATGGCGTTATCGCCTTGATCCATAAGGGTGTCATCCCTGCGGTCTGCATTATAGATGCTGCGTGCGTACTCTGCTTCAAGATGAATCCTGTCCTGCCACAGTTTGAGATGGAGGTCAGCACCAAACACCTGATTGTACTGGTCCCCCACAGTTGAGCCGGCCTCCAGGGAATCCCGCGCGACATCGGTGTAGACAAAGGTGCCTCCTATGGTGAGGTATTCCTTGTAATAGAGCTCTACCCTCCCCCCTGCCGAGTAACGGGCATAGGCATCAAGCTTCTCATCACGGTTCTTTCCCCAGAAGGTGGATACTTTCGCCCACTCGCCGAATTTATAGAAGGCCTTGGTCCCCAACAAGGAGGTATTGAAGGTATAGGGGGTATAACTCTCGGCGTAGTCCCCTGCCCTGATCTCATAGCGGGTTGGCGTATCGAGGTTATCGGCAAGGCGGACGTATCCCTCCACGAACATCCAATCCCGCCCCGCGATCTGCTGCTGCAGGTCGTTACTGCTCCTAATGTGGCCATAGCCCTGGAACTTGGCCTTTTCGGCAAGTTCTTGTTTGAGATCAAGGATCAGGTTTTCCGTGTATAACCACCCTTCCTGTAAGGTCGATTTTTCCTCATTACCTGTGATGTCTTGATAGGAGACTTCGGAGGAGAACATGATATCGATCCCCCCTCGTTCCCATTTGATCGCAAAGGCGGTGGTAGGGATTAAGAAGAGGGTAATCACGATCCATATAAGGTGTACTCTCATCTTTCTCCCTCCAACTAAGATAAAGAGAGAAATAACGATAAAATGTAAGGGAATGGTTATTAATTGCGTATAGTTAATAGAAAGAGTGGTTATTTGTCAAGCATTTTTTTGAAAATGCTTAGTGGAGATACAGGAGAGGGGAGATGACTGGCTATTTCACTCTTGGATGGAGGAGCACAGGGGTTAAGGGATTTCTTACCCCTTACCACTGAAAGAGTTTTATCCCCCGTAAGGCAAAATCATCGTGGTTGCCTTGCTTGGGACCTGTGGCCACGACGCTGAGCTTGTTAAGTCCAGGGCACAATACGTGTGAGGGGAGGGGGACCAAGATGGCCCTGAATTGCTCATCTTCTTCCTGATAGACGTAATTGTTTAGGTTGTCAATATAATTTCCGTTGATATATAATTTATTGGCATAGAAACCATTGCTGTAGTCTTCACTGTCCTCGTCGTTAATCACAGCCACCATTCCCGCGACTTGCAGGGAGAGGATATTTTTGCTCCCAACTGATCCTAAAGTAAATTTCTTGCTATACACCAGGCCGACCCCGCCATCATCCCCTATATAGATCATCCCTGGGTCAATGGCAACCATCCTCTCTGATCCTGACATGCTGGGTATAGTGGCTGTTCTATCTCGTTTTTCAACCTCGGCGGCCAGGGGTGTAGCTGGG
>MGQF01000095.1:8368-10191 GCA_001797745.1 Deltaproteobacteria bacterium RBG_13_52_11
AGAGGATCTTTGGTGAGCTTCAGATAGCGCGACGCATCAGACAGAAAGAGATAGACCTCGCTGTCATTTTCCCCCGATCCTTTAGCTCTGCCTGGATGGTCTTTTTGGGGGGAATCCCCCACCGTATTGGTTATAAGGGTGAAGTCAGGGATTGGCTATTGACCGAACGGGTCGATTGTACCACTGAGATCTTGAGCAGACACCGCACGTACTATTATCTTAAGCTCATAGAGCGCTTGGGCCCTTGTCCATCGCTCCCTTTACCCTCATTGTCCCTCAATGGGAAGATACAAGGGTGGGCCGATAGTTTCCTCTCGCACCATGGTCTCCGGGACGAACTGCTGATCGGCCTTAATCCCGGTGCCACCTATGGGGATGCCAAGTGTTGGTCCCCAAAGCGCTTTGCGGAATTAGGGAGGAGATTCATAAAGGATTATGGGGCCTCTATCCTCATCTTTGGCTCCTCTCGACCCAAAGAAAAGGAGTTGAACGCCACCATTGCCCAAGGAATTGGTGAAGGATGTCTCAATCTTTCAGGTGAAACCTCATTATTGCAGTTGGCTGCTCTGCTGCGGCGCTGTCATCTGCTGGTCACCAATGACACGGGTACCATGCACGTATCGGCGGCAGTAGGTACACGGGTAGTGGCCATATTTGGCCCCACCGATCCCCGGACGACCTCCCCCCTGGGGGAAGGACATGTAGTCATCCGCAAGGAGACTTCCTGCAGCCCATGCCTCAAAAGGATTTGTCCTGAAGATCATCGGTGTATGGAACTCATAAGCGTTCTAGATGTCATTGAGGCGGTAAAGGAATGGTTAGAAAAGTTATGCAAAAGAGAGCAAAAAAAGTTGCTGTAAATGAATTGGTTGCCTTGGCAAGAAAAGGGACTCATGAGAAGGTTTTAGGAACAATTGGCAAAGAGGATAGAGGAAAGGTCCTGGATATACCTGCAGGAACTGGTGCCCTTTCTCTAAAGTTAAAAGTGATGGGTTTTGATGTGTACTGCTGTGATATAAATGAGGATACTTTCGAACTTAAGGGAGTACCTTTCAAAAAGGGGGATATGAACAAGCGGCTCCCCTATGATGGAGATTACTTTGATTACATCGTTTGCTTAGAGGGGATAGAGCATATAGAAAATCCCTTTAATGCTATTAGAGAGTTTGCTAGATTGCTTCGCAATGGAGGAAAACTGATCCTCTCCTTCCCCAATTATCTAAATATAGAAAAGAGAATCAAGTTTTTGATTACCGGATCTCTCACCAGGCCTACGAACCCTTTACCATTTTTGGGAGGATCAACTTTGGATCTCGCCATGCTTCATTTAAACCCGATAACATATACCACGCTAAAATTTTTCTTAGAGGTTCAAGGATTTTTTATTGTGGATATAGATATAGAGAAGGAAAAGAAAAAGCAGAAGTTTTTATATCCTCTCGTATGGCTGATCAAACTTTATACCTTTTTTTGGTCAAAAAGACAGAAAGAAAAATATTGGTTAAAAGAAACCTTGTCTCCCAATATTATCATGGGTGGGAATACCACAATCGTGATTGCCCAAAAGAGAGAGGTTTAGGCAAAAATGATAGAGGGAAGGTTATCCATTCATGTTCTTATGTATACTACTTTTTTTAACGTACGCTAGATTGTGGGAGCTTTAAAGGGATTAAAAAAAGATTGAAGATCCTCCACCTCTTCTCCGATTGGAAGTGGACGGGACCGGCCGAAGCGGTGGTAACCCTCTGCCAGGCCCTCCAGCAGCGAGGCCATGAGGTAGTCTTGGCCTATCGGCGCCCCCCCATTGAGAGCGCGGAGAGTGT
>MGQF01000096.1 GCA_001797745.1 Deltaproteobacteria bacterium RBG_13_52_11
CTATTTGCTCGCCATAACCAACACCGCCGTACACAGCGACAATCCTAAAGCCTGCTTGGCCGCACAGCATTTCGGCTGCTTGCGACACTTGCCGAGCCAGTTCGCGCGTGGGGACGAGAATGAGCGCTTGACAGTGACGTTTCGCTGAATCGAGCCGCTCCAGCATGGGTAAAAGAAACGCGCCGGTTTTACCGCTGCCGGTACGGGCCTGGATCATCATATTTCGTGCTGCAAGCAAGTAAGGAATGCCCCGTGCCTGAACGGGCATGAGGATTGTCCAACCCGCACGGGCGGCGGCGTCTCGCAAGCGTACGGGAAGTTGTTCCAGCGTTACATCAGGCATTGGGTTGATTGAGTTATTCATGCGGGCCTCGTAACTATTGATTTGGTCATGACTAAAACAGAGGATCCTCTTTGCATATATTTAGCACAATATCATAAATATTGTCATTGCGAAAGTTAAACCTGAATTCGCATTCTTTGAAAGGAATCGGTTGAATTTTTTTGATAATTATTGGATAATTGCCTCATCTGTCCCGATAAAGAAAGGAACAAAACCATGAAGCATGTAAGAGCAATCGTTCTTGTTTTAGCGTTCAGCGTCCTGCTCGGCACGGTTGTCTATTCAGCGGGTATTAGTGACGAGCTATTTTCCGCAGTAGAAAAAAACGATATTCAAAAAGTTAAAGAACTAATAGCGAAGGGCGCAGATGTAAACGTTAAGGAAGAGCATGGCAATACACCCTTGATTAAAGCAGCCAGTCGCGGCTACACTGAGATCGCTGAACTATTGATAGCGAAGGGCGCGGATGTCAATGCCCAAAACTGGTCTATGGGCAATACACCCTTGATTCTTGCAGCATCGTGGGGCCACACGGGGACCACAAAACTTCTGATAGCGAAGGGCGCAGATGTCAATGCCAAAGCAAAAGATGGCCAAACGCCCTTGATGGGCGCAGCATATTCCGGCTACATTTAAATAGCAAAACTTTTGATAGAGAAGGGTGCAGATTTGAACGCTAGACACACGAACGGCGAAACGGCCTTGGCGAAGGCTCAAAAGAGAGGCATGGCGGATATGGTTACCTTGCTCAGACAGGCCGGAGTCAAGTAACAATCGGCAGCAGACGGGGGGGGACAGTCAATTACTTTTCCAATCTCCCTGCTTCTTTCAGTTTGTTGATGATCTGCATGAGGTTGGGGAGGATTTCCAAGGCCGCCTTTTCCCCTTCGAGCACTGCCTCGTGCCGTTTGGAAAAATCGCTCGAGCTGATATAGCCCACCTTTGGTCTGATCACGACATCGGCCTTGCTAATCTGTATAGATGCGAGTTTTGCATACATGATGCTGTAGGTTTGGAATATTGTCTCGATGGTACTTGTTGGTTGGGTGCGATCAGCGCCGCCGGAAATATCCACGGCAATGACGATATCCGCGCCCAATCGCTTTGCGGCATCCACCGCGACGGGGCTCACCACACCGCCATCCACATACATCTTGTCACCAATCGTGACCGGTCTGAATACACCAGGTATTGAGCAACTTGCCCTCACGGCCTGGCCGGTATTCCCTTTCCCAAACACAATCTCCTGGCCGCTTTGGATATCCGTTGCCACGGCATAAAAAGGGATCTTTAACCTTTCCATGGGGGTATTATTCAGTGTTTTATTGACGAACTCTTCGAGCTTCTCTCCTTTAATGAACCCATTGTCCGGAATGACCAGATCAACAATATCTTTTTTCTCTATCGTAAAGGAAAGCTGTTGGAGCTGAAAGGCGTTGTAGCCATAGGCATAAAGGCTTCCGACGGCGCTGCCAACGCTCGTCCCGATGATCATATGGATCGGGACCTTGTTCATTTCGAGGACCTTGATGACGCCGATATGGGCGAACCCTTTGGAAGAGCCCGCACCTAACACAAGGGCGATCTTGGCTTGCTGAGATGGCTCAACCTTGATTCCCTTGGTGGCACAGGCGAGCATGGCAAGAACGAGCACGACGAACATACCGAGCACCATTTTTTTCTTCATCGTCTTCCTCCCCGGCCGTATCCGCTGAAATTTTTATCTGCTGTAAATCATACCAGTTTTTTTGTGAACCGTAAATGTATAACTTCCGTGTCTAGAACACAGGTCTCACATCTCCCCTATATCACCCCTATAACAAAGGGCGCGCGGCGGGAAAAGTGAGGGGTAACGTCGTTGACAAGGCGCAGAGATGGGTGATAGGGTGGCGTAGCTTTTTTGTTTATCTCGTTCGGCAGGGAGGACGATGGTAGAGGAGATCAAGGGTTTCGAGCTCACCCCTCCAGAGGAAATACGCGCAAGGGTGATGACGCTGCAGAGGAAGATGGAGAAAAAGGGGGTAGACCTCGCCCTCATCCTGCAGAACGTTGACATCTTCTATTTCTCCGGCACCCTTCAACGGGGTTATCTGTGCATTCCACAACAGGGAGAGCCCGTATTCTTTGTCCAGAAATATTATGACAGGGCGATTGCGGAGAGCCCTGTGCAGTGTGTCAAGGCAAAGGGCATCAAGGCACTGCCGGGCCTGTTCCGTGACTACGGGATAAAGGGGACAAAGGTGGGCCTCGAGCTCGATGTCATCCCTGTCTCCCTCTTTGACAGGATCAGGGACCGCTTTGGGGGATGGGAGGTGCTGGATATCTCCGAGGAGATCAAGGAGACACGAAGCATCAAAAGCGCATTTGAGATAGAGCAGATCAAACGATCAGGAGCGATCATAGACCAGGTCTTCTCCGCAGTGAAGAATCATCTGCAGGAAGGGATGTCGGAGATGGAACTGGACGGGGTACTTGTCTCCATCGGGAGGGCTACGGGACACCAGGGGTTGCTGAGGATGCGGGGATTGAACCAAGAGATGATGAATATCTATGTCCTCTCCGGCGCAAACGCCTGTGCTGTCTCGTTCGGCGATACGCCCCTGTGTGGTCTTGGTGCGACCCATGCCGTTGCCCAAGGGTCATCCGCCAAACGGATAACGAGAGATGAGCCGATTGTTATAGACTACGGCGGCGCCTATAACGGTTATATCACCGATGAGACGAGGACCTTTGTCATCGGACGTCTCAAGGACCACCTCGAGAGGACCTATCGGATCGCCCAGGCCATCATAGATGAGGTGGAGTCCGAAGTCCGGCCCGGTGATTTGGCCACCGGCATATATGAGCGTGCCAAGGAGATGGCAATCAGAGAGGGGCTCGGCCCTTATTTCATGGGTCATGGAGAGGGGCAAGTCGCCTTTGTGGGACACGGCCTGGGCCTGGAGATCAATGAGTGGCCCATCATCGGCAGGGGGTTCAAGAGGCCCCTGCAGCCGGGGATGGTCTTTGCCTTTGAGCCGAAGTTCGTCTTCCCCAATGAGGGCGCCGTCGGGATTGAGGTGGACTATATCGTCAGGGAGGATAGGTTAGAGCGTATCACCCATTTCCCCACGGAGATAGTCGCCCTGTAATTACCCATGGTGGCATTACGACCCCCCTAAAAAGAGGGGGGTTCGCGCACTCGGGGAACCCCGGTGAGCGGTGTCGATTCATCCCCGTCCACAGGACGGGGTATGGTGCGGGTCCTTCATAACATTCATACCTACAGTAAGTTCCTCTGTAGGTACGAAATTTAAAACTTCACCCTTGTTTTTGCTCAGGATATCCAGATACGTTTGATCTCTCTTATCGTTTGCTTGGTGAGCCGACGGTAAGATTGATCAGGGCGGGTCACCACGGTTAGCATGATAGTATGGCCATCGACATTGAAGTATCGGCAGACGAGGCGGGTGCCGTCATCGCCTACGATGGAGATTTCATCTATCTGAGGAAGGCGTAATTCACGATTGAGTTTGTTAGCCGTTTCATCGAGCAACGTCACCATGGCCGCCGCCATCGTGTCTTCGTACTGAGACGGCGAAGACGCGAGCGGCAGACCGTCCTTCATTGAAAGCATTGCCGCCACGAAATCACCCTCCTGGTTCATCGTAGATAAGGTCTTTTCAAAAAGCTCTTGTTTTGACCCCATGATACTACTCGCTCCTCACTTTTATTTCACTTCCTACACTTCACGGTCTGTAAGTTTCTCAAGCTCCTCGTTTAATAGGCGATCAAAATCTTCATCAACAAGCTTTATCCTCACATTATCGATATCTTCATTGTCCACAGACTCCTCATGTACAATCTCTGATAACCTGCGACGCGTCTGTTCGACGAAAACCCGCACAATACCAATTTTTACCTCATTGCCGAAAGCCACGCTCAGAATCAACATATCAGCCACGTTAGTGGAAAAAAGACTGTAATCATCAGCTTCATGTGAAAGATTGACAAAGGGCGTCTCCTTGCCCAAAAGTTTGATATACTCTGTACTAGCAGCGTGGCTGCTGGCGATTAGGGCTGCGAGGGCTTCACCCTTCTTTTTATCGATGCGGCCATGAAATACAATCAATTGCCCAGTGGTGTCGGTCAGCAGTATGTTCCGAGCGGCTGTGTTCCTGGCTAACTCATCCAGGCACTCTTCAACCCTCTCCATTTGCTCTTTGTTGAGAGTAACAGCCTGGGGGATGATGAACTCGTGACATGACGATGTCGGCATGATGGGTCCCCGTTATAATCTCTTTGTGACCTGATGAATGATGGCCTTCATGGTATCGAACACACGCTCTCCCTGCGTGGCGATCGATCCAAAGCAGGGTTGACCGTTTAACCCAAGTTGCTCACTTAACTTCTGAGGAGGAGTGGCTGTGGGAAGGTCTTGTTTGTTACACTGCAAGATAAAGGGGAACTCACTCAGTTGATATCCTTGCTCATGCAGATATTCTTCCAGCTCGGCCAGACTCTCGATATTTTCCTGCAGACGATTTTCCTGCGAATCGGCAACAAAGGCCACGCCGTCAACACCACGCAGTACCAGTTTGCGGCTGGCAGCATACATCGTTTGGCCCGGGACGGTATAAAAATTGAACTTTGGCCTTAGCCCATTGATCCCGCTCAACTCAACATACAGAAAATCAAAGTAGAGGGTGCGGTCGCCCTGAGTCTTTATTGAAACCATCTCTCCCCGCCGTTGCGGGTTGACGTGACTGTATATATATTCCAAGTTTGTGGTCTTGCCACACTCGGCCGTACCGTAGTAGACAATCTTGAAATTGATCTCTCCCCGGCGATGATTAATCAGCATGTCCCCCCCTCACCATCTTATATCTAACCGATGTACGTTTTTGTTGTATGGACAGCGTTTAAACCCATCACCAGTCTGTATCGAGAAGCCGAAACGTTGTCGCGTGACCTTTTCTCCTCTGATGAGATCGTTCACCACTTCGCCCCCTCATATGATGCTACAATTCTATAAGCAATTTATATGCCGAAATCATTTTTTTGACAGTGTATAACACATCAATATTATTGCATTTTTTAACTGGTAACATTCAAAAGAAAAAAAAGTGGCAATAATTGTCACTCCCGGCAAAAGAATTGTCAGGTGACTCGCGAACCCCGATGGTCTTTGCCTTTGCGTCCAAGTTCGTCTTCCCCAATGAGGGCGCAGTCAGGATAGGGTTGGACTATATTGTCTGGGAGGATGGACTCGAGTGCATCACGTGCGGCAAAACTCCTTGTGGAAGAAGGGCGGTTCTGCTAATCTACTCTACATTTCATCTCCCCTGTGTGCTCGTTCGCGTACAAGGGCCTGCGCCCTGGGCTGAAAGCGCAGGAGGCAGAAATGACAAACGGCGAGAGCAAGGACTATTTAGATCTTAAGGCCATTATCACCATCATCATCTTGACCCTCCTGTGGGGTTTAAATTACCCCGTCATCAAATACTCCAATCAGGGGATATCTCCGGTCTTCGCCTCTGCACTGCGCTCCATCATCGCATCGATCTGTGGGGTGATCTATTGCCTGAGGAGGGGGGAACGGTTATTTCATACCGATATCATGCTCTTTCATGGATTCATGGTGGGCCTCTTGTTCGGCCTTGAATTTGCCTGCATTTACTTTGGGATGCTGTACACGGATGCCGCCCGCTCAGTGGTCTTCGTCTATATGAGCCCCTTTGTGGTGGCCGTAGGGGCCCATTTCTTCCTCAGGGGAGACAGGCTGACCTTTGTAAAGACCCTGGGGCTGGTCCTGGCTTTTATGGGGATCGTCATCGTCTTTTATGGAAGGCCGCAGACGGCCAAACCGACCATGCTCATCGGGGATATCCTGGAGATCACGGCGGCCTTCTTTTGGGGAGCCACTACCCTCTATATCAAGAGGTTTATGGCGGAAAAGATCCACCCCATCAACACCTTCCTGTACCAGCTCGTTTTTTCCATCCCCATACTCTTGGTAGTAAGCCTTATCCTTGAGCCACAATGGATCACCAAGGTCGATCTCTCTATCGCCACCGCCATCTTCTATCAATCAATCATCGTCGCCTTTCTGAGCTATTTTATCTGGTTCAAGCTCATACACAACTATTCAGTGAGCAGGCTCTCCTCCTTTACCTTTTTCACACCTATCTTCGGGGTCCTCTTCGGCACTGTATTCCTCAGCGAGGAATTCACCTATTCTTTGATGGTTGGCCTCCCCCTGGTCTCCCTGGGGATCTTCTTCGTGAACTGGCGTACGAGAACAGCTCGGGAATCATAATCTAAAAACCCGAAGAGAAAGACCACAGGGGATGTTATCCCATCCCATCGTAACACAACTTTTTTACTTGACAGCCAGTTTGGAGCATGATAAACTATTTACAATCTATACAGAGAACTTTACGAGCCCTTTCCCCAGCTTGAACGCTGTTCGCCAAAACATGACTGGGTGCCGAGGGTCGTGTTTTGGAGCCGCCCTCTGTGGGCAGCATGCCTCTGGTAATAAAAATAATATCAATATAAAAATATTATTATGAGGAGGAACGATATGTTTACCAAAGCATATATACCCTATGGAGGTTATTATTCAACCCCCTTCAGCCGCTGGCAGGGAAGTCTGCAGAATGAAAACGCAATTGAATTAGGGGCCAAGACGGCAAGAAAGTGGTTTCTTGAGAAGAAAAAAATCGATCCCACCATCATCGACTACCTGTACTTCGGGATCACCATTCCTCAGCACTACCTGTTTTACGCCCACAACTGGGCTGGAGCGATGCTGACAGAAGACAAGAGATTCGTGCCCGGACTCTTTATCCACCAGGCCTGTTCAACCTCTACGACGATCCTCCAGCTTGCTGCACTCGCCATAGACCATGATACGCTCAATGTGGCCTTTGGCCTGATGACCGACCGTTGCTCCAACGGAGCTCATACCGTGTGGGCCCAGCCCCTCGGCCCCGGAGGAGAGGTGGAGTCGGAAAACTGGATGATGGACAACTTCAATGGAGACCCCCGCGTGCGCACCAAGATGCTGCAGACCGCCGAGAATGTGGCCAAGGAATTGGGCATTACCAAGGAGGAGTGCGATGCGGTGGTCTTGAGGCGCTACGAGCAGTATCAGATGGCGTTGGCTAATGACAGGGCCTTCCAGAAGCGCTACATGATGCCCGTAGAGGTCAAGGTCTCCAAGAAGCAGACCAAGATCGTTGATCAGGACGAGGGTGTGACCTCTTCCACGGCCGAAGGCCTGGCCAAGCTGAAACCGGCTGAGCCGGGAGGCGTCCACAGCTTCGGCGCCCAGACGTTTCCCGCCGATGGCAACTGCGGCTTCATCATCACTTCCAAGGATAAGGCAAAAGAACTGAGCGCGGATCCCAAGATAGAAATAAAGATCGTCTCCTACGGCTTTGCCCGGGTCAAGCCAGGATACATGCCCGCAGCTCCTGTACCGGCCGCCGAGATGGCCCTTGCCGATGCGGGCCTGAAAATCACGGACATGAAGGCCATCAAGAGCCACAACCCCTTTGCCATCAATGACATTAACTTCGCCAAGAAGATGGGCATCGATGTCATGAAGATGGACAACTATGGATGCTCCTTGATCTACGGGCACCCCCAGGCTCCGACGGCGGGCAGGATCATTATCGAGATGATCGAGGAGACGGTGCTCCTCGGTGGCGGCTACTGCCTCTTTACTGGTTGCGCTGCCGGCGATACCGGCGCCTCTATTGTATTAAAGGTAGGCAAGTAAACGGCGATAACCATCCGCGCACCACAAAATTGTGGCGTGACATTTGATATGAAATTCCTCATGAGGAGCATTGCTCAATGAAGGGCATTTAAAACATTGCTC
>MGQF01000097.1:0-172 GCA_001797745.1 Deltaproteobacteria bacterium RBG_13_52_11
TCCAACTGAGAGCTAAAGAGTGACGTTAATTGTCACATGTTTGTATTAAAATTGTCATCATTGCTTATAATAATCTACGAAGATTAATTACAAAAATATGAGGGCATTGAATCATATCTTCCCCCACAATATCCGATAAAGGGCGAAGAAAAAGAGCACCCCCGAAAGATTG
>MGQF01000097.1:187-3502 GCA_001797745.1 Deltaproteobacteria bacterium RBG_13_52_11
AGAGAACAGGTCCTGTTCGGCACAAACAGCTGGGCCAATTCCAGTATCGCCCCATAGCCGAAGGCAAAGAGCACCGCATAGATATCGGTCATCTTGAAGCGGGTGCGAAAAGAAACATAGAACAAGAGTGCGGTAAAAAAATAGGCAATAAAGTGGGCGACCTTATCCCGCTGCCCCCCCAGATCTACCCCTTCTAGGGGAATGAGGGAAAAGATGGTCAAAAAGACCATCCATACAACAAAAAGAATGAAAAGCTTCCTTGATATCTTCATCCTTGATATCTTCATCCTTTTCTGCTAATTTTTCTTAACATGATCGTGGCGATACATCAACCCCAATTTATGCCGTGGTTGGGGTATTTTGACAAGATAGTGAGGAGCGAAACCTTCGTTTTCCTTGATAGCGTCCAATTTAAGAAAAACGAGTTCCAGAACAGAAACAAGATTAAGACAGCCCAGGGGTGGATGTGGCTCACCGTACCCGTAATGTATAAATATCCTGATCCTATAGATGAGGTGAAAATCAACAACCGAACCGACTGGCGGAAGAAGCACGTCAGGACCTTGGCGATCAACTACCAAAAGGCCCCCTATTTCCATGAGCTCTTCCCCGAGGTGGAGCAATTCTATGCCGGGGATTCGGAATTCATCTCCGAGGTAAATAGAGAGAGCATCCTCATGCTCCTGAGGATGTTAGGGGCGCGCAAGAAGACAGAGGTCGCCTCCGCGCTGGGTGATCTCCCAAAGGAGCCGTCTGAGAGGCTTGCAGCAATCTGTGAATCCGTGGGGGCCGATACCTATCTTTCGGGGGCTGGGGGAAGAAATTACCTTGATCTTGAACCTTTTAACAACAAGGGGATCACCGTGGCATTCCAGGCATTCAAACACCCCATCTATCCACAATTATATGGGGACTTTATTCCCAACCTATCGCTCCTCGACCTCCTCTTCAACTGTGGACCAGATTCCTTGAACATCTTGGAGGGCAAGATATGCAAGGTATGAGATTACTAGCCATCGGGGCCCACCCCGACGATATCGAGTTCGGGTGCGCCGGCACCCTTGCTCAATACAGCAAAAAGGGGAATGAGGTCTATCTCTTGGTGGTAGCAGATGGGGGCATGGGTGGAGACCCTCAGGTGAGACAGAAGGAACAGGAGATATCCGCCGAGATAATGGGGGCGGAAGAGCTCTTCTGGGGGGGGTATAAAGATACCCTCATCATCTTCGACAAGCCCTTGATAGATCTGTTAGAGGGATTCCTGCGGGATGTAAACCCCTCTCTGGTCTTGGTGAACTCCCCTGAGGACACCCATCAGGATCACGTCCGCCTCGCCAAGGCTGCCGTCTCAGCTACCAGGTATACGCCCAAGGTCATCTTCTACGAAACCCCCACGTCCATCGGCTTCAATCCTCTGATCTTCGCGGACATCGACGAGACATTGGAGAAAAAGATCAAATGTCTGGAGGCCCACGCCTCCCAATTTCATAAGACCAACATCCCTGGCACTAATATCGTAGACATCGCCATCGCAACGGCCCGCTTCCGGGGTACCCAGGCCAGGGTGACCTTTGCCGAAGGCTTCGCTCCCCTGCGCTACTTCTTGCCATGAGAATACCCCATTCTATGCCGACCCTGGGGAAAGAGGAGGCCAAAGGTCTCCAAGAGGTCCTCGCCTCAGGGATGATCGCCACCGGTGAGGAGGTAGAAAGATTCGAGCGGGAGATGTCCTCATACCTGGGCCTCAGAGGGGCGGTAGCTATTGCATCAGGGACCGCTGCCCTGCACCTGAGCTTGTTGACCATAGGTGTCAAAGAGGGTGATGAGGTGATCATTCCCAGCTTTACCTGCAGCGCCCTCCTCAACGCCGTGTTCCACTGCCGGGCAACACCCAGGATAGTGGACATTGATGAGGAGACGATGAACATCTCCCTTGCAACCACACGAAAGGCCCTCACAAAGAGAACCGCTGCTATTATCATCCCACACATGTTTGGCAATCCGGTAGAAAATATGAATGGCTTCCTCTCTCTTGGACCACCTGTGGTGGAGGACTGCGCCCAATCACTGGGTGCAACCTCCTGCGGCAGGATGACCGGAACCTGGGGTGCCGTTGCCATGTTTTCCTTTTATGCCACCAAGGTCATCACCACCGGCCACGGGGGAATGGTGGCCTCCATGGACGAGAAGATCATCGAACAAGCAAGAGACCTGCGGCAGTATGATAAAAAAGAGGATTATAAGGTAAGGTACAATTTTTGCATGACAGACCTCCAAGGGAGGATGGGGCGCATACAGATGGGGAAGCTCCCTTCCTTTCTCAAGATGAGGGAAGAACGGGCTCAATTGTATGACAAATACATAAAGGGACTTAAGGGAGTGGCCTTGCCTCCGGACAAAGGGATATACTACCGGTATGTGGTAAAGATAAGTGAGGGAAAGTTAAAACGTGTCCTCGATCAATTGCAGCAGGAGGGCATAGAGGTCCAACGCCCTGTCTTTCGCCCCCTCCACCAATACCTCGGCCTCGATGGCTTCGAGGCGACCGAGCGGGTCCATGCAGAGGCCCTCTCCCTCCCCCTCTATCCCCGCCTCGAACCTGAGAAAGTGAGTTCCATAGCCCTTTGCCTCAGCAAGGCCCTGGAGGATAGCGATAGCAATGATTAAAGAATTCCTTTCACCCATCATGGTGCCCTTTTTTCTCTCCCTGGTTTTCACCCCTCTTGCGAGGTGGTTGGGAAAAAAATGGGGCTTTATGGATGTCCCCGAGCAGCGAAGGGTCCACTCCATCCCGACCCCCAAGACAGGGGGGTGGGCCATCTTCGTCGCCTTCATCATATCGGCGCTTCTGTTCACCAAACCCGCGGGGACGATCCTGGGCCTCCTCGTCGCCGCAAGCTTCATCTTTGTGGTAGAGATCTGGGACGACACACAAGAACTGCCAGCCGTAACAAAGCTCGTTTCCCAGATCGTGGCCGCCTGCATTCTCATCTCCTTCGGGGTGAACATCACCATCTTCCCCAAGATCTGGTGGGGTCATACCCTCAATTATACCCTCACAATCCTCTGGCTGGTGGGGATCACCAATGCCGTCAACTTTATCGATGGGATGGATGGGCTTGCGGCGGGCCTCAGCATCATCTTCGCCTTCCTCTTCTCCATCGTCTTCCTCCAGATGGAGTGGTTCCACATGGTGCCCTTCTGTCTGTTCATCATCGGCGGATGTCTCGGCTTTCTCCCCTACAACTTTCGCGGCGAAGAAAGGGGGGCGACTATCTTTCTGGGAGATACGGGAAGCAATTTCTTGGGTTTCAT
>MGQF01000097.1:3532-4269 GCA_001797745.1 Deltaproteobacteria bacterium RBG_13_52_11
GTCGGAGATGATGCTCTTGCCGTCTCTCGCAGCCCCGCTGTTGATCTTTGCCGTGGTCATCTACGACATGGCCTACATCAATCTGCGCAGGATACTGATGGGGGAAGTTAGTGGGATACGGGAACTCCTCGAGTACACGGGAAAGGATCACCTCCACCACCGGCTCCACTACCTCCTGGGCTCCAAGACCAAGACGGTGCTCACTATCTATCTCCTGGCCATCGCCCTGGGCATGAATGCCCTGCTGATCAAGATGGCCCCGGACTACTTCTGGATTCTCCTCCTGCAGGCCATAGTCATCCTCTCCTTTGCAACCATCTTGGAGATAGCAGCCACCATCAGAATGAAGAGAGAAAAGGGCGGGTGAAGGTCTTACAGCTGATAACGAGACTCGATAAGGGCGGGGCCCCCCAAATATTTCTCAAACTGATCAGAGGCCTCAAGGAACAGGGTATAGAGATCGTTATGGCCTCAGGCCCCTCTCGTCAACCCGAAGAAGACCCCTGGGAATTCTCCCGTAGTTCTCACATTCCCTATCACCCCCTCTCCCATCTGCGCCGTGATATCGCTCCGGTGCACGATCTCCTCTCCCTCTTCGAGGTCATCGCCCTTATCCGCAGGGAAAGGCCTACTCTCCTGCATACCCACACCACCAAGGCTGGCATCGTGGGGAGGATAGCAGGTCGGATGACCCATACTACAACCATCCATACACCCCACGGCCATCTCTTCTACGG
>MGQF01000097.1:4282-8078 GCA_001797745.1 Deltaproteobacteria bacterium RBG_13_52_11
GGGAAAAAGCGGCTCTACGTCTTCCTCGAGCGCTTGGCCGCCCGATTTTGTGAGCGGATCATCACTATCTCCGAAGACGAACGCAGGGAATACCTGAACAGGGGGATCGGCGACGAGAAAAAGGTGGTTACCATTTACAATGGAATAGATATGAGCAGATTTCCGGGGAATGGCAAGAAGGTGAGAAAGGAGCTGGGGATAGCGCAGCAGGTCCCCCTGGTGGGCTTTGTGGGGAGGCTGGAGGAGGTAAAGGGGCCTCATTTCTTTGTCGAGGCGGCTATACAGATAGGGGCAGCCCACACCCCGACCCACTTTCTCATGGTAGGGGATGGCCCCATGAAGGTAGCGTTGATGAAAAAGGCCCAGGTGGTGTCTCATCTCCACGTTATGGGGTACCGCGAGGACATCGCCGATGTCATCGCCGCCCTCGATATCCTGCTTATCCCTTCCCTGAATGACGGCTTCAACCTGGCCGCGGTGGAGGCCATGGCCTCATCAAAACCCATCGTAGCAACTGCCGTCGGGGGACTGCCCGAGGTGGTGGGTGACAGTGGCATCCTAGTAGGGCCTCAGGACAGCCGCCTTATGGCACAGAAGGCCATCAACATCCTCAACTCCCCCAGTCTGAGGAAGGAGATGGGCGCAAAGGGGAGGAAGCGTGCTGAGACCCTCTTCGACTGGGGCGTATGCCTGCAGAGAACCCTCGATATCTACCGTCAAGTCGCGGAGAACGCCAGGTGAAGAAAGACTTATCCTTTTATGCCCGTGCATCCCAAAACCTCATTGCCATCCACCAGCTTAGAGCATTACTCACCCGCCTGCCAAAAGACGGACCTGAGATCCTCTTCTTCAGGGGGATCAGCCTGCTCGGGGATGTCTACCCCTCTCTGGGGGATAGGGGTATGCTCGATGTGGACATCCTGGTTAGGGGAAAGGACCTTGGCATACTCAAAAAGGTCTTGAAGGGGATGGGGTTGGAGGAGATCGAGCCAGGAGTTTTCGACAAGGCTGGCCTTTCCCTCGACCTGCACGCCTCTTTCCTCAACCTCTCCCGCACTATCCTTGAGCACTCCTGCCTCAGAATCTCTATAGAGGATGTATTCAGAAAGAGCGTTAACAAGCAGCTGGATGACATGGAGATAAGGATCCCCTGTCCAGAGCACCTCTTCCTCTCCACAGCCATTCACCTCCAGAGTCACTCCTTCGGCTCTCAGAAGGGATGGGAGGACCTGAAACGGATAAAGAGATACTATAGTCTTTCCGATGAAGCGATCCTTACCGAAGCCAAGCGAATGAGTGCAGAGCGGGCTCTGTATTATCTCCATGCCCTGCGTCCGCAGATATTCCGCGCCTGGAAAGGCAAGCTCTCACTGGTAGAGCGATGGATCCTAAAAAAGATCAAAGAGGGGACGTACAACCAGAACTTCGGCGACCTCCTCTTCCTCTTTCAGTCGAAGAGAAAAGTCAAGGCCTTGAAGGAAATATTCTTTCCCCATGGTATCTCGTTTAGTAGTATAGTCGATCGATTGAAAAAAACGCTCCTGCTCTTGAGAGCAATCCTCCTCGGATCAAAGGTATAAGAAATTAGAAACCGCCATTAAGAGGTTTTTTTAAACAGGCAAGGGTTACTTGGGCAGGGATTTTACATCCACAAAGGGCCGGAAGGGACGTCGGATCTGCCAGCAGTTCATCCCTGGTTGGTAATTGCCTATCACCCAATTTCCCAAGAGCAACTTAAATGTCCTTCCACCCTTTCGACGCAAAACGACAATGCGCATCCGCTTGTGAAGGGGCACAAGGCGTCTGAGAAGCCCTGATTGTGCGAGGCGGTGGTAAAAAAAAGAGAAACCCTTCTCTACTACCTTAAACCCCCTGAGACCAAATGCCCACAGCCACCCGGTTGTTCCTCCGTATATTAAACGCCTCGTCTTACCCCTTGTAGCCAGGACCACCTGCCCGAGCACGTCATCAGGATGTATGATCCATGGATCGATGCGGCTGTTGTTATCACCTTTGGTTCGAACACCTTCGAGGGTCACGCTGGCAACACGATGTACGGTAGGACAATCACCATCAGGAGGCAAGAATAAT
Organism: Deltaproteobacteria bacterium RBG_13_52_11; assembly: GCA_001797745.1. Lineage (GTDB taxonomy): Bacteria > Desulfobacterota > B13-G15 > B13-G15 > RBG-16-54-18 > RBG-13-52-11. The sequence goes on from MGQF01000097.1 coordinate 6,374, forward strand.
ATGACATCACCGGTATGTATCGGCCTGTCGCCATATGCCTCAATTTCCAGGAGATCAGATTCGCACAACGTTGGGTTCATGCTGGTGCCGTTATGGGCGCAGAAATAAAGGGGGTCAAGCTTGGGATCCGGTAGTGCGCCCTTTTTTGACCCCAGGTTGGAAAAGATCATCCCTACGCCGTTGTGGAGATGTTTGATCTTCCGTAAAGACCTGTTGCTCACGATACCCCCATCTCTTCCCCGGCTAGCACTCGCTCGATCTCCTCCCAGAAGGCGCCATCGAGACGCAGGTGCAGGTGATAACAGCTCATCGACCTTGCAAGAGAGCAGATATTTTCAAAGCGCTGCAGGCGCAGGGCACGGGCCACATCTCCCCCTTGACCGTGCGCCATGGACCAAGATGCTTGTTCTGCCAGCTCAACGAGCAGAGGCACCGAGTGCCCGGCCCCGATAGGCTCGATTCTATCGTGTTGCGCCTGAACCAAAAAGAAGATTGCTTTCAGCGGCACGGCATGTTCCACATCCCAGGTGCCGCCTTTGCCGTCTAGCATAAAGTTACTCCAGGTCGGCCAGGGGTGGGCCCAGTATGTCCCATTCTCGTCGCGCACCACGAGCGTCGCGTCGTCAGACAAAGAGCGCCACGGTGAACGGAGCCTGCAACTGGCAGTGGTCTTGCCTACCCCCCCGGGACCAGCCAGTATCACACCTCCTCCACCGTTTGCGGCCAAGGCCCCGTGCAGCAAAAACCCGCCCCGGGTCTGGACCTGCTGGGCGATGACCAGCGATAGCTGCATCAGATGATTGGCCAGCATATCGTTGTCCCCTGCAGGAGAGCAAATCAAAGTAAAGGTATTGCCTTCTTTAGGAGGTAAAAAGGTCCAGGGAACAGGTACCTGACGCCTACGATCAGCGTGGGTGGGATTTGCACAGGCGCCATTACCGTCCCTCAAGACAAGCAGTCGGTAGACCGGGGTGTCTTGAGATCGAAGCTGCATCACCTCTGCTAAACGAGAGCAGATGCCGACAGCCCGCTCATCACCGGCAACGATGCCCCACGTGCTGCCATCCGCCAGAAGCAAGCTTGCAACCACGCTTCACCTCAGATAGCCCAACGCATTACCTGTTGATGTCCGGGCATCCTATCGCTTAACGGCCAAAGCCGAAACTGCACCTATCTGTTGCCCCAAAACCCATGCTACACCTCCCTGGCGTATTTCCCCATCCACAGCGGCTAGCCGCCCTCGAACCGGTGTTACAATTATTGGATGCATTGCTACCTGTGTTGCAGTCACTGGCAGTGCCTCCGTTCCTGCAACTTTGCCCCTCGCCTTTGGCAAGCTCACCCAATGGCATCACCACAGGGGTCTGGTATGTTGGCTTACCTTTTCTATCCTCTGACATAGGCACACCTCCTTAAAACTCATTGAACATTTATTTTAGCGTTTCCCTCCGGCATAACACCCGCAAGGCGCGATTCCGGAAAGAGCCCGGCCTCATCGGCCTGCTGACAGAACCAAAACGGCGCCCAGAGGTTCCCTGCCTCATAGTAGTTTTGGGCAATGCACGAACCGAGGCATTGGTGTCTCATCAGGCAGCGTGTACAGATTCCGCCTAATCTAGAGGGCAGTCCTTCCCGCAGCTCCTGTAAGACTTGATTCTCCATCCACACCGCCTCTAAATTGTCTTTTCCCACCTGACCAAAGACC
>MGQF01000098.1:0-16250 GCA_001797745.1 Deltaproteobacteria bacterium RBG_13_52_11
GTGGGTATCTCCACGCTTCTGACGGAGTTCACCGTCCTCATTACGGCTGCGATAGCCGCGCATTCCAGGTGCATCTTTTGCCATAATCAAAACCTCCTTTTTTATTTTTTAAGGGACAAATGCCCTTTTTCAATCTCTTTTGAAATTCGCCGGATGAGTGTACCCGCGGATACGTCATATATTCCAATCAACTTTGTCGCGATAGCATTTATAATATAATCTTGCGAAGACTCGATAGAGACCCCTTGCGACAGGATAAAATCTATTTTTGGCCGAAGCGACTTGACTTCATGAGAAAAGTGTTTTTTCAAAGAAGCCCGGGGTACGAGAACGGCAGCGGCGAAAAAATAAGCCTGCCATTCAAGCCAACCATAGGTATCTTCATCAATGCTAAGAATAAATTTGTTCCATTCGGAAACGCTTTGAGGATGGATGGAAGAAATTATATCTGAATGAAACACGACGTGACCCAACTCATGGGCCAGAGTAAAACGGTACCTTGATAACCGATGATTATATATAAATTCATCCACGTAAATTACAGTCAGGTCGCCTGAGATGAACCCTTCGATATCAAACGTCTCTTGAAGATTGGGAAAGGGGAAGATATTCAGCCCGAGATCAAATTCTACTATCGTTTCAATATCGACAGGAAGGGTCTCGTTTCGCTTATGTTCTCGCAAAAAATCTTCGGCACGATTGTTGATGTCCTCATAGGATAGTATCGGAGCGGTTATATTATTCTGCTGCATTGAGTTTTTCCAGTTCACGGGCTAATTTCTCTAATTGTTCTTTATTCAGTTTCTGCCCTTTGAGCGTTCTGAAAACAAGCGGCAGCTTAGAGACAAGGTCTTTGTCTGCAAGGATTTCTTCAGGGATACGCCCCGCTTCGGCTCGGGCTATATCAAAGAACTCCAGCCATTCGTCAGTACCTTCCTTGATTTCCAAGCAGTTCGCGTAATGTGCCAGTTTTGCGCTCGAAGCGGGTGGCGGCAGAATGCCCCTCTCCAGTTTGCTGATATTGCCCGGATCTAAATCGTGTTCCAGACAAAATTGACGCAGGGTCTTCCCAAGCCCCAGCCTTTTTTTCTTAAAATATTCCCCAAACATCGTTCCCATGGTGCCCTCCTTCCATTGTAACAAATATACAACGTTGTAATTATTATACAACATTTATGTAATTTGTCAAGAGGTAATTCGCTCTTTCTTGCCCCCTTGAGCCCCTCCCCATTTGCTGGTATCTTAAAGGGGACCCCGCAACGAAAAAGAGGAAGGATAAGGCATGTCTTTCAAGAGGGCCCTGCGGTTCCTCGCCCTGATGGTCTTTATCTGTGTGGTGGTGGTGCTCCTGGCCCGCAGCAGCATTTGGGAACTGCGGTCCAGGGCGGAGCAGGGGTTTACCCACCAGCGATTGGCCGATCTGCAAGAGGTGGCCAGGGGGAAGCACACCCTGCAAGCCCCCCTCTACCTCGTGACCCCTCAAGGGGAGGTCCGTCCCCTGGGAAAGGCCTCCCCCCTGCAAATGGGAGAGAACATCCGTGCCCAACTCTCATCTTTCTCATCCGGCCCTGGGGGGTTCCGCCACAGAGATCAGTATTGGGTGTATCTACCCTTGACGGATGGCGGGTACCTCCTCTCCAGCACCCCCTACCAAGAGGTCATCGCCTGGACCACAGGGTTTGAGGTACGGGAGATCAGGAACGTGATCCTCGTCATGGTGGCCTTTGGGGTCTTGGCCCTGGTCTGGATGTGGGCGGACAGGAGGGCTGTGATGGCGGCACAAAAGGCGCAGATGGTGGAGGAGTTGGAGAGGAAGGTTCAGGAGAGGACCGACGCCTTGCAGAGGATGAACCGCTTGGCCAGACTCGGGGAGTTCTCCGCCGGCCTGGCCCATGAGATCCGCAACCCCCTGGGCTCCCTGGTGACTGCTGCCAAGCTCCTCCCCGATGCTATGGGGGGGGAACAGGAGGAGTTGGTCGGGGTGATCAAACGGGAGTCTGCCCGGCTTGACCGTTTTCTTGCCGATTTCCTCCACTTCTCCAAGGCCCCCCTCCCCCGGATCAAAATGAATCCCCTGCATCCCATTCTGCAGCGGGCCCTGGAGGGGCTCAAAAAGGGTGAGGCATTCCAGAAGGTGCGGGTTATCTATCGTCTTGACCCGCAGGTAAAGGAGGCCCCTTGCGATCCGGAGCAGCTGGAGCAGGTCTTTTGGAACATTGCCCTCAACGGGGCCCAGGCAATAGGAGGGGAAGGAGAGCTCCTCGTCTCCTCCAGTCGCAATGGGCGCTGGGTGGAGATATCAATCCGGGACACAGGGCCGGGGATACCCCCTGAGAGGAGGGAACAGATCTTCGAGCCTCTTTACACGGAGAAGCGGAAAGGGACAGGGTTAGGGCTCTCCATTGCCAGCAGGATTGTGGAGGCCCACGGAGGCTTTATCCAGGTGGCAAGCGACGCCCGCTCCTGGACCCTCTTTACCATCTCCCTTCCTCTACAGGATGAAGGATGATGGGACGGGAATACAAAGGTCACATCTTGGTGGTGGATGATGAGCCTTCCATGAGGACGACCCTATCCATCCTCTTGAAGAGGGAAGGGTACCAGGTATCTCAGGCGAGTGACGGTGTTGAGGCGATAAAGATGCTGGAACCGGGGGAGTACGACATGGTCCTCACCGATTTGAAGATGGAGGGGGTAGACGGAATAGAACTCCTGCGCCACGTGCGGGCCGCCGCCCCCCAGACCGAGGTCCTCATCTTCACCGCCTACGGGACGATAGCCACTGCCGTCGAGGCGATGAAGCTGGGAGCATATGACTACATCGGCAAGCCCTTTGATGAAGAGGAGCTCCTCTTGAAGGTGGCCAGGGCCTTGGAGCGCAAGGCCTTGGTCAAGGAGGTCCAGGATTTGCGGGCAGAGCTCAGGGGGCAGGGGGGGGTGAAACTGATCATCGCCGCGAGTAAAGAGATGAGGGAGGTCTTGGCGACGATAGACCAGGTTGCCCCCACCGAGGCCACCGTCCTGATCGAAGGTGAGAGCGGTACAGGGAAAGAGCTCGTCGCCCGGGCCATCCACCGGGGGAGTCCCCGCAGCGATTGTCCCTTCATACCCATCAACTGTAGTACCTTTCCCGACACCCTCCTGGAGAGTGAGCTGTTCGGATATGAAAAGGGTGCCTTCACCGGCGCGGACAAGGGGCGCAAGGGGCTCTTTGAGGCGGCCCATAAGGGGACCCTCTTTCTGGATGAGATCGGTGACATGCCCCGCCCCCTCCAGGGCAAGCTCCTGCGGGTCTTGCAGGAGGGGGAGGTGAGGAGGTTGGGGAGCACGGCACCGATCCGGGTCCAGGTGCGCATAGTGACCGCCACCAACAAAGAGATCGAGTCCCTGGTGGCCCAAGGCATCCTTCGAGATGACCTCTTCTACCGCCTCAACGTGGTCAGGATCCACATACCCCCCCTGCGAGAGAGGCCCGATGACATTATGCCCCTGGCCCAGCACTTCTTGGAGATCTATAGCAAGAGGGCCCAAAAGGAGATCATGGGGTTTGCCCCTGATGCGGCCCAGGCCATGCTCGATCATCCCTGGCCTGGGAACGTGCGGGAGCTGGAGAACGCGGTGGAGCGGGGGTTGATCCTCTGCCGATCCTCCTCTATTACCTCGCAGGACCTCTCCCTCGGGCTTCCCTTCTTTGATGCGGGGTTTGGAAAAGGGGTTACCCTCAAAGAGTTACAACGACGTCACACCCTCTCTGTCCTGGAACGGCACGGCGGCAACCAGGCCAAGGCGGCCCGTGAGCTCGGGATCGGGCGCAACACCCTTTGGAGACGCTTGAAGGAGTACGGGATCATCTCATAGTTATCTGCCATTGAATAAACCGATGATGGTGAGGATTACATGGATAGTGAGACCGCAGTGAGCAGTAGTACTATGATTCCCAATGCAAGGTTTACTTTGACAAGGTCTAACGAAATCTTCTTTAATCTTGACGATTGTTTCTCATTTACTTGTGAAGAAAATTTCTCGATTTTTTTATTCAGTATCAATCCTCTGTAAAAGTGGATAATAATCATTGTGGCGACGCACAAATGTTTTAAAGCAATCACCACATTCCAACTTTTTTTCAGATCCAAAAAAGATGTATAGTTTTTGTCATAGTACAACATGATAATACCCGTCGCAATGAGCAGAAGGATACTAATGTTAGCCAGTGGAGTGTAGCGTTTTGCAACCTCCTTCATCAGTTTGCCAACCATAGGCGGCGATTCCAAAGCTGCTTTCGAGCCTGGTAATATTACCAAAAGAGTCATCAAGATTCCGCCAATCCACACTACTGTTCCCATAACATGGAGAAAATGGCTCAATGCCACTACCCAGAGAGTCATTGTACACCTCCTTCCGACAAATCCTGCACATAGGCCAAAGGGGACAGGGATTTTTTTCTGCTTTCCCCTCCCCCTTGGCGATGCTCCACTTACTTAGACTTCTTGGCCTTCTTTTTGCCTTTGGTTGCTTTCACACTCTTTTGTTTGCGTGGAATGCATCCACAGCCGCAGTCGTTCTTTTTTTCTGCCATCTTAATCACCACCTTTCTGTTTAAGAGTTTAAGCAATAACTTAACTATATGCGCAAAAAAACTGCCTACCTTTTCATGGACTCCAATTCTTTTAACCTTTGTCGTACGGTACTAAGCTCATCTCTGAGTTCTTCCTCATACTTTTTTAGGGATTCCAAGCTTGATCTTTCTAATTCAGATTCTCTAAATTTTCCTGTCCCTTGGCATCCGCATGTACAAACTTCATTTAATAGTTGCCGGCAATTTTCCATCGCTTTCTCATCTATTGAATATGGTATCCAGTATCCTTTCCTCTCGCTTCTGACAAGACCTGCTTGTTTCAGTATCTTGAGGTGTTGGGATACAGCCGCAGTCGTTATCCCTATTGTTATGGCGATATCCTTAGCACCTAAAGGTCCTTGGGCTTTTAGTAGATCGATTATTTTTACGCGTGTTTCCACGCTCAGCACTTTAAATATCTCGGAAGGTTCTATTTTCATAGGTCAAAACTGTATAATTAAGTTATTAAGCAATTGCTTAAATATATAACTAAGATTTGTGCATGTCAAGCTCTTTTTGAGGGAAATTCATAAGACTCGAAATTGGCAGATAAGCAGGTGAAGTCAGACAGGTATTCCGCTGCACTTCCTACCTGACGCTTACTTGCGCCGTTCCACCCTGTAACAATCGTTCCAATATGGAACAAGCCTTTTTCTGCCATTACCAATTTCCTCTTTAAAATTAAAGGGTTAAAAATCTCCTCTCACTGGCATGGTGTTTGCTAATACTATTGTCTTTCTTTGATACGGGGGGTGACAGAGAGCTGCCCTGTTCTCGTGGTCATCACCAGGGAGGGGCTCATATACTTTGCTCGTGTTTAAATAGACTAAGGAAAGAGGGTGAAGCGCCGCTTGAGGCCGGTACTGTGAAAATGAATAAAATGACAGGAGGATTTGAACTATGAAGTACTCGGTGGCTTGCAATTGGGACCCATCACTTTTAGAGCGCCTCAGCAAAGAGGCCTCTTCCGTGGATTCGCTTTTCGGCCAGATTACCGACGACCCTTTTGGCGGGGGGCGTGGTTCCTTTCTCGCTCCAAAGGGGGATCGGGATCAAGCGAAAGAATTCATCGCGGAAGCGCGGCGGCAAGGGTTTCACTTTAACTATCTCCTCAACGGCGCCTGCCAGGACAACCTCGAAATGACCCGGCAGGGAAATCGTGCCCTGTTTGACCATATCGAATGGGTCGCGTCGACAGGAGCCGACAAAGTAACCGTCACCCTGCCCATCATGCTGGTTTGGCTCAAACGCCATTTCCCCGAGTTCAAGGTGGTGGTATCCAGTTGGGCACGTGTGGCCAATGTCAAGCGCGCCAAATACTGGGCGGATATCGGCGCGGATGAGATCATCGTGGCCGAGTATGCCACCCGTGATTTCGCGGCCTTGAAGGCTATGCGGCGGGCCCTTGGCTGTAAAATCGAGGTCATTGCTAATCCCTCTTGCCTCTATATGTGTTATCTCGACACGAACCATATCAACATGATGACCCATGCGGCCCAGGGCGGGCATGTGAGCGGCGGTTTTGTCCTGGACCACTGTCAGGTCTATTGCCAGCGGTTGAAACTGGGGCAGCCCGACGAACTCATCAAGGCGCGCTGGGTGCGTCCGGAGGATGTCGGCGACTACGAGGAAATCGGGATTGATTCCCTCAAGCTCCTCGAACGATTCCGCAACACCGAGACCCTGATGCAGGTGGTTCGTGCCTATGAGGATCGGCGTTTTGACGGCAACTTCGTTGAGTTGTTGACCCTTCCCCGCCGTAATGCCTACAATCCGCCGAATCTGGAATACCTCATTAAGCCCGATCTGGTCAATATCGACTTGATGCTCGAGATGGCCGACATCTTCGGCTATTCCTTCTCCGATGTGATGCAGATAGATAATCGCGCCCTTGACGGTTTTGCGAAGCACTTCAAGACGCATGATTGCTATCACAGTTCTTGCGAGGAATGCGGGTACTGCAAACGCTGGGCGGAAAAAACGGTGCAGGTGGATGAGGAAAAACGCCAAGCGATTCTCAAGCGGTTCGACCGCTTTATCGAGGCCATCATCGAACGCCGGACGCTCGCGGAAAACGTGCTCCCGGATGTGAGCCATATCCAGATGAGCCCGGAAGCGGCTTCTGCACTCGACAGTCTGATGGTCTTTGTGCCGCCGCCCTTGGCGGATATCGCGCGGGTGAAGACCATCAACGGCGCCGCGCAGATCGCGGGACAGCACAAAGGCCCGGAAACGGATGCGACAATCGGCACTGAAGCCATTGTGCATGCCTTCTGGCTCGGCACCCCCGAGCCGACCCGCGAGCCTCTGCGGCAGGCCCTCGAACAGATGGGACTATGGCAGCACGTCCCTGCAGCAGAAAAGGCATGAGGATATGGTGAGCCCGCAACAAGATCGTCCTCAGTGAGATCATAAATGCCGGAGGGAAAAACTATGGCCAAGAAACACCTTAATTGTTTGCTCGTACATACCCCCAAATTTGATAATTGGTATAAACCGCTCGGTGATTTTATATGGATTAATTACTTGCCCATGGGCATCTTCGCCTTAGCTGATAATCTTGTGCAGCACGGCTATTCGTCACAAATCGTGCACCTGGGCATTGAATGGATTGAAGATCACGCATTCGATCTCATCGATTATGTCGGGAAGGCCCGACCTGACGTCGTCGCGCTCTCCCTCCATTGGCACTATCAGGCCTATGACGTTATCAAGGTCGCTGAGGCGATCAAGGCCCGGTATCCCGATATCTTTATCTGCGCGGGGGGATTTACCGCAAGCTATTACCACAGGGAGATCCTCGAAGACTTCCCGTGCCTTGACGCCGTTATCCGGGGAGATGCGGAAGAACCCCTGCTGCGATTGGTCGAACAGGTGACGAAACAGAAGCGCGACTTACACCGGGTCCCGAACCTGACCTGGCGCACGGATGGCAGGATCATGGAGAACGAAGGCTTTTATTGCGCTACGGAAGCGGATCTCAACGCATTGCGTTTTGCCAACCTCGCGCTCCTCAAGAACCACGAGACCTATGTTAATTACTTCGGACACCCCTTTATGTGGAAAAAGAGTTTTTCCAAGGAGCAGAATTTCCACCACCTTTCCATCGGCTCCAAGACATTCCCGTTGACTATCGGGAGGGGATGTCCCATGACGTGCACCTGGTGCGCCGGCAGCGCCCTCTCCCAGCGATTCATCACCAAACGCACCACGCCCATCTATAGGTCACTTGATAAGATACTGGAGTCCATCAAAGAGGCATTGTCCTATGGCTACGAGACGATGTACGTGGTCTTCGATCCCTATCCGGATAGACAGGAATTTTTTATAGATCTCTTTACCAAAATAAAAGAGAATAACATAACCTGCGAAATGGTCTTCGAGTGCCACGGTCTCCCCACGCGGCCGTTCATGGACGCGTTCCATGCCACGTTCCCCCATAAGGAATCTTTTTTGTGCATTTCTCCGGACACCGGATCGGAAAGGCTACGGAAGGTCCACAAACACAGCTTTTATGCAAATGAAGAACTGTTAGATTGCTTGCGTTATCTGAAGGAGTTACAGGTCAGTACGGAAGTCTTTTTTACCTATGGTATTCCCGGCGAGACCCCTGATGATTTAAGGCAGACGATTAGACTCAAAAATTTCATCAAGAAAAGATTCAAGAACGTCCGTTGTATCAGGGTACTGTCCATAGAGATGGAACCGGGGTCCCCCTGGCATATGGATCCGCAAAAGTATGGTATTATCCATGATAGACAGAACTTCAAGGATTTTTACCGCGCGCATAGTTCGAAGTATAATCAGACCTATTCATCCTTGGGCTACTACATCCCCAACTATTTCCCCGGCACTAATGGGGTTCAGGATATCGCGGGTTTTGAACGAGCCCTGCAAAAGATAAAATGCAGGCATTTCTGCTTTCTAAGCCCCAAAGCAAGAGAGTCCGGCCCAGCATGGACCGGGCGCTTGTTCTGCAATTTTCTCGCTTTTATGGACAGGCTAAAACGAAGGGAAACATGCAAAGATGAGACTGCACCATCTTTGCGTGGGTCTTGAGATAGTATGTGCGTTTAGGGTATAACATAAAAAAGGAGGTATCATTATGAAGGCATTCAGTAAGTTTGGAGTAGTAACCATTTTGTTTGTTCTCTGCTTTATCCTCGCGTGGCCGTTGTTTGCCTCTGCGGCGGCAAAGGCCCCCTACAAGATCGGGGTCAACCTTGAGCTGACCGGTCCGTGGGCGGAGATAACCAAGACCGTCAAAATGGCCATGGCGATGGAGGTGGAGCGGATCAACGCCCAGGGCGGCGTTGATGGGCATCCCCTGGAACTTGTCATCGAGGACAACGGCTTCGAACAGGGCAGGGCCGCAGCCATCATGAACAAGTTCACCCGTGCAAAGGATATCCTGGCAGTCGTGGGGCCCTTTGAGGATCCCCTCCAGGCCACTACCAGGGCCATCGCCGAGCGGGAACAGATCACCAACATCATCTTCTGCCCCTCCAACCCCATGGTGCGGGGCTTAAAGCAGCGGTGGTCCTTCAACATCGCCCAGAGCGACATCGTCGTCTCGCAAAAATTGGTGGATCTGTGCCTGGCCCGGGGGTATAAGAAGATCCTGGTCTTCCCAGGCAATTGGCCCCTGGCCTTGAGCCTGGCCAAGTATTTCAAGCAATTCGGTGAGGAAAAGGGAATCAAGGTCATCGTCTCCCAAGAGACCCACAACCCTACTGACATCGACATGACCCCACAACTCATCAAACTAAAGCCGATCATCGAGAAGGAAAAGGTGGATGCCTTCTATGCATGCACCGGCGGCCCTCCCGGGCCCATCATCGTCAAGAATCTGCGGGCCCTGGGCATTAAAACCCCGGTCCTTGGGACCCATGCCTTCGGCTTCGGCTTTATCATTGCCCTTGGGGGAGCGGCAATGGAAGGGGTGGAGTTCGCGGCCGGGAAACCCGTGGTTCCCTATCAACTCGATAAAGACGACCCGGTACAGCCCATCGTCATCGATTTCGACAAGCGGATGCAGGCTCGCTATGGGCAGGGGCTTGATCAGATAGCCGGCCATGCCCACGATGCAACATGGCTTGTCTATGATGCTTTAAAGAGATGTGAAGGGAAGGTCACCAGGGCTCAATTCAGGGATGCCTTGGAGAACACCAAGGGGTTTAAGGCGTGCCATGGCATTTATAACTACAGCCCCACGGACCACGATGGCCTGAGTAAAAAGGATATGGTCTTCATCAGGATTGAAGGGGGGAAGTTCAAACGCATCACCTTCGTCGGTACTAAATAGGGGTTGAAGGTAAACATCATACGAGGTAGATTAGGGGGTGAGAGGAGAACTTATTCCGCTCACCCCCTTTTAAAAAGAGCGAAGGGCAACTGGTAACCGTGATATTTGCACGGCACCTACTCCTCCAAAATTCTGGGAAAGGAGTATTGCGATGAAAAGCGCTTTGATTTTGATCGGCGTGATAGCTGTTACGGTCATCCAAGCAGCTATAGCCATCCCGGCCGATATGGATGATACGGTCAGAGCGAAGGTCAGTGAAGTGACCACTGGCTTTGAGGCCTTGGCACAGTCGGCATGCGAGTACCATGCCGCCACGGGTCAGTTCCCGGCGCAAGACTTCCCGATACGTGACCTTGTGGCCTTGTCGCAGAGCTATGGAACGTTTAGCTGCCTCGCGAGGGCGAGCAAAGATGATATTACCTATAGGTTTACATTTAATAATGTAATTTCCAGTTCTCTAAATGGTTGCACACTAGACATGAAGATTACGTACAACCCAAGTGAGGGGTACGTGAAGAGGTGGCTCTCCACCTCTACCCTCCCGGAGGGTTTGAGACCAAGGAACTGAGGAGTGTGAGATACCCTTTGCCATTAAGATATATAACGTTGATTCATAGGGGTTAAGGCCCGGAAAGGATATCCGGTAAGATTACAGGGGGGTGTGAAACATCGGCTCCACCCCTTTTTATACTCAGGGAGAATCGAGGGAGATTTTATGGATCCGTGGGGCCTCATACCCCAACTGCTCATCTCAGGCATCACCATGGGGGCCATCTATGCCCTGGTTGCCCTGGGATTTGTTACCATTGTCAAGGCCTCCCAGATCATAAACTTTGCCCAGGGGGAGTTCGTCATGTTAGGGGGGGTGATCACCTTCTTCTTTATCAAAGGAGCCGGGCTCTCCTACCCTCTCGCGGCCCTGATGGCTGTGATTGTTGTCGTCATCATCGGTTTCCTCCTCCATGTGCTCGTCATCTATCCCTTGCGGAAGGCCTCTACCCTTATTCTCATCATGGCCACCCTGGGTGCATCCATTGTCCTCAGCAACACCAGCGCGCTGCTTTTCGGGACATTACCCAAGACCCTCACCTCCTTTTCCGGCGAGCAACCCTTGGAGATAGGAGGCGTTCTCATCGTCCCCCAGAGCCTTTGGGTCCTCGGAGCCACCGTCTGCCTGCTTCTGTCGCTCCATTTCCTCTCGCACCGGACCCTCTTGGGCAAGGCCATGGAGGCAAGTTCAACTGATCCGCTGGGTGCTGATCTCGTGGGGATTTCGAGAAACCTCATGGTCTTTTTTGCCTTCGGGGTGAGCGCGGCGATGGGGTCCATTGCCGGGGTTCTTGTCACCCCGCTCTTTTATACAAGCTATAGTGCGGGGACGCTGCTGGGATTAAAGGGTTTTATCGCCGCGGTCTTGGGCGGTTGGGGGAAAAACAGCGGTGCAATCCTTGGTGGTTTTGCCTTGGGTATTGTGGAATCCTTAAGTGTCGCCTTCATCCCTTCTGGTTACAAGGATGGAGTGGCCTTTGCGGTTCTGTTGTTGATCCTCTATTTTAGGCCCAAAGGAATCCTGGGTTCACCCTTCATCGATAGTCGCCGATGGTAAAAGAGCATCAGCGTGAGTTTAGAAAGAGGGACCTCTTGTATACGGCGGGGCTATGGTTGATTTCTTTGATCTTGCCTGATCCTCACCTGCCCTATAGAAGGGAATTTATTAAAAAGAGGGATTTCTTGTATCTCGGCGCCCTGATGCTGCTCCCGGTGATCTGGCCTGATTCCCTCTTCCTGATGGTCCTGGCGGGGATTTATGCCATTTTGTCCCTGGGGTTGAGTCTCTTTCTGGGGTATGCCGGGCAGATCTCGCTGGGGCATGCCGCCTTTTTCGGGATCGGGGCCTATACAACCGCCATCCTCACCACCCGCTATGGGGTTCCCCCCTTGGGGGCCTTCTGGGCCTCAGCTGTTGCGGCTGCCGCCTTTGCCTATCTCATTGGCAAACCCATCCTCAAACTCAAGGGGTACTTCTTGGCCTTGGCCACGCTCGGGTTTGGGGAGATCTTCTTGGTCATCGTCAGGGAATCAAGGAGTCTCACGGGCGGGGTCAGCGGGATCTTCGGCGTCCCCTGGTTCTCCCTGGCCGGGTTCACGTTCGACACCTATCTTAAACAATACTATCTGGTCTGGGGGGTCCTCATCGGGTTAGTCCTCTTTGCGAAAAACCTGGTTCGATCAAAGATGGGCAGGGCCCTGTTGGCTGTTGCGGCGAGTGAAGATGCTGCTGCCAGCGTCGGCATCAATGTGGTTCGGGTCAAGGTAGGGGTCTTTGTGATCAGCGCCGCCTTCGCCGGCTTTGCCGGGAGCCTGTTCGCCGGCGTCATGTCCACGGCCAGCCCTGGTGCCTTCGGCTTGGGATTGTCTGTTCTCATCGTCATGATGGTTATCATGGGGGGTATGGGCACCCTGTATGGCCCCATCTTCTCGGCGGTCTTCCTCACCTGGCTCACGGATGTCCTCGGAGGATACCAGGAATACAGTCTTCCCATCTTTGGCGTGATTTTGATTCTCCTGCTCATCTTCTTCCCCGACGGTGTCGGGACCCGTCTGAATGCCCGGTTGATCTATCTCATTAGCTACTGGGGGAGAAAGAGGAGGAGGGAAAGGGTCGAGAGGTGATGTCGCTTCTCGCGGTAGATAAGATAAGCAAGAGCTACGACGGCGTTCTTGCCCTGAACCGGGTTTCGCTCGCCGTGCGCCAAGGGACCATTAAGGGGTTGATTGGTCCTAATGGGGCGGGCAAGACCACCCTTTGTCACCTGATCAGCGGGCTGGAAAGACCCACCTCGGGAACGATCTCCTTCGGAGAGGTGGACATTACCGGGAAAGAACCTTATGAGATCGCCGCCTTGGGAGTGGGGAGGACCTTTCAGGCACTCCAGACGTGGGGAAACATGACCGTGGTTGAAAATATATTGGCGGGGATGCACACAAGGTTACCGGGAGATTTTTTTTCCTGTGGGTTGTGGCTCCCCTGGATACACAAAGGAGAAAAAGGCGCTTTGCCGGAGGCCAAGGAGATCTTAGAATCCCTTGGTCTCCTGGGCAGGTGGAAATGGCCTGCCTCTCAACTCTCTTTTGGTCAACAGAAAATGCTTGAGTTGGGGAGGGCCCTGGCCATGCAGCCAAAGCTCCTGCTGCTGGATGAGCCGGCTGCCGGGCTGACCCCTGCCGAGGTAAAAAAACTTTCAGAAAAGGTATGCCAACTCAGAGAAAAAGGAATTACCATCTTGGTAGTGGAACATCACCTGGGAATGGTCATGGAGATAGCGGATGAGGTAGCGGTGCTCCACAATGGTGAACTCATCGCTGAAGGTACTCCTGAGGCAGTGAAAAAAGATCCCCGCGTCATCAAGGCATACCTGAAGGGCGGAGGGGTTGATGCTTAGGATAAAAAAACTGATTGTCCATTATGGACCATTCATTGCGCTCAACGAAATCTCCCTGGAGATCAAAGAAGGGGAAATAGTTGCCCTCATTGGTCCTAACAAGGCAGGAAAGACCACGCTGTTGCTCACCTTGTCCGGGATCTTGGAGACAACCGAAGGGCGGATCTTTTTTCAGGGGGAGGATATCACCAACCGCGATCCCCACAAGATCGTAGCAAGCGGGATCGGGCATGTCCCCCAGGGGCGCCATATCTTCCCCACGCTCACCGTCTTCGATAACCTCATCATGGGGGCGTATATCAGGAGGGGGATGAGAGAAGCGGTAAAGGAAGACTTGGCATGGCTATATGAAATGTTTCCTATCCTGAAGGAAAGGGGCCAGCAGCGGGCGGGCACTCTGAGCGGCGGCGAACAGCAGATGTTGGCCATCGGCAGGGCGCTGATGGGGCGTCCCCGACTCCTGATGTTGGATGAGCCCTCCTCCGGGCTTGCCCCTCGTTATATTGATGAGATTTTTGCCGCCTTTCAGGAGATGAACAGGCGGGGGCTGACCCTTTTCATTGTTGAACAAGAGATTCAATTATCATTGGCGATCGCCCACCGGGGATATATCCTCCGCAATGGCCGTCTGATCAAAGGGGGCCCCTCATCAGTCCTCCTGGAGAGTCAGGAGGTACAGGCGCTCTGCTGGGGGTAGCAGGTAAAGCACTAGCAGTTTCACGATTATCGCGTAGAAAGGTGAGCGGCCTTTGCCGGCGCGTTTATGGCCTGCGTCAAGAAGTCAAACCATTGTTGCTGGAGAGCAATCCTCCGCCGGGGAATGATGATAATGGGGGCAAACCTGAGGGTGAAGGATTTTCCCTGCTGGTCACGGAAGCTGAGGTTAAAAAGGACGGTGTCCGATCCATAATAATTGTCTCTGGTGAGGGCGATCTTCTCTATGTTAGGAAAGGGTATTTTTAAATCGATCTCTTCACCGCCCTTTCCCTTGGGTACCGTAAAGAATAATAAATTGCCCTCGACCCATAAGCGGCCCTTCCGCCTGGATCCTTTAATGGGGAGTCCCCCGTAGTAATACGTATGGCAAGGCCGGGGAGCTATCATGGCAGAAAGAACCATAGCACTGACAACCTTGTGCGTCAATGGGATTGGATAGTTTAAAATATATGGTGCTGGTGCGCGGCATCTCTTGCAAAATGGCATGCCGATTGTTACAGTAACGATAGTATGAAACTTCGGGTAGGAGCTAATTGGGACATTTCCTTTCTGGACGCCGTAAAGGGGACGTCGGTGGATGCCCTCTTTGGCAAGCTCCCCTTCGACGTTGTGGGGGGGGCGCGGCCGGGGTTTGTCTTGCCGCAGGTGAGTCGCCGCGACGTGGAACACTATATCCAGGCCTGCCACGCGAGGGGTATGGAGTTCAGCTACCTGCTGAACGCCCCTTGTCTGGGAAACCTCCAATATTCCAAAAAGGGTTACGGACAGCTGGTGGAACTTTTGACATGGATTGACCAATCCGGCGCCGATGCAGTCACCGTCGGTATGCCGTACCTCATTGATCTCATCCGGGAACGTTTTCCCCGCCTCAAGGTCAAGGTTTCCACCACGGCCCGGGTCAATACCGTGCGCAAGGCCCTGCAGTATGAGGATATGGGCGTTGAGGAGATCATCATCGATGAGCACATCAACCGGGAGTTCAAAACCTTAGCGGCGATCAGAAAGGCGGTGCGGTGCAACGTAGAGCTGATCCTGAACAACATCTGTCTCTGGCAGTGCCCGTATAATTACGAACATGTCAACCATGATGGCCACGCCTCCCGGGAAGGGGAGGATGATTACTGTTACCTCCAGTATCCAGGGTATCTGTGCCTCTATAGAAAATTGATGGACCCTGTGGAGCTTCTGAAATCACCGTGGATCAGGCCCGAGGATGTTGCCGCGTATGAGGAACTGGGGTACGACCATTTCAAAATCACGGAACGGTTTAAACGGACCCCCCTGTTGCTCGAACATGTACGGGCATATGAAAACCGGCGTTACGAAGGGAACCTCTTGGATCTCTTCACCCTCCCCCGGAAGGGTGCATTCACCCCTGTTCATCTGGAGTACTTTATCAAACCCGAACACGTCAACATCATGAAGGTTTCTGAATTAGGGAAGGTCTTCGATTTAGAGGTCCGAGACCTCATTCACCTTGATAATAATAAGTTGCAGGGCTTTCTTGAACATTTTAAGGCAAAGGATTGCAATCAGACCTCTTGTGCGCAGTGTCGTTATTGTGAAGGGGTTTTTAAAAAGGTTGCCATTGTGAACGGACAGGAGCTCAAGAAGGCTGCCCAAAGAGTCAAGGATTTTTCCAGCAAGCTCATCTCAGGGGAGATTTTTGACATTCCAAAAGCCCACCTCATGTTCCGTATCCCTGTTATCAAGTTCCTGCTCAAAAAATTAGTTACGTGGCGCTTCAATAAAGAACAAGGCATTGAGTCCTAAGGAGATGAGAACAGGATGAGGTTTTTGTTAATCGACCCACCCCATAAAATTTGGACTATTCTGAGGGCGTGGACGCCCTCGCCGGGATGTCTGCAACTCCTGGCCTATGTGGAGCGAGAAGGATTCGATATCGAGTATATGGATTGTACGCTCAATAAAAACCCGTGGGGCGATCTGGAGGAAAAGATCCGCAGGGAAAAACCGGAGGTAGTCGGCATCTCCGTGATCTGCACGGCCTTTATCTATGACGGGATGAACGCCGCCAATCTTATTAAGGCTGCGAGCCCGCACACCATCGTCATTATGGGCGGAGAGCATCCTTCCTTTACGGCGGAGGAAACGCTCAGGGATTGTCCGGCTATCGATTATATCTGCGTCGGCGAGGGGGAGGTGACGC
>MGQF01000098.1:16312-26106 GCA_001797745.1 Deltaproteobacteria bacterium RBG_13_52_11
TGTCTCAATGAACAAGGGAAATTCGTCTATACCGGAGATCGTCCCTTTATCGAGGATCTTGATACCCTGCCGATGCCCGCCTACCACCTCGCCAAGATGGAGCACCCCTTTGTGGAGCTTCCTTCCGAAGGGCGGCGGGGGTTGGTGGTCAATTTTTCCCGGGGATGTACCTGGGACTGCACCTTCTGTTCGGAATCGGCTTTTTATAAACAGACCTGGAGGAATCGGAGCCCGAAGCGCATCGCCGATGAGCTTGAACTCCTGAAAGAGAAATACAACCGGAATATTTTCTACGTCGGCGACAATACCTTCAACGTCAAGAAGGAGCAAGGCATCGGCTTCATTGAGGAGATGCTCAAGCGCAAGACGCATCAGCGCTTTTGGCTGCAATCCAGGGCTGATCTGGTGATCAGGGACGAAGACCTTTTGGATGGTTATAGAGAGGCGGGTGTCTATCAGTTTATGATGGGGCTTGAATATCATGCGGACTCTGTGCTCAAAGACATCCGAAAGCGCCAGTCAGCAGAACAGTCCCGAAAGGCCATGAAGCTCCTTAAGGAACATGGGCTGATGGTCATGGCGACCCTGCTCATCGGTCACTGGGATGAGACGGAAGAAGATCGCACGGCCTTTTTAAAATTCTTCGGGAAATATGTGGATCACTTCGGTCTCAACCTGATCACCCCCCTTCCCGGAACCCCCTTTTTTACCAGCATGAAGGCATTGGGGAGGATCGAGGACTGGGACTACCGTAATTTCGACTATCTGCACGCGGTGATGGCGACCAAAGAGGCGGATCACCTCGAGCAGGTGAACCTCATTTATAAAGATACCATGCGGCGCTACTATTGGCGGCCGCTGGAGTTGTTGAAGCTGTTCTCTCCCAATCCAATCCTGAGACGTCACCACCGCTATTACATCACCCAGGTAGCCCTCAATATCATGATGCATGAGATCTTTGGAACGCCGATGTGGGTGCAGCCCAACTACCAGGAGTATAAAGACTATCTGGTAGAGCGGGGCGAGGCATTACCCGAAGCGTTGATGACTGCGGCCCAGTAGGCGAACCATTCCCTCTATCGCCATTCTCATCACCCACTACTCCGTCCCCACTGTTGGGTCCTCTGGGTCTTGGCGTGGGCGGCTTCCCCATCGCCTACCTCAAAGGAAAGGGCTGCTGCGGACATGAGGGAGAGCCCGGAGCTCAAGGCCCTCTACTTGGGTGAAGGTAGGAGTAGGAAAAAGGCTTGACTCCTCCCTGCCCTGAACGTTATATGTCTTGTTGAAAAAACAGGTGAAAGGGGTTTATTGTGCCCATACGACCCGGACGAGAGGAACGGTTTGTCCCTGAGGGGCTGCTCCTGTTCCGCGACAACATCCTTACTAAAGGGAACATCTTCGGCGCCTCCTCCAAGGCCGGGTGGGCCAAGGGGCTGCAAATCCCTCAACACGGGGAGGTGCTGTTCTTCGCAGGGTGCGGGTATCAGTTCTTGGGGGAGGCCGAGGCAACCCTCTCAGTGGTGAGGGCCCTGGACAAGAGGGGCCTTGCCTGGGAGCGGACCCTGGGGTTGACCTCATTCCTCAACAAACGGGGGATAAACGTGGGAGAGTTCTACGGCCGACTTGCACACCGTTTCCGCCCTCACAGCGCCCCCCTGCGCAGCGCCGTCGAGGTGCTCAAGGGGATGGATATCGATTTCGGCTATCTCGCGGAAGAGGAGCCCTGTTGTGCTGCCCCCCTCTACTACGCGGGCTTCCAGGAGGAGTTCGCCGCACAGAGTGCAAAAACACAGGCGTTATTAAAGGAAAAGGGGATTACGAGGATCATCGGGATGGTCCCTTCCTGCACCTATGCCCTGCGCGAGCTCTTCCCCCGTTTTCTCACGGGGTGGCAGGTGGAGGTCAGCCACTTTGTGGAGGTGGTCTGGGAGGCGATAAAAAAAGGGAAAAAATTCCGCCTCCCCCACGAGGTCACCGTCACCTACCACGATCCGTGCGTCCTTTCCAGGTACCTCGGCCTGACTGAGGAACCCCGCCAGATCCTGCGCTCCATCGAGGGGGTCACGTTCGCCGAGGTAGAACGGAACAAGGAGGAGTGGTCCACCTGCTGCGGCGGGGGAGGGGGTTTCGAGGTGATCTTCCCTGAGATAAGCCATATCATGGCTGCCAACAGGGTGCGCGAACTTTTGGAGACCAGTGCCTCGATCATCGTCACCTCCTGCCCGGGGTGCCTTATCCAGCTCAGGGAAGGGGTCAAGAAGCTCAAGGCCCGGGGTATAAAGGTCATGGATATGGCCCAATTGGTCCGTACCGCCATGTCGGAGGGGTGAAATGTCAAAATTCAAGGCATACAAAAAGAGGTTAAAAGAGGCTGCCCGCGATCCAAAGATCAGCGTGGCCTTGAAGCGGGCCATCGAGAGCTACCGCAAGAATGTCGAAGAGGCCCTCAAGCGATTCCCCCACACCTTAAAGTTGGCCGAGGAGGTCAGGGCGATCAAGGAGCAATCCATTCCCCGCATGGAGGAGCTGGTAGGGCAGGCATGCGAGGCCATCCAAAAGAACAAGGGCAAGGCCTTTTTAGCCCGCACCCCTGCTGAGGCCCTGGAAATCATCGATGGGATCGTGGGCACAGGCAAGCTCATCGTCAAGGGGAAAAGCCTGACCGGGGAGGAGATAGACCTCCGGGAGCACCTTGAAGGGCGAGGGAACGAGGTCTATGAGACCGATTTGGGAGAGTATATCATCCAGTTGTTGGGGATCAAGCCCATGCACCTCACTGCCCCGTCGATCCACGTCCCCAAAGAGGATGTGGCCCACCTGCTCTCCCGGGTTACCGGCAAGAAAGTTCCCCCCGATATCGCGATTGAGGTGGCAACGGTGCGGGGGATCCTGCGGGATAAGTTCATCCGCGCCGATATCGGGATGAGCGGGGCCAATGTCGTAGCCGCGGATACCGGCACCCTCTTCCAGATAGAGAACGAAGGCAACATCCGCCTTTCCACCTCCGCTCCGCCGGTCTACATCGCCCTGGTGGGGATGGAGAAGGTGGTCCCGACCATCGAGGATGCCTTCAAGGTGGCGGAGGTGACCTGGCGGTTCGCCGGCTATACGGTCCCCTCCTACGTCAACCTCGTCTCCGGCCCCAGCAAGACCGGCGACATTGAGAAGGTCATCACCTATGGGGCACATGGCCCTAAAGAGATGTACGTCATATTCCTCGATGCCGGTCGCAGTCGCCTCGCCCAAGACACTGTCTTCCGGGAGGCCCTCTTTTGCCTGCGCTGCGGCGGCTGTTTCTACGAGTGCCCCCTCTTCGCCGTAACCGCCGGCCATTTCGGCGACAAGTACTTTGGCGGCATCGGCGCCATCTGGACCGCCTTTGTCACCGGAGATCTCGCAGATGCCGCCCCCCTGACCTACTCGTGCCTCAGTTGCGGCAGGTGCAAGGTGCGCTGCCCTGTCGAGATCGATGCCCCCCAGATGTGTCTGGAGCTGAGAAAGAGGATCGCTGAAGGCTCGTAATCCTCTCATGGATAAGAGGGAATACGTCCGTAGCAGCTTCGCCGCTATCGCGGAACGTTATGACCAACTGAACACCCTGTTCAGCTTCGGCATGGATGCGTGGTGGAGGAGGGAGGCCATCAAGGCCCTGGGCTTCTCAGGGGAAGGATTGGTGCTTGATTGCTGCGCCGGGACCATGCGGCTGGGAAGGGGCATTCTGCGCCAATGGCCTGGGGCGCGGGTGATGGCCCTCGATTTCTCTCTCGTGATGCTCGGCAGGGGTATCAAGAGGGCACACGGTGTTGCCATTACCCCAATTGGCGGTGACGTCGAAGGGCTCCCCTTTCGAGACGAAACCTTCGACCGGGCCATTGTCGGCTTCGGGGTCAGGAACCTGGCAGACCCTTGCTCGGGGATCGGGGAGTTGTCCCGGGTCCTCAAAAAGGGGGGGAGGGTCGTGATCCTGGAGTTCGGCAGACCTACTCTTCCCGTGTTCGAGGATGTGTATCAGTGGTACCTCTCGCGCTTCATCCCCTGGGCAGGGGGGCTCATCTCCGGCCACAAGGAGGTCTATCTCTACCTGCATACATCAATCATGGCCTTTGCTGAGGAACATGATGTGATGGCCGAGATGAAGTTGGCAGGCTTCTCCCAGATCCGCCGCCGGCAACTAACCGGTGGCATCGTCAATCTGTATATGGGGGAAAAGGTATAATCCTCATTAGAAACGCCGTTTCAGTATTCATTGATCTCACTATCACAACTATTCTTGACAAACCTATTGATTTTATTTCATAATTCCACTATAAATCCCGTTGTGCAGCACTATGATGCTGTATACATGTGTAAATCCTAAGATGGGCAGCAATCTAGTATGAATTCTTACCAAAAGGCAGCGGTAAAAACATTCGTAGTTTTCGTAGCTTTATTTATTGCTCTTGTCGCGATTGTTAAAAATACAAATCTAAAGCATATACTTTACAATTCAGACCTTTCCAAAGTACCCCAAGAGTTTTCAATCATATCGACCTTTACATTTGGGTTTATATCAGCCTGTTTCGCTTATGTTCTTGCAAAAAGAAAACACCGTAAGGCCCTTGCACGGGCCGCGATCTGCTTTTTCACGAACTTATGGGGTTTGATATATTTGGCATTTCTCCCTTTGGCTGATAATAATATAGAGAGGCATCTAAACAACAGGTGATATAGGGAATTGTTGAATCGAGTAATTGTACCTATTCCTCAATCTATCACTTGAAATCAGAGGTATAAAAAAGCTGATGTGCTTGCACGTTCCTCAATTCAACGTTAGGTCGTATTAGGATGGGAAAGGAGAAGCCATGATAAAAAAGATCGTCTTTGGTCTCATGTGGTTTGTGATCATTTTTATTGTGAGCTATATCGCAACAGGAGTTATCTTTGTATTGTCCACTGCTGGAGCTGAGACGAATCAAGCAAAATATGAAGCAGCCCTGGCCTTTCGCAATGCCTATATAGTCTTTTTCCTTATCGGTTCCTTAATCCTCGCGATTCTCGGGTCAGTTATCGGCATATTGCCCGGTATGAAAAGGAAGCCTCGCGTGAAAAAGAAATCAAGCGTAAAAAAGAAGGCGCATAAAAGAGGCAAACGATAAGTTGTTGGTGACTCCTCTCGATTGCTCAGGAGAGTTATTATGAGGAAATCAATGTCTCCTTAACGAGTATCGGGTCTGAATTTTTACCTGCTTTACGTGTTATAATAGCAATATCAAGAAAAAACTCCACCTATTAAAAAGTTAGAATGCAGAAGCAAGAGGTCAAAAATGGACCCAACATATAACGACATAATTGCTTTCCACGGTCATAGTTGCCCTGGGCTGGCAATCGGATATAGGATGTCAAAGGCTGCGCTCGCGTTTTTGTCGGAGTCGAGATCGGCAGATGAGGAGCTGGTGGCGATTGTTGAGAATAACGCCTGCGGGGTGGATGCCTTACAGTGTCTCTCCGGCTGCACCTTCGGGAAAGGGAACCTCATCTTCAAAGACTACGGCAAGCATGTCTATACGCTGTACGATCGCACGTCCAAGAGAGGCGTGCGAGTCGTCTTCAATGACCGCTATGTCCCCGCAGGTATGAGACAAGATAGGGAGCAGTTCATCACCTGGCTCCTCTCCGCACCAGAAGGAACGGTTGTCTCTTTGAAAGAGGTGCAGATAGATGAGCCTGAGCCGGCGAGGATCATGAAAACTGTGATGTGCTCGTTCTGCGGGGAGGGCGTGATGATAACACGGACGAGGGAGATTCATGGCAAGCTGGCATGCATCCCCTGTGCGGAGAAGATCGAGCGTTCTTCGGCAGTATAGTATGAAATCTGCACACGTCTTTGTTCTTAGAGCATGTATCATCGTTGCGACAAAAAAAGGAGGGAAGCAATGCAGGTCCTCGTCATGTATTACTCAAAGACCGGACATACCAAAAAGTTGGCTGAAGAAATAGCCAAAGGCGTGGAGGAAGTGGAGGGTGTCGCGTGTGTTGTGAAATCAGTGGCCGATATTGCGAAGGATGACTTTGTGGTCGCTGATGGCATTATCGCCGGGTCTCCTGTCTATTTCGGGACGATGGCTGCTGAACTGAAGGCGGTCTTTGACCGGTTTGTAGGTGTCCGCAAAAAGATGGAAGACAAAATAGGCGCGGCCTTCGCCACCTCCGGTGACCCAGCGGGGGGTAAAGAGACGACGCTCATTTCCATTATCCAGGCCCTCTTGATCTACGGCATGGTCATCGTCGGGGACCCGCTCGATGCAACCGGACACTATGGTGTATCGTGCACTGGCTCACCCGATAGAGACGCCTCTCTTAATGCTGCCTTGTTAGGGAAACGGGTCGCCTCCTTGGTCAAGAAATTAAGAAGTTCATGATAAAAAGACTGGCTCACTGCCATGTTTAACCCTCCTTTTTCAGGCTCCATGCTCATCTACAGTGCGCTGGGGCTGCTGTGCGCCGGCCTGGTAATGCTTATGCTGTTCATCACCAAGCGAGTGCACCATATCATACGCCGTCTGCAGCGCAAGCCGGTAGGTCGCCGGGTCGGTGTCATCGCCAGTACCTTGCGGCTACTCTTAATCCTGCTGCTGATCTCTGTCTCGAGTGCCATGTTGTTCCTGGGCGCCTTTATACAGTCCTACGCCGCCTTTACACACCGCGAGCTCGCTGCCACAATTCACTGTACACCGGTGCCCGGTACAAAAGATGCGATGATCCTTGAGCTCGTGACGCGTGAGTCACCGACGATTGCCCTCATCAGTTGCTATCATCTGCGCGGCCAGCAATGGACCGTCGAGGGACACGTCCTCAAGTGGGATGACTGGCTCAATTTCTTAGGCCTGCGAACCATGTACAAACTGACACGCGTGCGCGGACGTTACCTTCGGGCCGATGACGAGATGAAAAATCCTGCAACGGTCTATAGTCTGGTCGCCAACGAAGAAGACCCCCGCTGGCGCTGGCTGTACGAATATGGCGCACGCCTCCCCTTTGTGCAGGCGGTTTACGGCAACACGGTCTTCACCTTTCCTTCTGAGACCAAGACCTTCGATATCTACGTCACCACATCGGGTTTCATGATTGCCGAAGAGGAGCAATAGACCCAACTTCCTGTTCGGCAGGTCCATTCAACACGGGAAACAGCCCAAATAATCATTGCTTATGGAAGGAGAAAAGGGTACAATAAATTTTGGGTGATACCATGGACGAGAAGCCAGAACGGAGAAAAGCCATCCGGGTGCATTCCTTAAACTTTATCAATATAGATCCAGAAAAGGAAAACGAGGTTATCCACGGCCTCGGAAGGACTTTGGAATTGAACCTGGAGGGGGCTACCCTCGAGGTGGCTGATAAGCTGCCTGTTGGCGCCTTCATCGAGCTCGAACTCGCCATGGGCGAGGTAATCACTTCCCTCAAGGGTGAGATAAAAAACATCCAACCTACTGCATCTGGCCTCTACCGTGTCGGCATCCAATTTCTCAAACCGAGCACGGTTTATCTGGAGTGAGAGGTTCTCACCTATTTTACCAACTCTCTCCCGATCCAGATAACTTGGCCGATGATCTCGATGTCTCCCATTTCGAGGTCTATTTCATACGAATCATAGAGCTTATTATCGCTCATAACCTTAATGCGGGTATCTCCTATTGGCTGGAGACGCTTTACCATAACGACGTTTTTGGTACGAAGGGCATACGTATTACCAGCAACCACCTGTTTTTTGGAACAATCGATGAGGACCGCGTCGCCATCGGTGATTGTCGGATCCATACTGTCACCCCTTACTTCAATGAGGACAAGGTCTTCCACGTTACCCTTCGAGTTTAACCATGTACGACGAAAGGCATATTTTTCTCTCGCCCCTTCCTCAATGTCTTTCACTTCCATTCCTGTCCCATCCTCAAGGGCAACCTTGGGGACAAAGGTAAAATCACCAAGCGCCCCATAAGAAGCTGAGTCTTCCTTGACCATCGATTCTGAGGGCTCAGTAAGCATAGATCCTTCCCCCGTTAGAAGCCAATGCAGGTTGCATTTCGTAAATTGCGAAATTTTTAAAAGCAATTCCAGTGATGGCTTTGTTTTACCAGATTCCACCTCAGATAAATAACTTGCTGAAAAACCAAGTATTTTAGCAAATTCTTTTTGGGTATCCTTGTCGCGAGACTGCTTTACGCGGCTCCCTATTTCACTTTTTACGATTTTTTTACTTGACAAATTCGTATTCATTTGATTATAATGGACATTATTGAAATTTAATGAGCAAAGGGAGAACGATGTCCCCCTTAGAGCTTAAGATAGAACTCCTTAAGGCAGGTATCTCTATACGTCAACTCGCAAGAAAAGAAGGGGTCAGCCACACGGCCATGTTCTATACTATCCACGGCGTCAATAAGGGTCTTAGACTTCGAGAAGCCGTGGCGCGGGCCATCGGGAGGAGCGTCGAAGAGATATGGCCGCCCCGATCGAAAACCATTTGAGGCCATTGTAGAGGTATGTAGTTACCATGTCAATGTCTAAAAAAACAACGGGTGCCTTAGACAATCAATGAGACTTTTTTGATCTATTGGAAGATAATGAGATGATAGTTCCGTTGATGGTTTTACCTCGTTCCCTTAGTGAGAACAGATAAAACCCTGTAATTTTCCCAGGTGGGAAGTGAAGGAAAGTACTGACAAAAAATGTCAATAAAATGAGTAAGATGCGGGCAGCTAATCAACAATGTCCATAACCTTTTGATTTTAAAGGTTTTTTGCTTTCCCTAAAGTTCTTAGATTTGGCACAAAAAATGCTACAATTTAAGCAAAACAGTTGTATTTCTTAAGGTACCAATGATCGCACATAAGAACTGACAGGGACGAAATAGGTGAGATGCCCAGGGTAAAAGATACCGAAAAGACGAGAGAACGCCTTTTTAAAGAAGTTGCTTCACTGCGCCAACGGATTGCCGAACTGAAGCAATCTGAACGTGAACTCAGGAGGGTGGAGGAGGCGCTTCGGGAGTCCGAAGAAGAGTTGAAGGCGATTTTTAACGATGTCAGGGACGGCATCGTTCTGCTCGATATGACGGGTAAGATTATCAAAATGAACAAGAGGATAATAGAAGTCACAGGGTATACCGAAAAAGATATTATTGGGAAACGATTTAAACTCCTAAAGATGTTTACATACAAGAGCATGGTAAAGATGCTCACCGCATTTCCGAAAACGGTAGCTGGTCATCAGTCCCCCCCTTATGAAGTTGAAGGTCATACAAAGACAGGCGAAAAACTGATTGGTGAAATCTACGGCGCTCTCTTACGGAAAAAGGGGAAGGCGGTGGGAGTTATCGTAGTTATGAGAGATCTCACCGCGCGCAAGCAAACCGAAGAACTCTTAAACAAGGAAAGGGAATCTTTCTTCTCTATCCTCCAAGAGGCCCCCAACGGAGTGGTCCTGATCGACAAGGATGGAAGGTATCTCTACATGAATTCTGAATTTACCAACATCACGGGTTATACCCTGAAAGATACCCCTACTGGAAAAGAGTGGTTTCGCAAGGCATATCCAGATCTACAC
Organism: Deltaproteobacteria bacterium RBG_13_52_11; assembly: GCA_001797745.1. Taxonomy (GTDB): domain Bacteria; phylum Desulfobacterota; class B13-G15; order B13-G15; family RBG-16-54-18; genus RBG-13-52-11. The sequence continues at coordinate 25,892 of MGQF01000098.1, forward strand.
TACAGGGAGCAGACCATGAAGGCCTGGAAGAGGGACTTCGATCATAAGGCCTTTGACAGGACATTCAGTGTGGTCTGCAAAGATGGGGGTGTGAAGGAGATAAACTTCAGGGGCACTGTGCTCAAAGATGATCGGACCATCGTGATATTAACCGACATCACCGAACGCAAAAAAGCTGAGGAGGCTTATCATGCCGTGGTAGAACACTCCTTGCA
>MGQF01000098.1:26150-33820 GCA_001797745.1 Deltaproteobacteria bacterium RBG_13_52_11
CCGCCTCCGCCGAGATGTTGGGCTACACGGTGGAAGAGCTGCTGGCCCTCCCACCCAAACAGGTAAGGAACCTGGTGCATCCGGAGGATCAGGAGTTCGTCTGGGGACACTACCGGAATCGTCTTGAAGGCAAATCTGTCCCACAGCGCTATGAATATCGCGTCATCAGAAAGGATGGATCAGTACGCTGGGTGGAGGCGTTTTCCAGCCTCATCGAGTATCGGGGGCGGCCTGCTGTCCAAGTAGCCACCATAGACATCACCGAACGCAAAGAGGTGGAGGCGACCCTAAAAAATTCTGAGGAACGATATCGTACCCTCGTTGAGAGTTCTACTGATGCCATCTTGATGCTGGACCGGGAGAGGAGCGTCATCACATGTAATCAGGCCTTTCTTGATCTATTCGGTTATCGAATAGAAGAGGTTAAAGGTAAATCGATCAGGATCATGCATCCATCAGAAGAAAGTTTCCGTAATTATGGTAAGGCCACCTATCCATTGGTTGAGAGGGTTGGTTCCCTGCGGGAAGAATGGGATCTTATGCGTAAGGATGGCACAATCTTCCTGGCAGAAATTGTTACATCACCAGTACGGGCACCTGATGGAACAACAACAGGTTATATCTGCATCAGCAGGGATATCACCGAGCGCAAACGGGCAGAGGAAGAACTCGAATACATGGCCACCCACGACGTTCTCACCGGCCTGCCCAACCGCACGTTGTTCACTGACCGGCTCACTGTGGCGCTCACCCAGACTCGGCGTTCCCAAAAGAATCTCGCCGTGATGATGCTCGACCTGGACCATTTCAAGGATGTCAACGATTCATTTGGGCACAGTATGGGAGATCAGATGCTTCGTGCCGTCGGCAGTCGGCTCTCAGAGGTGCTGCGCAGGAGTGATACCGTCGCCCGCATAGGAGGTGATGAATTCTTGCTGTTATTACCAGAAATGGACCAGGTAGACTATGCAGCCACCATCGCCCACAAGGTCCTACAGGCCTTTCGAGAACCCTTCGTCTTTGATGACAACCCATTATACATCACCACCAGCATAGGAATCGCCATCTTCCCCGAAGACGGCGCCGATACCGATACCTTGGTGAAGAACGCTGACACTGCCATGTACCGCGCCAAGGGAAAGGGCCGGGACAACTTTCAACGTTATACCCCGGCCTGAGCCCTGCTATCGTTTCCGGGCAAATTTTTGATATGACTATCTCGTAGTGACGGTTATTCATCGAGGTTTCTCATCTCCCGGTGAAGAACCCCTCAATTCCCCTATTCACTCACGATACCGAATTTGATTTGCTCCGTCAGTGACAAAAAACGTCGCTTTTGTGGATAATAAACGCCCCTCCGCTCCTAGCTCCCCCCTTGATTTACATAACTCACTGATATATCAGGTATTTTTTGAGATCTCCTTTTTGGCACAGAATATGCTCATTACCAAGTGGGTTATGGCATACGCTCTCAATGTGATGTTGCAACACCGTGTTCGAGGAGTTCGCCATGCAGGAAATGCAAGATGTAGTCATTCTCTTGGTGGAAGATGATCCAGGCCACATGCGCTTGATCGAGAAGAACCTGCGCCGTGCCAACGTCAAAAACGAGATCGCCTTCGCCACCAATGGGCAGGAGGCCCTTGACTACCTGTTCTGTGAAGGGGAGTACACCAACAAACAGCACCCATCGCACCTGCTGGTGCTGCTTGACCTCAATCTGCCGGTGCTCGACGGTTACCAGGTACTCGAACGTATGAAGACAGACGAGCGCACCAAACGCATCCCCGTGGTCATCCTCACCACCACCGATGATTCCCGAGAGGTAGCCCGATGCTATGAGCTCGGCTGCAACGTCTACATCACCAAACCAGTGGACTATGAACAATTCTCCGAGGCGATGCGCAAGCTTGGGTTATTTTTAATGGTTGTCATGATACCGGATGGAGCGTCAGGTGAGTATGGTTCATTCTGAGCCGATTCGCATTCTCTACGTCGAGGACGATCCTGGTCTCGCGCGTCTCGTGCAGAAAAAGCTGCAGCGGGCGGGATATGTGGTGGATATCGCCTTTGATGGTGAGGAGGGTCTAGCCAAGTTTGAGGCCGACTCCTATGATCTCATGTTTGTGGATCAGAACCTTCCTGTCTACGATGGGTTGGAAGTAATACGCATCTTAAATTCCAAGGGTATTCTGCCGCCTACTATTATGATCACGGGCACTGGTGATGAGAAGGTGGCGGTGGAGGCCATGAAGCTCGGTGCGGGGGATTACATCGTCAAGGACGTGGGGGCAGGGTATCTTGAGATACTCCCCGCCGCTGTCGAGAAGATACTCCGTCAACGACGCGCCATTGAGGAGCAGCAGCAGTCCGAAGAGGCACTGCGGGAGAGCCAGAAAGAGCTTCAGACCATCATGGATGCCTCGCCAATCGCTATTTCCTGGGCCGACAAACAAGGGAACATCCAATACATCAACCGAAAGCACCACGAACTCTTCGGCTACACCCTTGAAGAGATTCCAACCATTGCCGCATGGCGGTGCCAGGCCGATCATGATCCGGTACAGCGTGAAAAGTTCGCCAACTGGGGGGAAGAGCTCATGGAGGCGCACAAGGAGGGCAGATCGCTTGCCCCTCGGGAAATGACCGCCACCTGCAAAGATGGTTCTATCCGCCATGTGACGATTCAGGGAGCAATCGTCTCCAACCGAAACCTGGTCATTTACAATGACATCACCGAGCGCAAGCAAGCGGAGGAATTATTGCGGCAGGAGCGGGAGACCTTTTCCACCATCTTGCAGAATGCCATGTATGGGGTGGCGTTGATCGATCGGAATGGGGAATACCTCTACGTTAATCCCGCATTCACCGCCATCACGGGCTATACCCTGGAGGATATCCCCACCGGAAGAGATTGGATGCACAAGGCCTATCCCGATAGGGAATACCGGCACAAGGTTATTGAAGCTCGCGAAAAGGACCGTGGGTCAGGGGGGATGATTAGTAGGGTGTTTAGTGTCGTTTGCAAGGATGGGGGAATTAGGGAGATAGAGTTCAGACCGGCCCAGTTAGCTGATGGGCGGGCCATTGTGATGTTAACGGACATCACCGAGCGCGAGCGGATACAGGAGGAATTACGCAGGGCCAAAGTAGAAGCTGAAACAGCCAACCGCGCCAAGACCGAATTTCTCGCGAGCATGAGCCACGAGATCAGAACGCCGATGAATGCCATTATCGGCATGGCCGATCTGCTCTTGGAAACCCAGTTAACCCCTGAGCAGCAGCAATATGTCCTGGTCTTCCAGACAGCCGGGGAAAATCTTTTACACATCATTAATAACATCATTGATATTTCCAAGGTGGAAGCCGGCCACGTTCAACTCGAAACCATCGACTTTGACCTTAACGATATCATTGAAACCATATGTGACGTGATGGCCCTTCGTGCCCATAAAAAAGGCCTGGAACTGGTTTATAATAGCATGCCGGAAGTCCCGACCGAACTCGTGGGGGATCCAACGCGTTTGCGCCAGATACTGATAAACCTTATCGGCAATGCCATCAAGTTCACCGAAAAAGGTGAGGTGTTCATCCAGGTCGAAAGCCATGGACAAAAAAACGGGAACGTTGAACTATTATTTTCGATAACCGACTCCGGTATCGGCATTGCTCCGGAACAGATAGATACGGTCTTTGACGCCTTTACGCAGGCCGATTCATCGATCACCCGCAAGTATGGGGGGACGGGACTCGGCCTGTCCATCTCAAAGCAACTGGTGGAACTCATGGGCGGGCATATGCAGGTGGAGAGCAAGCCTGGTCAGGGGAGTACTTTTTCCTTTACTGTACAGTTTGCGATTCAGACCGAACCAAAAGGGCATATAGAAGAGAAGATTGCACTGGATATGAAAGGGGTGAGGGTGCTTGTTGTTGATGACAACGAAACGAATCGCATGATATTGCGAAATTCACTCTCCAAATTAGGCGCCATTATAACAGAGGCGGACAGCGGCGAGCGTGGACTTGCAGAATTCAAGCGTGCCATGAAGATTACTCATCCATATCAACTGGCATTAATCGACCAGCGTATGCCGGGCATGGACGGATTCGAACTGGCCAAACACATAAAAGAAACCATGGGAAACATCAAGCACACGGCCGTTATGATGCTCACGTCAGATAACAGGAGCGGAGATCGTGCCCGTTGCAAAGAATTTGATATAACGTTTTATTTGGTAAAACCCGTGAAAAAGGCGGAACTGCTGGTTGCTATTGCTAACATTATGGGGCGCAAAATCGAGCCTGTTGTTGGCAAGATCCCGGAGGCAAGACCCGTCGACCTCACCACGATCCGCTCCCTGAACCTCCTCCTTGTCGAAGATTCCGCGGACAATCGTCTGATTATCCAGGCCTATTTCAAGAGGTCTTCAGATCATATAGACATAGCCGAAAACGGCGCGATTGCCGTTGAAAAGTTCAAGTCGGGGAAATACGATCTGGTGCTCATGGATGTACAGATGCCAATCATGGACGGTTATGCTGCCACCCGTGAAATCAGGAAGTGGGAGCAGGAACAGGGGAGAAAACAAACACCCATCATTGCCTTGACCGCCCATGCCCTGAAAGAAGATGCTCAAAAGAGTCTTGACGCAGGATGCACGGATCACCTGACAAAGCCGATAAGGAGGGCAACGCTGATGGAGGCCGTCCAAAAATATACGGGGGCGCGGAGTAATGAATGAGGGATTGTGGATTGCAAAACCGCATGGTGTTGAGTGAAGCCTTACCTCTTTGCCGTGCTTGATAAAACAAGGTCGAGAATTGGAAAAGATAGAGACCGAGGAGGATAAACCATGACACAACAGAGCGCCCTAAAGCAAGATGGAAAGATCATCGTCCACGTGGACCCAGATATCGCAGACCTCATACCCGGTTTCCTGGAGAACAGGCACAAGGATATAAAGACCATGGGTGAGGCCCTGGCGCAGGGTGATTTTGATGCCATACGGCTCCTCGGACACAGCATGAAGGGTGCGGGGGGGAGCTACGGGTTTGACGCCATTACCGACATAGGGAAATCCTTGGAGCAGGCTGCAATAGCAAAAAATTTCGCGGAGATCCAAAGCTTAGTAAAAGAGCTCTCCGCGTACCTTGACCGTGTTGAGGTGGTTTACGAGTGAGGACCAGGAAGCACCGGCCAGCTTTTAGCGCAACCCTGCTGCATGCCGGCCAGTAACTATTGGAAGCAATGAGGTGATACGTTGGACACACCTTCAAAACCCTTGATCTTGGTCGTTGACGATAATCCAGATCAGCTGAGGCTGATGGAACGGTTTCTGTCAAGCAGCGGCTTTAGTGTCATCGCTGCCGAGGGCGGCCGCAAGGGGTTGGACGCACTGAGTGAAGTCAAACCGGATCTTATTCTGCTCGATGTCATGATGCCGGAGATGGATGGCTATGAAGTATGTTCAAGGCTGCAGAAAAACAGCGTGACCGCCTACATCCCCGTCATCTTTATAACCGCCTTGGGAGAAGAACAGGACAAGGCCAGGGCCTTCTCCGTTGGCGCTGTTGATTACCTGGCAAAACCCGTCCAAAAGGAAACCCTTCTTGAAAAGGTCCGTACTCATATCAAAACATATACCCGATGGAAGGAACTGCAACAAGAGGGTGCACAGTCCGGGGACAGGATAGAACCATCCGATTTCCCCCAATTCAAGCGATTCTTGTTCGATCAGTTAGCCCTTGATCCCGAGAAGAAGGCTCAATTCACTGCTACCCCCCCCTCCCATATCTATTCCATGGCCCGTCACCTGGGGATCAGCAACAGCCATATGGCCACATATATCGCTGACTTTCTCAAGCTCCCCTACTTCTCCCAAATCAACCCGTATGATGTCAAAATGGGGATCCTCCCCATACCTTTTTGCAAGGCAAACCTTGTCGTGGCCCTGGGCGATGGAGCCGAAGGAAACACCTTTGCACTGAGCAATCCTTTTAACTTGGAAGTCCTGGATAATTTGAAAAAAATAACCGGAAAGGATAAAACCCTTAAGCTCGCCGTAACCGAACCTGAACATATCGAATTATTATTTAAGTATGAGTCAGACCTTGGGAAGGAGACACCGACCAAAAAGGTCGTTATGGGTGGGGGCGTACAAGAAATCGAAGGGCCCACCAGGCAATTCCCCGTCGAAGAGCCCGTCGAGCAAATATCGGAGGCAGATATTAAAAAACACCCTGTTGTGTATATTGCCAATACTATGATCAACAAAGCTGTCGCTGAAAGGGCCAGCGACATTCACATTGAACCCAAGGAGACCGAGATCGTCATCCGCTTCCGGGTTGACGGGGATTTGAAGGATTCTTTTGCCCTGAAGAAGAACACCGGCGTTATGCTCATTTCCCGGCTCAAGGTGCTCGGTGGCCTTGACTTGGCCGAAAGAAGGAAGCCGCAGGACGGATCTTTTGCGGCAACCATTAATAATAAGACGTTCAAGCTGAGGTTGGCTACCACGTCCACACCGTACGGTGAAAGCCTCATTATTCGATTGCTGGAACCGAGCGCCAAACCAAAAGACCTGAGTGAACTCGGCATGATGGATAAACAAGTTAATACCATGGCTGATTTTGCCAATCGAACCCATGGCGTCATCCTGATCGTCGGGCCCACCGGGTCAGGAAAGACGACTACCATCTACAGCTTCCTATCCCATATCGACTGTCAAACGCGAAGCTTGATATCCGTAGAAGACCCCGTAGAATATAATATAGCCTATGCCAATCAGCAGCAGGTAAACGAAAAGGCCGGGATCACCTTTGAATCCCTCCTCAAATCAGCAGTGAGACAGGACCCCGACGTATTATTCTTGGGAGAGGTCAGAGATCCCTATTCTGCCAAGATGTCGATAGACTTTGCCAGCACTGGCCACCTGACCGTCACGACGTTGCATACGTCCAATGCAACCACTGCCATCTTCCGCCTTGAGAGGCTGGGGCTTGACCGGGGGACAATGGCGGACACCATCATCGGCGTTGTTGCCCAGAGGTTGTTGAAAAAGCTCTGCCCCCATTGCAAGCAGATAGCGCAGATCTCACCGGAAGAAAGAGCAATGCTTGCGCCATTTACGGACGAAATCCCCGCACAGGTTGCGCATCCTGTCGGATGTCCAAAGTGCAACAACACCGGTTACCTTGGCAGAGAAGGGATATATGAGATAATAAAATTTGATCACGAAATCTCCGATATGGTCCGTTCAGGCGTGCCTATCTCTGAGATAAGAAATTTTATCAGAGACAGGGGAGATTTTCTTATTGGCACCCATGCAGTGGAAAAGGCAAAAAAGCTCCTTTTCGCTCCAAAGGACGTTTACGAACATGTGCTGGTGGAGGAATTGGCATTTGAGGAAAAGAAATCCCAAAAGGAAGACCCCCAAAAGGAAGACCCCCAAAAGGAAGACCCCCAAAAGGAAGACCCCCAAAAGGAAAATCCCCACATAACCGTCGCGGAAAAGGAGATAAAGGATCGGATATCGATCCTTGTGGTTGAAGACGACCACGATTCTCGGAAATTGGTAACCCGCTTCCTGGAAAATTACGGCTACACCGTAACCCCTGCAGAAGATGGGGTCAGCGCCCTCCTTCAATTGGGCAAACAGCGATTTAATCTG
>MGQF01000098.1:33906-35825 GCA_001797745.1 Deltaproteobacteria bacterium RBG_13_52_11
GCAGCTCAGTGCGAATGAAAAAGGCGCTGAATACTGTAGCGGTTGTATGATCGAGCGGGCAGAGGAGTATGTTCCCGAGGCGCCGGAAAAACTGCCGATAAAAAGGGAAAGAAAAAGCAAGGTGTGGTTGGTATCACAATTGATCATCATCCTGGCCGGCCTTGCCATCATTGCGTTTCAGACCCCTCGGTTAATTTCCGCCGTTAAAGGAGATAGGCCCCTCAGACAAGGCACGTATGCTACCGACGCACAGGCCGACCAGTGCATTATAAACCTCTGGCACGTCTCCAAACTACTTCAAGAGGGAAAGGCGCCTGGGAAAGATATGGTCTGCCCGCTCAGCAACAGGCCGTATGAAATAAGAAGCATAGGGGAGGACGTCTGGGTAAGCTGTCCCAATCCCGCGCTTCATGGATTCAAGGAAATCCGGGTAAGCAAAAGGCGTCCTGTGCCTGAGGTCAGCAAATGAGACGATACGCAAAGAGCAACAAGGGATTTACCCTCATAGAGCTCATGTTGGTCGTAACCATTGCAGGCGTCTTGGCCTCTATTGCTATTCCTTCGTATCTTAATTACGCCCAGAGGGCGCGCGCAGCGCAATGCTCTGTAGACAGGGGCGAGGCGCAGAATATCATCATCCAGTATTACCAAAGCCATCCTGATACCGAGCTTACCAGTCTTCAGCAATTGATCGATGGGGGATACCTGCGTAGTGGGTTCAATTGCCCCTTGGGCGGGGAATACGTATTGCTTTCAGCGACGGTCGCTGGTTCCCAATACCCTATCATTGCATGCTCCTTGCATTATGTGCCAAAAGTCATAACGGAGTCTGTCCCTACGCCTACTCCTGTACCGACCCCAGTGCCCGTACCTGAACCTACACCTACGCCTGTACCTACACCGGTGCCTACCCCTGTGCCCACACCAAAACCCCTCACGAGCCTGGGATCTAGCTTTGGAGAAATAAGCAAAGGCATGATAGACGCCGTAGAAAATTTCTATGAAAAAAATGGAAAATATCCGCGAACAGGGGCAAAGACCAGATATACCGATATCGGGCTTGACCCTAGTGAGTGGCAAGATGCAATAAACGGCATCATCTACACACCACAAGGAGATCGTGTATCCATCAGCCCGGGAACCGGATACACCTTTTCCGTGACCAGAGTTAGCGGGAAACAAGTTACGGTTTCGGGGACTGGCAAAATTATATATTCAATGGGAACAGATCAGTGGTATTACTCCAGCATCAAAAAGGGCAATGAGGTGAATATCTCGACCCTGCAGGTAAAACAAAAATAATGGGCCCTCTCTGGGGGCAGCCTTACGGCTTAGATGAGAATCTTATTTCTTCAAGTTCCCCACCAAAGAGTAACAAAGAAACAGACTAAAAATAGGTTTCGAATGGCTTTTATAGGGTGTTTACAAGGGGTTTGAAAGCCCTTTGAGCGGCTTCTCACATAATACCTTTTCCCATTGAACTCCCCTGCTGCCCCGCGATATAATGAGCGTTAAATATTTTTCCAAGTGAACAGGAGATCATTAACTCAATGAAAATCCTCCTCATTGCACCGGAACGGGAGAGGAAGAAGGAGGAGGCCTTCCTCTTCCGCCTCGGCTTTTTGAACCTCCCCTATGTGGCCGCCATGACCCCCCCTGAGGTAGAGGTGCGGATTATCGACGAGGCCTATGAGCCCATTAACTTCGATGAGAAGGTCGACCTCGTGGGGATAACGGCCCAAACCCCGGTGGCCCCCAGGGCCTACCAGATCGCGGAGGAATTCCGCAGGAGGGGGGTGCCGGTGGTCATGGGGGGTGTCCACGCCAGCGTGCTGCCCCAGGAGGCCCTGGCACATGTGGACGCGGTGGTAATCGGGGAGGCCGAGGTCACGTGGCCCCAGCTCCTGAAGGACTTCCGT
>MGQF01000098.1:35831-40850 GCA_001797745.1 Deltaproteobacteria bacterium RBG_13_52_11
AGATTACAAAAAATATACCGATCCAATGGATGGGTACAGGGGGATACAATCCCCCTGCCAAGAAGGGAACTCTTAAATCACCGCCTCTATTTCCCCTTGAAACTCTTAGAGACGACCCGCGGCTGTCCCCACCGGTGTGACTTTTGTCAGGTATCCCGTTTCTTCGGCAACCGATATCGAACCCGCCCCCTTTTGGACATCGCCAGGGAGCTTGAGGTCATGTTCGGTCCAGGACCGGTCATGCCATCGTGGGCCAAAAAGCTCCTCTCCGCGATAAGCAAAGACCTCCCGTACTTTTTGAAGCGGAGGCTTTTGTACATCATCGATAACAACGTAGTCTCAGACAGAAAATTTACCATCGAGCTGCTCTCCCTGCTGAAGGACTTTGACTTCCTGTGGTGGGGGCATGCCCCAATCTCCATCGCCACCGACGACAAACTCCTGAAGCTCTTTGCCGACAGCGGCTGCATCGCCGTCAACATCGGCTTCGAATCCCTCTCCACCACAAACCTGAGGCGCATGAAGAAGGGGTTCAACAAGCCCTCTCAGTATGCTGAGGCAATCAGAAAGATCCACGGGTATGGGATGGGGATCATGGGGACCTTTATCGTAGGGCTTGATGATGACGATTCAGGGGTATTCCAGAGTACCATAGACTTCATCTTCGAGAACCAACTGGATTGGGCCCTGGCTTTTATCATGACCCCCTATCCCGGCACGGAGTCCTTTGAGCGTCTGGAAGGAGCGGGGAGGATCCTGCACAGGGATTGGGAGAAATACGACTCCTTGAACGCCGTCTACCAGCCTCTCCTGATGAGCGCGGAAGAACTGGAGAGAGGTATGCGGCGGATCTGGAAAGAAATTTTTTCCCGCAGGTCCATCTTCCAAAGGATCATCAAGCCCCCTCGCATCCACCCCCTCTTTTACCTCCCCATGAACTGGGGCTTTCACCGCCTCACCAAGAACTGGTAGCCTTTTCGGACAATCCTATGTTAGGATAAAAAAGGTAAGCTTCCATCAATCAGCGAAGAAAACACGGGAAAACAACAAAGGGATGCAGTGATGAATGCCCACTTTTTTCAGATTACCCTGTTCTTCTATCTCAGCGGCACCATCGCCTATCTCATCTATCTCGTATCCTCCCACGAGAGGGCTGCCTGGTCAGGAAGGCATCTTCTGGGAGTGGGGTTTGTCTCCCACTGTCTTACCCTCGTGCTGAGATATATCGAGGCGGGCCATACCCCTGTGATCAACTTCCATGAATCCCTCTCCTTCTTTGTCTGGATGGTAGTGGGCTTCTTCTTGCTGTTGCGCCATCACTATAAGGTTGAGGTACTGGGGGCCTTTGTCTCACCCCTTGCCCTGCTGCTAGCCATCTGGGCCGCGGTACTGCCGAAGGAGATCCTCCCCCTCCCCCCTGTCCTCAGGAGTTGGTGGCTCCCCATCCACGTCACCTTTGCCTTTCTGGGTGACGCCATCTTCGCCCTCTCCTTCTGTGCCGGGGTGATCTACCTCATCCAGGAGAGATTTGTCAAATCCAAGCGCGTAGGTTCCTTTTCAGGGCGACTCCCTTCGCTGGAGGTCCTCGATGAAATCAATTATCGAGCCTTGACCATCGGTTTCCCCCTGCTCACCATAGGGATTGTCTCCGGCGCGGTATGGGCCGAGTACGCCTGGGGGTCATACTGGAGTTGGGACCCTAAGGAGACCTGGTCCCTCATTACCTGGCTGCTCTACGCCGCCCTCCTGCACCAGCGGTTGGCGGTGAAGTGGAGAGGGAAGAAGGCGGCTGTAATGGCCGTTGTGGGATTCGGAGCAGTTTTGTTCACCTTTTTGGGGGTCAATCTCCTGAAGGAAGGGCTCCATACCTATTCCGAATGGTTCAGGTGATCCATGAGGGAGGTTATTCTCGTCGGACTCAATCACCGCACGGCCCCTGTGCAGCTCAGGGAGCGGATCTCCTTTCCGGAGGAAGACCTGGATCGATACCTGAAGGAGCTCCAAGACCTCCCCAGCCTTGCCGAGGGGCTCATCCTCTCCACCTGTAATCGCGTGGAGATATGTGCGGCTACGAGAGATCCAGAAAAGGGTGTCAAGGAGATTAAGAGTTTCCTCGCCCACCAGCATCACCTTTCCCTATCAGAGTTCGAGGATACCCTCTATGTCCTTCAGGGGGAGGAGTTGGTGAGACACATCTTCCGGGTGGCCGCGAGCCTCGACTCCATGGTGGTGGGTGAGCCGCAGATTTTAGGTCAAATCAAAGGGGCCTATCGGGCGGCCCACGCCACCAGGAGCACTGGCACCCTATTGAACAAGCTGTTCCATAAGGCCTTCTCCGTGGCCAAGAGGGTGCGGACCGAGACCAGCATCGGGAACGGGGCAGTTTCGGTGAGCTTTGTCGCTGTAGAGTTGGCAAAGAGGATTTTCGCCCATCTGGAGGGGAGAGAGGTCTTGATCGTCGGGGCGGGGGAGATGTGTGAACTGGCTGCTCAACACCTGGTCAGCGGGGGTGTAAAAAGGGTCCTGGTGACCAACCGAACGTGGGAACGAGCCATGGAATTGGCCGAACGATTTCAGGGGGAGGCGATCCCCTTCTCGGAACTCCCCAATGCCCTTTTACGGACGGATATCGTCATCAGCTCCACTGGTTCGCCGGACTTTGTCGTGAGAAGGGAAGAGGTCTCCGAAATAATTAGGAAGCGAAAGAATAGTCCCCTCTTCTTCATCGATATCGCCGTGCCGAGGGACATCGATCCACAGATAAACACTATTGATAATGTCTACCTTTACGATATCGATGACCTGCAGGAGGTAGCGGAGGCAAACATCAAAGATCGCCGGCAAGAGGCCCGCAGGGCAGAGGCGATCGTCGCGACTGAGGTGGAGAAGTTTTGCCGCTGGTATCAGTCCCTGGAGGTGGTACCGACTATCGTCTCGTTGCGAGAGAAGATGGAGGGAATGAGGGAAAAAGAGTTAGACAAGACCCTCTCTGCCCTCCCCCAACTCTCAGAAAAGGAAAGAAGGGCCATGGAGGCCCTCTCCGAGGCCATCGTTAAAAAGATCCTCCACGGCCCCATTACCCTCCTGAAGAAGACAGGCCGGAACTCCGAAGGAGAGTTATATGTAGACGTGGTGAAAAAACTCTTCAAGCTAGATGAGGAGTAGATATCCATGAGCGTGCAGGCATTTTCATCCCATCCCATGAGATCTATCGTCGCCCTTGGAACCCTCTGTTTCATCGTCCTTGCCCTCCTTCCCACATCGGGGATTGCCTCTATGACCGTGGAGGAGGAAAGGGAACTTGGGGATAGGCTGGCCCGCGAGATCCAACAAAAGGTGGATATCGTCAATGATCCTCTTATCAAGGAATATGTGGACGAGATCGGCAGACGCCTCGTAGAGGAGGCTCAGGATCACCGCTTTCGCTACCACTTTTATGTGGTCAGAGAGCAGGAACCGAACGCCTTCGCCATTCCTGGAGGTCATATCTTCATCACCAGCGGACTGATCAGGTTTGTGGACACAGAGGATGAATTTGCCGGGGTCGTCGGCCATGAGATCGCTCATAGCGTGCTGAGGCATATCGACAAAGCGATGGAGAGGGCAAGGCGCCTCTCCCTCGTCACCCTGGCGGCCATCATCGCCGGGGCCTTCCTCTCCAAAGACGCCAAGAGCACTGCTGTCTTGACGTCCGGTGCCATGGCCATGGCCCAATCCTTGATGCTCAAATATACAAGGGAAAACGAGGTTGAGGCGGATCAGAAAGGGATCAAATACCTGACGGATGCCGGCTACGACTCTCAGGACATGGTGATCTTTCTCAAAAAGATCTATCGCTGGCAGCGGTCTGTCGCACTCGATATCCCCACCTACCTCTCCACCCATCCTGGAATCGACGATCGGATTGCCTACCTATCGGATACCTTCACGGCCACCCCTAAATCCCTCACAACACATCCCCGTGAAGCCGGAGATTTGGAAAAGATCCAGATACGGCTTTTCCTAAGGGAAAAGGGAGGGGCGGAAGGGATCAACCAGTTCTCTTCCCTGTTGCGGGAAAAACCGGGGGATGTAAACATCCTCTACGGCCTGGGGTGTTCTTATGTCATGGTGGGGAGGACCCACGAGGCTCTATCCTACTTATCTGAGGCCCTGAAGGCCTCACCAAAGGATGTATATATAGTGCGCGAGCTCGGTATAGCCTATTTCCAGGCAAAAGAGGTAGACAAGGCCCTCGATGTCCTGCAAGATGCCTTACATACCTTTTCGCACGACACCACCATCCTCTATTACCTGGCCCAAGGGAATGAGGAAAAGGGGCGATGGAATGAATCCGTCTCTTTCTACCAACGGGTGTTGGAGTTAGATCCTGGAAGGGTGGAGATATATTACAATCTCGGTGTGGTCTATGATAAAAAGGGGTCCTTAGATCTGTCGCATGAGACTTTCGGCCTCTACTTTAAAGAGAAGGGACAACGGGAAACCGCCCTTTTCCACTTCAAAAAGGCCCTAGAGCACACGCGGGACTGGAAAAAAAAGAGACACCTGGAGGAGCTCATAAAGGAATGTGAGGGTTAAGAAAAATGAGAAAACTTCGCGGAGGTTTCCCTGAAGCCTTCTTTAGCAGCTATTTCCTTCTCCCCTTACTCTTTTGAATAGTATGGATCATTATTGAAGAACTTTAATTAGTTACGGCGGCCAAGACCATGGCTAAAGACAAGGAGATAAGCACTGCTACTGTCGCCCAGGAAATGATGTTCATAATTTTGCCATTAATATAATCCCCCATAATTTTCCGGTCATTTATCAAAAGCAGCATAAAAATCAAAACAAAGGGGAGCAAAATTCCGTTGATGACCTGCGAGTAGAACATGATCGAAATTAAAGGAATGTTAGGAAGCAAGATAATACCGGCGCCCAAAAAGATTGTGAGCGTATACAGGCCGTAAAATTGCGGCGCTTCGACAAATTTAGTATTGAGGCTGGATTCCCAGCCAAACGCTTCACAAATGGTATACG
>MGQF01000098.1:41346-41576 GCA_001797745.1 Deltaproteobacteria bacterium RBG_13_52_11
CGGAAACGACGCCCATGCGGGCACACATTTCCTGAATGATGATAAGTGCTGCCAGGATCGGTATGAGCGTCCAAAGCAAACTCAATCCATATTTCGCCCCGGCCAACGAGTACGTCGTTATGCCGCCGGCATCGTTATCCACATTGGACGTGATGATGCCGGGACCGATAAGCGCAAAGAACAGCCCCAGCTTCCATAAGCCGTTTTGCAGGAATTTTTGCCGGATGGAG
>MGQF01000098.1:41603-47544 GCA_001797745.1 Deltaproteobacteria bacterium RBG_13_52_11
GTTTTTTATTTACCCAAATGAGGCGCAACAACTTCCAGTAAGTTCTTGAACATGATCGTCCCTTGCAGCTTTTCTGCATCATCAACGACAGGTATGGCCGTTACGCCGTACTTGGCAAAATGATCCGCTATTGTTTCATCTTTGTCGTCTAATTTTACGGAAATTATCCTCGTATCCATGATGTCCGTTAAAACCGCGTCTGGAGAGGCAAGCAAAAGGTCACGTAAAGTCACGACTCCCAGCAAACGCTCTTCTTCGTCCGTAATATACACGTAATAAAGCAGATCTACATCTTCGCCTTCCTTGCGAATGGTTTCCATTGCCTGGCGCACGGTTACGTTGGGCAGGAAACTCAAGAAAGAAGTGGTCATCATGCCGCCTGCTTCTTTTTCGGGATGGGAGAGCAGTTCTTTAAAATCCTCCGCAATATCCTTTTCCATTTCTTTTAAAATTCCTTCCGCTTTTGCTTTAGGCAAATCAGCCAAAAGATCAGTAGCCTCGCTCAGCGACATTTCTTCGATAATGTCGGACGCCTGAGCCGAGTTGAGGTCGGCAATCAAACTCACCTGAATTTTTGGATCAGTTTCTTCAAGCGTTTCTGCGGCTGTTTCTTTGTCCAGGGCCTGAAAAACCGCTGTCCGTTGACGTATATCCAGATCTTCCAAAATGTCAGCTAAATCTGCCGGGTGGATTTGACTGAGCCTGTTGTGCGCAATATTTAAGCGCAATAAATCGGGCGAGGATAATGGCTGCACGAATTTCCAGGAAATAAGCTGATCAGGCAGTTGATAATCAAAAAGCACCTGCAATATTTTGTCCATGGTTTTGATGAGCCCCACGCGCCGCATGAGACCACGAAAACCGACGTCGACATGAACGAGATACAGTCCATGGTGTGCCTGTAAGAGTTGCAGGTCGTTTACGCGCCGGATTCTTGCGCCATTGGTGTCCACAACTTGTTTATCCATAAGTGCGCTATAAAGGAGCGATTCTCCGCCATGCGGTTTATACTCTTGCAAATTATTTGATGAAATATTTGCAGTGTAGACGTCTTCATCGAGTCCTGAGACCTCTGTACAAGGCAAAAATAAATTTTTCCTTTTGCCCGCCTTAAGAATGAAGCCGGTAACAACGGGATATGGCTCCACAAACTCGGCGGCCACATCTACAACGAGCCCCAGTTTCTTCCCATCGGCATTAATGACTTTTTTCCCGAGGATACGGCTTAAAAATAAAAAATCCCGAGGTTCTGAATGTACTACCACCCGTGTTACCTCCAGGTGCGGCAATTATAACATGTATCTTTCTTTTTTAGAAAGCTTTTTTGAATTTTTATAATCTAGGCTAGCAGAGCTGATTCAATCCGCAGGTGAGGATCTGTCCCATCCTCGTCCCACTCCGATAGATGGTTACCCCCTTACAGCCCATGCGATACGCGAGAAGGAAGGCCTCACGGACATCGGCCATGGACGCATCTGGAGGGAAGTTTATGGTCTTGGAGACGGCGTTGTCGGTGTGCCGTTGAAAGGCGGCCTGCATCTGTATATGTCGGGCAGGAGGGATCTCAAAGGCGGTGACGAAGAGCTTGCGCGCATGAGGGGGTATCGCAGCGTCTGAGCCCAAGAATCCGGTCTGCCGGAGGGTATCCTCCATCTCGGGACGCCAAAACCCCATCTCCTTGCTCAACAGTAAAAAGATCGGGTCGATCTCAAAAAGCTCCACATCCTCTAAGGCCCTCCTGGTGTAGCTGAGGGCGAACAACGGCTCGATGCCCGAAGAACAATCGGCGATGATGCTGAGGGTCCCTGTTGGGGCGATGGTGGTTACGGTGGCGTTCCTCAGGGGGGGGTTCCCCTCCTGATCATAGCGGCTGCCGGTAAAGTTCGGGAAAGGCCCGCGCAGTCCGGCCAACTCGTGGGAGGCATCATGCCCCTCTGCTTGGATAAACTTCATCACCTCCTCCCCTAGTTTAACCCCCGCCTCAGAATCGTAGGATGCCCTCATGAGGATGAGGAAGTGGGAGAACCCCATCACCCCCAGGCCGATCTTACGGTTTCCCCGGCTGACCTGCTCGATCTGCGGTAAAGGATAGTGGTTAATTTCGATGACATTATCGAGGAACCGGACCGCGAGGCGCACCGTACGCCTCAGCTTATCCCAATCGATACAGGGGCCTTCAGAGCCCTCCGTGATCATCTTTACGAGATTGATTGAGCCCAAGTTACAGGCCTCATAGGGAAGGAGCGGCTGTTCCCCACAGGGATTGGTGCTCTCGATCTGGCCTAGGTGAGGGGTGGGGTTGTCCTTGTTGATGTGGTCGATGAAGATGACCCCCGGCTCTCCGCTCCCCCAGGCGCACTCCACGATGAGGTCGAAGATCTTTCTGGCCTCAATCGTCGCAACGGTGCGCCCCGTACGAGGATCGATAAGCTCAAATCCCCCTCCTCCTTCCAAAGCCTCCATGAACTCCCGGGTAATTCCCACCGAGAGATTAAAGCTCGTGAGCTCTTGGGGATCCTTTTTGGCGGTGATGAACTCTATGATATCGGGGTGATCAACCCTCAAGATCCCCATATTGGCTCCCCGCCGGGTTCCCCCCTGTTTGATGACCTCCGTGGCCATGTTAAAGACCCTCATAAAGGAGACGGGGCCGCTCGCCACGCCGCTGGTGGTCAAGACGATTGCGTTTTTGGGGCGCAGGTGGCTGAAGGAAAAACCCGTCCCCCCACCGCTCTGGTGGATGATGGCCGTGTTCTTGACCGCCTCGAAGATAGACTCCAGGGAATCCTCCACCGGAAGGACAAAACAGGCGGCCAACTGGCCCAACTCTCTGCCGGCATTCATCAGAGTGGGGGAATTGGGGAGAAATTCGAGTGAGGCCATCATGTGATAGAAGGCCTCTGCCGTCTCATCCGCCTTCGCCTGAGGATCGAAGCGCGTCTCGGCCGAGGCGGCATGATTGGCTACCCGCTGAAACATCTCCTCCGGGGACTCTACGCAGGTGCCCTTATGGTCCTTTTTGAGGTAGCGGGATTGCAGGATGCGTAAGGCATTCTCAGTCAACTGCAGTGCCATTATCTATAACAATAAGTTAAGGCAGATATGCCGTTAATTTTTTTGCAAATACATATCATCGCGAATCACTTTACCATCTTGAGCGCCTCCCTGAATTGATCGGTCCCCGCCTTACCCAACAGCTCATAGATCACCATCTCTGTGGACGTGATCGTGACGCCATCGTGGCGCATCCGTTGTATGGCAACCTCCCAATTGTGAGAAGACCGGGAGGAGGCGGCATCGCTCACCACATGCACTGCGTAGTCAGAAAGGGCATGCAGTGCCGTCTGCGCCACGCAGATATGCGCCTCGACGCCGGCGATGATGAGGGTATTCCTGTGCTGATGTCGTACCCGCTCGGCAAAGGCACGGGACTCAAAGCAGTCAAATTCCAATTTGATGATGGGTTGAATATCCTCCAATTCCTTGCGAATCTCAGTGGCCGTCTCCCCGAGATTCTGTTGTTCCGTGAGGAGGATCGGCAATCCGATAATGCGGGAGAACTTGACGAGCTTGAGGACATTCTCAACTATCCTCTCCTTTTCCGCGATGACCGGAAGGAGCCGCTCCTGCATATCAATGATCACCAAGAAGGCATCATCCCTGCTGAGCACGGTGCGTTTGGATAAGAGGTTCTCCTTCACTCGCCGTCGCCTTTCTAAGCCGAACTTTTCATAGACCTAAGCATCACCATATTGATGTGCATCCTGCAAAAGAGGACGTTGTTCGCCCCTTGATCACCGTATGCACCGTGGCGTGCGACAACAAGAAGCGCCTCCCGTACGTTTTTTTTGCAGTGCTGCCTTCATGCTTCGCAGCTCATGTCCTCCGGTCCCCCTTTTTCTCCCGATGAACGGGTATAATCTTGTTAACGGTCATGGTGAGCAGCGAAGCAAGAAAGATCACACCGAACGTAAGGAGGGACTTCCAGACAATATAGCTCTTAGCAACAACGTTCCAGATCGCCAAGATCGAGATCGTCGTTCCCGCAACAATGCAGACCAGACATACGGCAAAGCAGATGAGGTTAATCGTAGGCACTATTATACCCTTACGCCACCAACTTTTATGTTACTTAAATTGTTTCCGTAGACCCTTCGTCAGCTCTTCCTCAACCTTCTTTTCCGCTTCCTTTGTGGTAGTTTCCCCGACGGCTCCTAATTCCTTTTGTCCCGCCTCTGTTACCCCGCTCACACGCTTTTGCAGGGTATCGCTCACATCTGCCTTAAGGGTGCCCAGATCGAAGTTGGCAAGCTGGGCGATTCCAGTGCCCTCAAGGGCTCGCACGATTATAAGAATAACCAACTTATTCGGGTCGGTAACGTCACTGTAGACCTCATTGATTCCGAGGGTGAAGGTCTTTGTGAAGGGTGTTTCCCCCAATGAATAATCTTTGTAGACGACCTTTTCAATTTTCAGGATGAGCTTGTCAATGGTGACCTGTGGTGCCTTCTTTTCTTGCTTCACCTGCTTCTGCTCAACAGGTTTTTCCCCTTGCTTCTTTTCACCCACCGCTGTTAAGGCATCAATATTGAGTTTCCGCCCTTTGTTTCGTACCACCATAAGTTCTTTGAGATTTAACTCCACGTTTTTAAAGTGTGCTCTCTTTTTGAAGAACGATGCAAGTTCAAAGTCGACGAGGAACTTCGACATGTCAATCATAACCTTGTCGTGGAATCCAGCAGGATTAAGCAATCGCATGTCACTGATATCCACCTTTGGGGCCAACAAGCCCACATCCATAGATCCTATAGTAAGCTCTAGCCCTGTTACCTTTTTTGTCCCCTCCTCAACAGCCATCTTGATGAGGATGTTTTTAAAGACGAGGAGCAGGACAAAAATGACCACTATGATACCGACTACAATACCTAGCTTTTTCATGATCATACCCTCCCCTTAGATGTTAAAAATGTGTAACGTTTATTTGAAAGAGACCCCTCCCTTCACGTTGCATCTTATCATAGCATTTATGTTCGGGCAACAAAAAGGACCCTGTGAAGGAACGGGGGATTAATGGTTCCAGGAGGGGAGGTGATAACGCACTATCGTATAGTTTAAGACCTGCCTTCCACAGATGAGACTTGCAGGAGAGGGCGGTATCTAATAATATAATGTGCCGCACACGGGCACGGATAGGTGACTGCTATGTGGTCCACAAAGAGACCCTTGCGGGATGGCCTCAGCGGGACTGGGCTTGCGAGGCTGGTACCGGTTGACCTGGAAGCAGGGGGGAGAAAATTATCATATTGATTCTAAAACATTCATCTAGTACACTTCTGTTTGATGGCCAATCCTTCGGACATTTCCTTTAATGGTATATCGATTGATTTCTATAAGAATATTCTGACAAGTATAAAAGACCCTCTAAACATCCTCGACAAAAACCTCATAATACTCTGGGCCAACAAGGCAAGGGCGAAAATCCATAAAAAAGATCTCAGCGAGATCATCGGGAGGCCCTGTTATGAAATTTTTCAGACCAGGAACGACCCTTGTCCGGAATGTCCTGTAAAGGTGGTCTTCAGTTCCGGAAAACCCTACGGCATGGAAAAATGGGTAGATTTGCCCAATGGCGTGAGGAGATACGGAGAGGTGAGGGCGTACCCTATTTTGGATAACAAGGGTGGTGTAGCATATGCCCTTGAGATTACCATCGACATAACGGATAAAAAACATAATCAGGAGAAGTACCAGAGGTATGTCGAATCTCTGGAAAGGATAGTTAAGGATGTCCATGTGAAGGAGGCCCAACAACGTGAGGCAAATCGAGACGAAGGGACAAGCTGGACTCATCTAACCAGTCGAGAAATTGACATCCTCCGCCTCATCGCCGACGGATTTTCCAATACGGAAATCGCCAAGATTCTTCACATAAGCCCCCATA
>MGQF01000098.1:47617-47736 GCA_001797745.1 Deltaproteobacteria bacterium RBG_13_52_11
TATCCAGAACAGATTCATCTGATATGTTCCCTCCATATCGCCCGATTGGGTGATTTACCAAATTTATTTGATTCTGTTAAATGCCCCTGAGGCATTCTTAGAAGATGGGTTTCTATGAA
>MGQF01000098.1:47858-64102 GCA_001797745.1 Deltaproteobacteria bacterium RBG_13_52_11
CAACATCAATCACAGTGAAGCAAAAGTGTTTATCGTGCAGGGCGGTAAAAACCCACGAGACGGCAAAGATTATCCATGGATTGATACGGTCAACAAGATGAAGAAGAATCTTCCCTCCGTTGAAACATACGTCTCCTTCGCCGTGGATAATCCTCATTATGACGGTTTTATTTCCTATGAAGATGCCATCGCGGCAGCAAGTCCCGAAGAACCAGCCACAAAAGTGGAGGCTGATGACATTTGGGTCCTCATGTACACTGGCGGCACTACCGGCAAACCGAAGGGGGTCATGAAAAGCCATACAAACATGTTCTCCCAATATTTGATCATGATCTACGATCACGGGTTTAGCTTCGATGATTGCAATCTCCTCGTCATGCCCTGCTGTCATATCAATTCCCTTAACTATTCCTTTGTCGCCACCTGGGTGGGTGGAACGGTCATGGCATACAATATGATAAGTTTTGACCCTGAAGACCTGCTCAAGACCGTCTCCGATCACAGGATTACCTTTACCTCCCTGGTGCCGACACACTACATCATGATGCTTGCCCTGTCCGATGAGGTAAAGAAAAAGTACGATCTTACCACGATCAAAAAACTACTCATCTCCTCTGCCCCGGCACGGAGGGATACAAAGCTGGGTATCCTCAAAATGTTCCCCAATTCAAAGCTTGATGAGGCCTACGGCTCAACAGAGGCGGGTTGTGTAACGATATTGAAACCGGAAGAGCAGCTTACAAAGCTTGGCTCCTGCGGGCGTGAGGTTATCGGCACGGATTTGATCAGGCTCTACGATGAAGAAGGAAACCTCATTACAAAACCGAATGTGGTTGGGGAGGTTTATTCAAAAAGTCCGATGATCTTTGAGGGGTACTGGAAAGACCCGGAAAAGACGGCCGCAGCCATGAAAGGAGACTATTTCAGCGCAGGCGATATGGGTTACAAGGATGAAGATGGTTATTTATTCCTTGTTGACAGAAAGGCGAACATGATCATCTCCGGCGGTGAGAATATCTTCCCATCCGAGGTAGAAAACCTTGTGGGTTGCCATCCAAAAGTCAAAGATGTTGCGGTCATCGGCGTACCGCATGAAAAGTGGGGCGAGCAGGTGGCTGCAGTTATCGTGTTGCATGAAGGGCAGACGGCAACGCCGGAAGAGATAACCAATTACTGCAAGGGCAAGATCGCCGGCTACAAGGTCCCGAAGAACGTCATCTTTATCAAGGATGAGGAGATGCCCAGATCAGGCCCCGGCAAGATCCTCCATAGGGTCCTGAGAGAGAAATACGGCATGTGGAAAGACCACGTCTAATCCATCCTGAGGAGGGGGTTGCTTGTTTAGGCAACCCCCTCAGTTCTTATTTCCGAGGAGAAGATAGAGAAGACAACCTGAAGAAGTGGACCTCATGGATAGTAAAAGCCAACCCAAGGATTGGCCCCCCATCCTGTAAAGCAAAAAAGGCCCCTTTGAAGAGACAGGGGAGTAAGGATTAGATTATTAGGGAAGGGGCCTTATCTAAATCTTATATTCGAGCCCTGACGCCACGCCTTCCATGTGATGATACGCAGGAATCATACACAGCCCTGCTGCTCTTATGAGCACGACCCCTTAGCTGCACATGTATCGCCTGTGGAACAGGATCCAGATACAGATACAGGGTTTTCAGCACTTACCGTGAATCCTTTCTTCCATCCCTCAGCGACGAAGTCAATGGTGACGTCGCCGGTCTTTTTAAGTAAATTATTGTCAATGATATATGGAACGCCGCCATTGTCAAATTTACTGTCCGAATCAGTTGGCTCATCCAGAGCCAACGTGAGGGCCGGCCCGCCTCACCCACCTTCCTGGAGATAAACCCGAACTGATTGAGGCACGTCCTTTTTTTCTTTTAATATTTCTGCGATCTTCTTTTGAGCTGTATCGGTTGCGGTTACCATATCATTTTTCCCCTCTCTCATTGTATAACGTATTATTATAGTAATCCCTTTTTTTTAGATTTCAAGGAAGAAACCGACGCTTTTTGGGCGAGGCGCAAAAATTTTCTTAGTCATCTTTCTCATATCCTCTCCGTAACGCCTTTGTGGCTTTGTGTGATTATACTACCAATTAAATCTTATATTTCAGACCAGGCCCCTTTGATCTGTTCCACACAAAAAACGGCGCGTGATTGGAAGTGAAGAGGGGTGGATGGTTCCTGAGTATGGGTCGGATTGCAGGGTGTCTTCTGAATTCCGTATCCAGAAACTCCCTTACCAAGCGCCTGTCCCAGCCTTTGGGATGATGAAACGTTACGTACAGGGAAAGGTCCCCTTCGTAAAAACCGGCTGTTTTAAGACCCGCGGCCTCCGGGCTATTGATGGGAAGGTTGAAGATGGCTACATTCACGAACTGGATTTCCTCTGCGTGGTCAACCACAAAATTGAGGGTATTTCGTGCCTCGGCGCGTGTCTCCGCCGGCGTGCCGAAGAGGAGATAGACATAGGTTGCGATACCGGCCTTTCTTAACGTCTGTAATGCCAGCGATGCTGTTTCAAGGTCAATCCCCTTGTGCAGGGCGTCGAGGACGCCTTGATCACCCGATTCAAGGCCGAGTTTCAACAGGGCGCACCCTGATTTCTTAAGGGCCATACAGAACGCCGGGTCCTTCAAATGCGGGGTGATCCGTGCGAAGCCATACCACGGCGCGCCGGGAGGCTGCTTGGCAATGGCCTCCATGAGGGCTGGACTTATGGCATTGTCAACGAGATGGATCAGGGCCGGTTTCATGCCGGTGACTAAATTACGGAGTTCGGTTGCCGCTGTTGCCGGAGGGATCTGGGAATAGGCGGTCCCTTCAGCCCTCTCAGGGCAAAACGAGCACTGGCTCCAGTAGCACCCTGTTGAAGACCGGTAGGGCAAGATCAGCCCCGGCGCCAGGTAGTCACGGACAGGGAAGGGGTCATAGCAAGGGGTAACGTGCATTTTGGGGGGAGGGTTTTTCTGGAGCAGGGCCAGGAGGGGGTATTCTCCGGGGCCTGCGACGCAATGATCGACCAAGCCATTGAAAAGCCCTTCGCTATGTTTGTCTCCGGTCATCCACGACGTAACAAGGCCGCCGCCGAGCACGAGAGTAACACGGGGAAACTCCCGCTTGAGGAACCCGATCATGGCAAAGGTGCTGAGGGCCTGGCTCAGATAATTGAGGGAAAACCCTGCGATTGTGGTTCCATCGCGTTCGATGATGTGCCGCAGACGACTGCTGAAATATGCATAAAAGGGGTTTTCCGCCGGATTGTGGGCAGCGCAAAGGAGATCACCACTCTTGACCGGCGAAAGGCGCATGTCGTGATAGTCGGCAAGGCTTATGCGCGCGTGTTCAGCGCCTGCCATGGTGAGAAGGCGGTTTACGTCTAATACTGCCCGTTTATAGGTATCGATATTCGTATAGGTGCGCCAGCTTTTTAGGCTGCTCAAGTTTTTGGAGAGATTGCGAAATGCACGGCGTGTCCACGTGTCAGCAGGGGCAAACGGCTTTGCGAGGAGACTTAATATCCCCTCGAGATTGGCGTCAAGGAGGGTGTGCTCTACGTTGTGTGCGGCCAGGGCCCCGGAGAGCTGCGCTATGCCAGCCGGCGGCTCGCATGGTTTGGCAATAGGAGGAAAAATCAGCAGTACTTGTTCCGGGCTTCCGTAACTCTTCACTTGCCAAGTTTAGAATAAAGGGGTACTTCCCGTCAACAAAACCAGGGATAAGAAGGATATCCTATTTCTTCCCGACAAGGGGCGGAGGGTTAATAATTGTAGGGGGGACAAATACAGTCTGCCTGCCCCGGCGAAATGAAAGCACGCGCTTGGGTGACTGGGTATAAAGCACCTTTGCAAGGCTATGAGGAAGAAAGTAAGATTTGCGCACAATCATCGTCTTGCCAGCAAAACGGTGTAAAAATTCGCCCACTTTAACAGTACAAAACATCCCCGTTGTAGCGGTGGTAAACCGGCCCGCAGGATGATTTTTGTCAGTTCCTTTGATAAGTACATCGTATAACTCACGGCCATACTCCGGTTTCAGGCCCCATTCGAAAACATCTACCTCTATGCTGGTAAATTTCCAGATGTGTTGTAAGTACATTTCCAGGTCAGGTGGATTGACCTTTATCAGATCCTTGCTTCTCACCTCTTCGGGGAAAGTCTCTCCATAACTACCGCCAGGGTCCCAAAAAACAACAGGCCGATCCGGGCATACCAATCGCAAAGCTGAGTGGTGGGACCACCAATTCCCATAGACAATAATTACTTGAAGCAGGGATTGGCCTGGAGGGTCTGCAACAGATTTCATGTCAATCGGAGCATTCTCCCAATTGCTTAGGTGAGAGGAGGCCGGGGCATGGATGCATCCCATCAGCAAGCAGATCAATAAAAGCAAAGTCAGTATGAAACGAATTTTGGAGTGTCCCGTCTTTCGGGATAGTGTGGCAGGATGGACTGCTTTAAATATTGGAGAATCGTATCGGATAAAAAGATCCATCGGTTGACCCCACGCCTTTCCCCGTCCCTGGCTTCCGTAACTTTTCACGCGCCAAGTTTAGAATAAAGACGGGCTTTCAGTCAAGAGTGCCAGTGACGAAATGGAGGACATCCTCTATTCCCCCAGTAAAGAAGCGGGCGATTAAAGATTATAGGAAAGAGGGGTGTTAGCTAAATCTTATATTTCAAGACCTTCTCCCAAGTCTACCTTTGATGATTCAAATATCCTTTCACTGAATTCATTGACGCCACATTTCAGAATGTAAGCCTTGAATCTTCTTGTAGCGATATTCCAAGACCTTTACCATGTGACCTGTAGAATTTCTCTGCTTCAGAAATAGCAAGAAGCCAAAGCTCGTATATTGCTTCAGAACTAAGGAGAATTTTCCCAGTATTATCGATGGTTGAGTAAATAGGTACCCCACATCCATATGGATCACAGTTCATCCAATATTGTGAGTAATCCAAACTTCGTTTGGGATCTAATATGATACCCGATTTCTCATGATTACGCCCAAGCATAGTCCCAGGGTAAGGAACAAGAACAGAGATATGTGTTAAATGGGCCATGCCATTTGATAAATAACTTAACATTTTCGTTATAGTTAAGTTTACCGTTTTTTCTGAATCACCAGGAAGTCCAATAATCCAATAGGTCTGAATTTCGAAGCCAATATCGCTTAGAAGTCTAAGACAATCCTCAATAGTAGCTGTTTTTAATCTTTTAACTACCCTGTTTCTTTGATCATCTGTTGCACCTTCAATACCTATAGCAATCTGCCTACACCCTGCAAGGTACATTGCATTTGCTAACTCTTTATTAATCAGATCTGCTCTAGTCTGACACCACCATATGGATTGTGAATTTAACTCTTCTTTGACTTTACGAATAATTTTGCAAATCTGCAATGTCGGTTCACGGTCATGCGCAAATGTTAAATCACCAAGACAAAAAAATTTAGGGTCATATTTAGAAATTAAATCATAAAAATGTTGTTCGAACAGCGCTGGTTCTATCTTTCTATAACATCTGCCATTAACCTTCTTATTTGCGGAGAAAAAATCGCTTACAACGCAAAAGGTACATTTTTCATCACATCCGTGAGAGGAATAAATTCGAGGAATAAAGTTATGATTACTCTCAGCCACCAAATCATACGCTGGATTGGGCGTTTCTGAAAGTACATATTTATCTATAATTCCATAAGAATTAATATTCAAATCAAATCTACTGTGAACCCCTGGAATTTTAGACGGCTTTTTATCTTCTAAAATATATTTTACAATAGACCCAATAGAATTCTCCGCTTCCCCCTCGATCACATAATCTATGTGAGGACATTCGTTAAGAACCTTATTATATTGCATTGTGGGGTGGATCCCACCAACTATTTGTTTTGCATCTGGCCATACTTTGGAGATTAACCCTGATAG
This sequence comes from Deltaproteobacteria bacterium RBG_13_52_11, assembly GCA_001797745.1. GTDB lineage: Bacteria > Desulfobacterota > B13-G15 > B13-G15 > RBG-16-54-18 > RBG-13-52-11. Next base: position 53,800 of record MGQF01000098.1, read on the forward strand.
CCGCTTCCCCCACATACCATATGTTACCGTCATATAACTGATTCCAAAAATACGTGCTTCATAATCCTTTATTGTCTCTTCGAGAATATCGTCTGTCATCATCAAACCACTGCTTCGAAGTCTATAATCATGAATGTTTAGATCTAAGTAAGCTACATTAAAATGTAATTCTCTCAAAATTGCTGCAAGTGTTAGAAGCCCATAGTTAGGCTCAAGTGGCGAGTCTCCCAATAGTGATCCGACTTGTTGAAGCGCCTTAAAGTAGCTCAATATACGAGGATCCTCTTCTACTGTTTGTTTAGACACAGGGGGCTGTATTAATACTATGTCATACATTGTTATTTACCGCTTCGAATATAAATTTTATTTATGATTCAACTCTCTTAATTAAGCCATCCGGATTAATTTCTTTCGCAGCATCCCAAAGCGTCATTGCATAACGATAAGCGTTGTTGAGACTATCCGTATGACATAGCACATGCGACCTAACTTCTTGCTCCCTATCGCTTCTTCTAATATATGATAGGGATTCCCTAATTCCATAAACATCTAACGCTTCTGGCAATTTTCCTTTATCATGCTTTTTAATGAATAAATTATTTTCTTTCGGATCTTGAAAAAACAAAATAACATCCTCTTGTTCTTTAACTTTGCTCCGTAGATTATAATGCTCATCATCTTTTAAAAAAAGAATTTTATTGATCATAACTTTTTGTTTCTTACCCTTTTCAAGGTCAAACAATTTCTTTAAAACTGCCCAATGATACCATTCGAACCTAGTCTTTTTCTCAATTACAAAGGTTCGCAATATAGCCGGCGCTGGCCGTATAAACGGTGGATAATTTCCTTGTTGCTCGAGACGTTCCACTGTGATTTTAAAAAGTGAATTGAAGTCATTAAAGCGGTTTTCCGCCCAAGTCTCTTTTGGTGATCGCATACTACTCTTTGCTCTAGGAAAGACAGATCGAGCTTCTTTAATATCGTCGTCATTTAGTATTGTACACCATGAATTTAATTCAAGATCCACTGATAAAATTAGGTTGGCGTTTTTAGTACATGAACGTATATACGAAAGGGCAAAATGAGAATCTATGTTCGCATCCTTACAGTCATGCACAGTATCATGAAGAGTACAGAGTTCTTCTAGCGAGATTCTTGCGAATAAATTCGGAAGTGTTGGACTTAAAGCCTCTTTGATGGAATAGAGGTTTTTAATTTGATCTTCTAATTTTAAATGCTTGCTCGCAAGCAGATTTGCGACGCCGTCTATCGCTTTTTCAAGACCATTAATTTTATTAATAAATTCATTGTACTCTAAGCCTGATGATTTAATTACGAAAGCTTCAGGTGGTACTTTTTTGATAACGTGATTGAGTATGAGAAAAACAAAGATGATGGTGATAATGATTAATCCCACCATAGCACTTAAATTAAATATGTAATAAGTGTGTGTAGGTTCCGATTCCAGGGCGGATATAGATTGAAATATTATTAACATGGATACGGATATCGCTATTGCCAACAATTGTAGAACCGTCGTGACTTGTAAGGCTTTTTTCATCGTTGGAATAAAGCTTTGCGTTCCCATTTTTTGCCCTCCTTATATTAATATTATGAATACTTTATACAAGTAATTATTGCTTTGCTTAATTTATTGAAAATTTTGTAGCTCAGGTCAATTAATTTCCGGGATGACAGTTTTATTGTTATATATGTATCCAATATAGAAATTGGGCGGGGCACCCTGAGGACGTGTGTGTGCAGGGTCTTGAAATATCACTTGTTCTTCTCAGTATGAACCCCATGTGTGCCCTTTATGCCCGAAGGGGATTTGCAATTGCTAGGTTTGTTCGTTGCTTTTCTTTTGGTATGCACTAGCTCTGCCCCTTAAACCGGGGACTCTCTCGATAAGATCGCGGTCAATCAGCCGCTCAAAAACTCTCTTCATAACATTTTCCGAACCTTCATGACATATCTCGCGTCCTTTGGTGTTATTAATCTGAGGATTGTTCTGGAGATATTGAAGAACGATTTCCTCGGGAGATGCCAAAGGTTCGTGGCGAATTTCAACTAACACGGAGTTGTCATGTTGCTTAATTATTGGATCTTTGAGTCTAAGTTTTCTCATAGCTTCAAAGGCTGTATTCAACCCCTCTCCGACGTCTTTGTTGGGAGGGTCTGGAAACTTATTTATCAATCGGACGATGGCCCCGTTTCTGGCGAATCGTTCTTCCAGAATATTGTCCTCAGTAATGTGGGCTGGCAGTCGCCCCGGACTCTCAACCTCAATACGGTTTTCGAAGATTCTAATATGGATATCATCTGCAATGCTATAATCACGATGTAATACCGAATTCGTTATAATTTCGTGCAGAGTTTCAAATGGATAACTGACCTTTTCAAGTGAAGCTTCTCCGAGTATGCTCAATTGCTCAAGTAACTCTACTGTTTTGGATACGGCTGCTTTGATCTGTTCGTAGATACATCCTTCGACTGTAATAGGGTTGAACGCCAACGTCTCCCGTGTACCTACAACGTCCCGTGTTTGATAGCGGTAGATTTTGATGGAACACCTCTTCGGAAGAATTGCCTGGGGTTCCTCTGAAAAAAGAAGCACTCCGGCAACGGTTGGTTTTTCGTCCCTGAGCAGTTGCTGTTTCTTCAGCCACACTTCAGGCTCGGCTGTTGGAATCACATCTAGGAGAAACTTCAAAATAACAAGAGAGTTCGAGATAACTTGATGCTCGACTGAAACCGTCTCGATTTCAAAAGACGTAATTCCCTTGTTCAGACGAAGTCGATACAAAGCCTCATCCGAGTCAACCGGGAGACTCTGCGCCCCTCGACGCACGTATGTCATTCCGTCAGAAGTAGTTTTAATGTCCTTGGTTTTGCTGATACCCATTTGGAGTACCAACCCTTGACAACTGCTGCATTCAAGAAATGTATACGAAAACTCCTCTCCTAGCGGGAATAACTGTTCAAACACTTGTAAATGGGCATTGGATGATTCAATGTTTGGGAATCCTCTCCAGGTGCGCTTCCTAACCCCTTTGTCCTCATCGATCCCGATATATAGCTCGCCACCATCAGCATTTGCGAAAGCTGAGATATGACGGGTTAGTTTTGCAGGGGTAATGTCAACTGATTTGAGATCAAGAAAATGACCTTCCTCGAATTTGAGAATTTTGTTCTTTTGATCTTCAGATATCTGAACTTTTTGAATGGCCATATGACTCCTTAGATGCAAAATAGGAGACGTTGGTTCTAAATCCATTTAAATATAATGTACTACCATCTCTATTCCACCATCAACGACAGCGAAAGCGAGGAGTTTGTGGAGGAGGAGCCGTAGGAGAGGATGTCGCGGAATACTTCGTTGCTCTGTGCGCTGGTTCCCAGTGGCGAAATTCATGAGTCCGATCTTTGTGCCTGTGTTACCTTATGTGTATGCTGACCTTTGGCTTTCTTTAACGTGCCGTATTTTTCCGTGAGTTCCTTGAGGAAGACCTGACGATTTTCCAAGTATTGCTTGCTCAATTCAGCGCGTACCTTTCTTTGGAAGTTTACGGCATCAAACGTTTTTTTCATAGGCAACCTCCCTGGGACTTCTGATTTCCAGCATTGGATAACCAAGAATAAGATTGACAGCATTAAAAGCGTGAATACGGTCGAGATTGACTATCTGTTGAAAGTTCCAGCTTACCAATACATCTACCCTTTCCACAGATGCGATTGCGATATGTTGAGCATCGGCAATATGCTTCTCGGCTACCACGCCATTCGTAAGATAATGTGAAGCTAACTGTTCTGCTTCATCTGAGAGAAAGACATTTTCAATGTTCCCTTCAGGGAGCGATAAAAGAACGTCTTTTACATTCTTTGGCGCGCCCTCCAATTCGCGGCGAGTGAGATCAGAAACAACGGCTGTTTTACTCCCTGCACGGAACTCATCAAAAAGCTTTAAAGACCAGGCGGCAAACTCTTCATCGAAACAACCACCAACGACAGAAGTATCAATATATACACGTGGTTTCATGGTTATATTATATCACGTTTTCGGCATACATTTCTGATCTCGTTCGTATTCGATCTATTCCACCATCAACGACATAGAAAGCGAGGAGTTTGTAGTGGAGGAGCCGTAGGAGAGGATGTCGCGGATGGCCTCGTTGCTCTGCGCGCTGGTCCCTGCGATGGTCACCCACTGCCCCTTGAGCACGGTCACGGTGGTCGAGGCCTCGGTAAGGCGCACCACCTGCTCTTCTCTATCGAAAGAAGAGATCCGGGGGACGATCTGTATCTGCACGGTATTGCCGATAACAATCGGGCGCACCTCGAACCCCGTCTCGACGCGCTGAAAGTTCACCGTCTCCACCACGTGGGCATAGGTATGCGTCAAATAGACCCACCGCTCGGTAAAGGGGATATCCCTCCCCACCCAGAGATAGGCCGAGCTCCCTGACATGACCGAGATAAAGGATTCCGTGGTCCCCCGCCGGTTGACCACGCTGTCTCTGGCGCGGACGTGCACCCCTTCTTCTTCCGCCCCGCCGGTAGCGACGGACCCGTGTTCTCCTGAAATCCTCGCCGATGTCGAGATACCCCTATCTGTTGAAAGACCCGTCTCCTGGAACCGGAAACGGACCCTCACCTGCTCTGCGGGCCTGTCCATGCCTGCCACAAATGTCTGGATCTTGGCCAGGGATTCGCCCGTGTCGACCACGATGAGGGAATTGGTCCGTGTATCGACGGATGCCTTCCCGCCTGGGGAGAGGAGGGCTTCCACCAGGGGGAGGATGTCGGCAGCGCTCCGGTAGTTGACCTTGATAACGGCCACCTCGGCAGCCGGGGAACTACCCACCAGGCATGCCAGGGAGAGGACCAGGACGCAAGAAACAATAAGAAATGGCCTTTTGCCGTGAATAATCATATTCATATGGTATACTGAAACCCTGGCGAATGCAATGGGGCTGGATGACAAGGGCTGAAAGGGCAAAGGGATCACCACATTTCCCTTGCAAAAAGCCGGCAAATTTATATAATCATTTTCTCCGCACAAGACCTCGGGGGTGAGAAGAAAAAAATGGAGCAGTTGTATCTCGGTATAGATGTCGGCTCAGTCAGCGCCAACACCGTGGTGATGAACCGGGCAGGTGACATCATAGAGGAGCACTATACCCGCCTGAGGGGCCAGCCCCTGAGAACAGTCGCGGGTGTCTTGGAGGAGATATTCTCCCGCATCCCCGGTGAGCGGTTTGGGGGGATAGCCCTTACCGGCATTGGCGGTAAGGGCTTGACGGAGCTTTTAGGAGGGGAGTTCTTCAATGAGATCATCGCCCAGGCGAAGGCCATCGAACGCCTCTATCCCCAGGTGAGGACGATCATGGATATCGGGGGGGAGGATTCTAAACTCATCATTCTGGACCAGGAGGATGGTCGGGTCAGGGTAGATGACTTCTCCATGAACACGCTGTGCGCTGCGGGGACAGGATCGTTCCTCGATCAGCAGGCATCCCGTCTGGGGTTCACCATCGAGGAATTCGGCCAGCTGGCCCTCCAATCGCAGAACCCGCCGCGGATCGCCGGCCGATGCAGTGTCTTCGCCAAGTCGGATATGATCCACCTCCAACAGATCGCTACCCCTGACTACGATATCGTGGCCGGCCTCTGCTATGCCTTGGCCAGGAACTTTAAGAGCAACATCGGCACGGGGAGGGAGATCCGAAGACCCGTGGCCTTTCAAGGGGGAGTGGCGGCCAACGCAGGTATGAGGAAGGCCTTTTTCGATATCCTGGAGCTCAACGAGGGTGAGCTCATCATCCCCACACATCATGCCTCCATGGGGGCCATCGGGGCGGTATTGCTTGCCCTCGAGGAGGGGAGGTTCTCGGAAAAGAAGATTGAGGGTGTAGAACGCCTGCAGGGGTATATCGCTCAACAAAGGAATGCGGAGCATGAGGGGTGGGCACCTTTATCCCTTGCCCCTCGCCACCTGGAAGATAAGGGAAGAGTTTCTAAACCCGAAGCCACGGATGGAAAGATCCCGACCTATCTGGGGCTCGATGTGGGCTCCATCAGCACAAACCTGGTAGTTATCGATGAGGCGGAGCGGGTCATCGCCAAACGGTACCTTATGACGGCTGGCAGACCTATCGAAGCCATCCGCCAGGGGTTGCAAGAGATCGGGGCGGAGATCGGTGATCTGGTGGAGATCAAGGGGGTGGGCTCTACGGGCTCCGGCAGGTACCTGACCGGGGACTTCGTGGGGGCGGATATCGTCCGCAACGAGATCACCGCCCAGGCCACCGCAGCAGCTAACATCGACCCAGAGGTGGACACCATCTTTGAGATCGGAGGGCAGGACTCCAAATACATCAGCCTCGAGGGGGGGGTCATTGTCGACTTTGAGATGAACAAGGTGTGTGCCGCAGGCACCGGTTCCTTCCTCGAGGAACAGGCGGAAAAACTCGGGATCTCCATTAAAACGGAATTTGCGCAAAAGGCCCTGGATGCCCCTTCACCGGTGAGGATGGGGGAACGGTGTACCGTTTTTATCGAATCTGATCTCGTCCATCACCAGCAGCGGGGGGCAGAGATCAATGATCTGGTCGGTGGCCTCTGCTACTCTATTGTTCAGAACTACCTCAACCGCGTTGTGGGAGATCGCCGGGTCGGAAAGAGGATATTCTTCCAGGGGGGGACCGCCTTCAACAAGGGGGTGGTGGCAGCCTTCGAGCGGGTCGTGGGTAAAGAGATCACCGTCCCTGAGAACCACGATGTGACCGGAGCCATCGGGGTGGCGCTGCTGGCGAAAAAAGAGCGCTTCTGGGAGCGGAGCAACTTTAAAGGGTTTGACCTGAGTCAGCGCCGCTATGAAATCACCACCTTCGAATGCAAGGGGTGCCCCAACATGTGCCTCATCAGGAAGGTGAGCGTTGAAGGAGAAAAGCCCCTGTTTTATGGGAGCCGGTGCGAGAAGTATGATGTAGTGCGCAGGAGCAAGGTGAACACCCTGCCGGATCTCTTCGCTGAGCGGGAGGAGTTCCTCTTCGGGCCCTATCCAGGTGAAGAATCTCTTGGTGATGATGCCCCGGCCATCGGGATACCTCGCATCCTTACCTTTTACGAGCTCTTACCTTTTTGGAAGGCGTTCTTCACGGAACTGGGCTATCGGGTAGTCCTGTCAGACCCCACCAACAAGGAGTTGATCCGCAAGGGGGTGGAGTCGATGGTGGCTGAGACCTGCTTTCCCGTCAAGGTGGCCCACGGTCATGTCCTGAACCTGTTGGCGAAGGGGGTCAAGAGGATCTTTCTCCCGAGCGTCATTAGCATGGAGAAGTTCGGAGAGGCATTTGAATACTCCCAGACCTGCCCCTATGTCCAGTCCTTCCCCTACGTCGTACACTCCTCTGTAGATTTTAAACGATACGGGGCCCAGGTTCTGCAGCCGGTGATCCCCTTTGGCAGAGGTCCACAAGAGGTGGCGCGGGTCCTTGTGCGGCTGGGGAGGAGGATAAAGAGACGGGCAAGTGCAATACGTCGTGCATACGCCCGGGCCCAGAAGCACCAGGAGCGATTTTACCGGGCCATCGCCGCCCGCGGTAAGGAGGTCCTCGACGGCTTGAGGGAGGGGGAGAAGGGCATGGTGATTGTCGGGCGCCCCTACAACAGCTGCGATCAGGCGCTGAATCTCGATATCCCCAAGAAGCTCCGCGACCTGGGGGTGCTTCCCATCCCCATGGACTTTCTGCCGTTGGAGTCCATGGTAGAGCGGGACGGGCTCAGGAATATGTACTGGAAATACGGGCAGAAGATCCTGGCAGCTGCTCATCTCATAAAAGATGACCCCAGACTCTTTGGGATCTACATCAGCAACTTCGGCTGTGGGGCTGACTCCTTTATCACCCATTTCTTCCGCGATACCCTCAAGGGGAAACCATACCTGCAGCTGGAGATCGATGAACACAGCGCCGATGCCGGGGCCATCACCAGGTGCGAGGCCTTCCTCGATAGCCTCAAGCACGCACGCGCACCGCAGGAGGAGGGGCGCAGGAAGAGGGGAAAAGTAGGAGGGGCTATCACCCGCACTATATACATCCCCCATATGGGAGACCACGCCTATGCCTTCGTTGCAGCCTTCGAGGCCTGCGGCCTCTCGGCACAGGTCTTCCCCGAATCGTCCCAGGAGACCCTCTACTGGGGCAGGAAATATACCTCGGGGAGGGAGTGCTACCCGTTCATCCTCACCACCGGGGACATGATAAGGATCCTCAAGGGCAGGGATTGCGATCCCAGGCAGGTGGCCTTGTTCATGCCGTCGGGGAGCGGCCCCTGTCGCTTCGGACAGTACCATTACTCCCACCGTCTCATCTTAGATGAACTAGGGTATGTCGATGTCCCCATTTACGCCCCCAATCAGGATGGGACACTCTACCGCGACATGGGGATTATAGGCTCCACCTTCAATAAACTCGGGTGGTGGGCCATCGTGGCAGTGGACCTCCTCATCAAAAAGCTCCATGAAACCAGACCGTATGAACAAAACGAGGGGGAGACAGACCGGGTCTATCAGGAGTGCCTCCAGCTGGTCTGTGAGGCCATCCGGACCGGAGGCGATGATCTGAGAACGTTGGAGAAGTCCCTCCAGGAGGCTCGGGGACGATTTGAGCGCATCCCCGTGGTAAATCCCGGGAGCAATCCGAAGATCGGGATCGTGGGAGAGATCTATGTGCGGTCAAACCGTTTCAGCAACGAGAATATCGTCCGCAAGATAGAAGCCCTCGGCGGGGAGGCGTGGCTTGCCCCCTTGGTGGAATGGATCCACTACATCAACGTCATCTCCCGCAGGCACACCTGGAGAAAGAAAGACTATTCAAATCTCATCAAGACAATAGTGACCGAGTACTACCAAAAGCAGTATGAACAGAGCCTCGATCGCATCTTTCAGGGAAGTATCAGAAACCTTCAAGAACCCAAGACTGCCGAGGTCCTCGCCTTGGCCAAACCCTATCTCGATTCCTCCTTTGAGGGGGAGGCGATCTTGAGCATCGGCAAGACGATGGATTTCGCCCTCAAGGGTGCCAGCGGGGTGGTAAACGTCATGCCCTTTACCTGTATGCCGGGTACTGTCGTGAGCGCCATTCTCAAGAGGTATCGGGAGGAGAACGGCAATCTTCCCATCTTGAATATGGCCTATGATGGTCAGGAACAGAGCAACATCATGACCCGTCTGGAGGCCTTCATATACCAGGCCAAGCAGTACCGGGAGCAGCATCACGTGGAGAAATAGGCGCTACTCTGTTGTGGTCATGAAGACCGTATATCCCTCCTGAGCCAAGCGCACGGCGAGCTGATAGGCCTCTTCCCTCGTCTTAAATTTCCCCAGCCTGACACGGTAATAGGTATTTTCCGGTGTCTTCAGTACCTCGATGTAGACATCTGGGTGTTCTTTCTGCAGAGCTTCCATCAACCTGGAGGCGTTGGATCGGTCGGCGAAGGATCCCGCTTGGATTGTGAAAGGCCCTTCAGGGGTGGAGGTGGGCGTGGGTCCTCTCTCTATGACCTCCACCCTCACCTTGGCTACCCCCTCTTCGGCCATCCCCAGGGCCTGGGCAGCGGCATAAGAGAGGTCGATGATCCTCCCTTTCACAAAGGGTCCGCGGTCATTGATGGCAACCATGACGGATCTGCCGTTGTTCAGGTGGGTAACCATCACGGCAGTTCCCAGGGGGAGGGTTTTGTGGGCGGCAGTCAACTGATACATATCGTAGACTTGACCGCTGGCGGTCTTGCGTCCATGAAACTGCTCTCCATACCACGAGGCCCATCCGACCTCTACCTTTTTTATCTTCGGAGGAACCGCTGCCTCTCTCCTGAAAAAGGTACATCCACACAGGATGCACATGGCGAGACAAATAAAGAGTACCTTCTTCATTCCCTGATTACCATCGCCAGCTGATTACACGCATAAGGATACCGTCCCCCGTTTTTGATGAGGATCAGGCCTCACCCTGATCTCATCCAAACCAAAGCTCTTCCGGAGCCTCTGGATATTGTTGCCCCCCTGTCCGTAGAACGTGGATATATCCTGGGGGGAGACGAGAAAGGTGGGTAGTATGCTCCCCTTATGAGGAAACTCGGCGAGGAGATCAATTGCCTGTTCGTACATAAGCACACTCTCCACCAATTGCCTGAAGGCGGGATGGTAGGGGCCGGCCACAATGGTCCCCGGTGCCTCCAGGGAGGGAGTAGGCTGCAGTCCTATCCTGATCACCGGGATATGGGCCTGATGAAACCGCTT
>MGQF01000098.1:64124-65300 GCA_001797745.1 Deltaproteobacteria bacterium RBG_13_52_11
ATTGTTTGTTCCAGGGAGAGGGGGCAATAACGCCCCTGCCGAAACCACCGCTCCAATCGCGTCCCCTTGATCACCACGGTGGGGTAGAGCCGTACAAAGTGGGGGCTCAACTGGATTACCTCTTCGACGGTAGCGGCGAAGGTCTCAGCGCTGTCTTGAGGCAGACCGATCATGAGTTGCACCCCCACCTCGAAGCCCTTCTGATGCAGTTCCCTGACGGCCTCCCGCACCCTTTCCCCGCCATATCCCCTCAGAGAGGTCCTGAGGACCTCGTCTGCCATGGACTGGACTCCCAGCTCGACGGTTGCTACCTTGTACTCCTTGAGGATCTCGAGGCATTCAGGGGAGATATAATCGGGTCTGGTGGATAACCTGAGGGAGTGGACGATCCCCTCCTTAAGAAAAGGTTCGCAATTGCGCAAAAGCCCCTTTTGGGTCTCAAGGGGGAGGGCGGTGAAGCTCCCCCCATAAAATGCCACCTGCACCATTCGGCAGTCTTTTCTTTTGCGAGATCCCAACCTCAGGTAGCGCTCGATCTCTTTGGCGATTTCCTCGGGGGTGGGGATGGCCGAGGCAGGGCGGGCGATCCTGTTTTGATTGCAATAGACACATCGGTGTGGACATCCGCGATGGGAGATGAAGATAGGGATAATAAACCGCTTGTCCTCCACGCTCAACCCTCCTGCAGGGACCTCAATGCCTGTTCGGCCGCCCTCTGCTCAGCCTCCTTTTTACTCTTCCCCCTTCCCATACCATAGTGCTTTCCCTTGATGGAGATGACAACCTCAAAGGTCTTCGCGTGATCTGGTCCCTCCTCCCTTGCGACGGTATAAAGAGGGGTATCATTGAGGTGTTTTTGGGTGTACTCTTGGAGTCTGGTCTTGAAGTCCTTGTCCTCTACCTCCCCTTTCATGCGCGCTAAGCGTGGGGTGTAGAGACCTTCGATCACCCGGAAGACCTCCCCGTATCCGCCATCGAGGTAGACGGCGGCCATCAGCGCCTCGAAGCCCCCTGCCAGGATAGAGTTCTTCCCTCGCCCCCCGGTTTCCTCCTCACCTCGACCCAAGCGTAGGGCATCTCCCAACCGGATCTCGCGGGCGAGGGCGGCGAGGGTGCTTTCCTTGACGAACTCGGCCCTCGTCTTAGAAAGTCCCCCCTCGGGGAGGTGAGGGAAAC
>MGQF01000098.1:65308-66940 GCA_001797745.1 Deltaproteobacteria bacterium RBG_13_52_11
AGGAGATGGCTCACTACCACCTCTATTACTGAGTCCCCCAGGAACTCCAACCGCTCATTATCCTCCTCTACTTCCATCCTCTCGTGGCAATATGAACGATGGGTGAGGGCCTGGGTAAGGAGTTGATGACTGCGGAAGCGATAGGCGATCTTTTCCTGCAGCTCCGTTATCAGGGACACCGTATCAAACCTTGTTCAAGGAGCCTTACGGCAGACTCTTGACGATCTCCACCTGGGTGGCCTTCAGATATCCCTGGTCATTGATATAGAAGACCTTGATCGTCTCGCCAATGGTGGGGTAGCGATGGGGGTAATAGGCGGTCCTGCTGCCCACGTAGAACGTATAGGTCTTGTTTGTTTGATCACTCTTGACCTCAATAGTCCCCCGGCGGAAGGCATTGGTCTCGATGAAGAGGACCTTTCCCTGTACCTCGTTGGGGCCTATCTCCCTGTCTTTGGCGATCGTGAGGGGAGAAAAGACGCCACCTATACTCACGAGCACCAAGGAGAGGATTACCGTGAGGACCAGCATCGCTTTTTTATACCGCTTCCAATCCATGATCGAACCTCCATTTTTTGATATAGTGAACTATCTTGAGGGTATACCGTAAACCCTACCAATAGAAAATAGCATGTTCCCGAGAGGGATTCAAGGACGCATCTCATACGAGGGCGTTGTTTTAAAAGGATAGTATTTAATCAACAGGCACACGTGGCGTGAGGATCACCTTTGCTTGATCCACGTTCACCAAGGCTTTTTGTTGCTTACCTGTATCGGGGGGCGTTTCATCCCGAGCATACTATGCTAAAACCGCAGGTCAAAGACGATGTCCTCGCCTATCCGTTTTACCTTTCGTGAGGATGGCCTGATGGCCCTTCCCACATCAATGATCCCGAGATCGCCGATCCCCTCCACCCCTTTTCCCAGGATAAGAGGAGCGGTGATGACCACCATCCTGTTGGCCAATCCTTCTTTCAAGAGGGCGGTGATGACCTCTGTGCCACCCTCCACGAGGATCGAGGAGATACCCCTCTCGGCCAGCACCTTCATCAGGGACCTCAACTCCACCCGCCCATTCGCGCCTTCCTGAACCATGAGGACCTCTTTCCCCTGCCTCTGTATCGCTTCGACCTTCTTTATATCGTGTGCATCTATGATGGCGATAAGCGTCTTCCCATCATCACTGAGCACCTGGGAGTTGAGGGGGATGCGCAGGTGGCTGTCGAGACAGATGCGCAGGGGATTTCTACCCTTTACCAATCTCACCGTGAGCAGGGGGTCGTCGGCCAGCACGGTCCCTATCCCGACCATGATTGCATCGTGCTGGGCCCGCAAGCGGTGGGCAAACCTCCTGCCCTTTTCCGAGCTGATCCAGCGGGAGTCGCCCCGGGAGGTTGCGATCCTGCCGTCGAGGGACTGGGCGTATTTGATGGTGATAAAGGGGAGGCCTGTTCGGATATAGTAGAAGTAGACCTCGTTGAGTTCCCGTGCCTCTTGCTCCAAGATCCCCGTCACGACCTCGACGCCATGATCTCTGAGTATTTGAGCACCTTTCCCGTTCACCAAGGGGTTGGTATCGAGTGCCCCGATCACGGCACGTTTGATCCCCTGCTCGATTAAGGTATCGACGCA
>MGQF01000098.1:66956-67116 GCA_001797745.1 Deltaproteobacteria bacterium RBG_13_52_11
TGCGGGCCAACTGCAGGGCCCGCCTCATGTACCGCTCATCTTCCTGCACAGGGGTCACCTCATAACCTCAGGCTGTGATTGATGAGCTTTTCTAAGTGGATGGTGGAGGTTGGGGCGGGGCCATAATTATGGCCGGGGAGCACCACGGTGTCGTCGGGGA
>MGQF01000098.1:67240-67651 GCA_001797745.1 Deltaproteobacteria bacterium RBG_13_52_11
GGAGATGCTCCCCGGGGAATGCCCGGGGGTGTGGATCACCTTCAGGCCCAGCTCCCCTATCCAAATAATGTCCCCGTCCTTCACGATGATGTCCGCTGAGGGGGAAGGCTCTGCCTGAAAAAGGAAGAGGCTGCTAGAGGAGGGGTGATTCAGGGAGTAGCTCTCCGCCTCGTGGATGATGATCTTGGCCCCCGTGCGCCGCACCATCTCCGCATTACCCATGGTGTGGTCTACGTGGGCATGGGTGTTGAGGATGGAGGTGATCTTCAACCCGTGCTGGTCGGCGGCATCGATTAGGTGCTCGGCCTCATCGGCGGGATCAATGACCAGGGCCTCTCCGGTCTTCTCGTCGCCGATAAGATAACTGAAGACCATATAGTTGCCCACCTCAAACTGATTGATAATCATCTT
>MGQF01000098.1:67690-70158 GCA_001797745.1 Deltaproteobacteria bacterium RBG_13_52_11
GACTCATTCTAAGATAGATCCTCTGGGATGTCAAAGGCTTGTACTCGTTCACTACCTATGAGATAGATGCGGGGGGTAGTGAGCATCAACCATATTTATCATCCCGCCATCGTGAAATCAAAGAATGGGATCAAGAGGGGTATTTGACAGACATGCTGATTCCTGCGATACTTCTAGGAAGGGTAGGGGGAACAAGGGGCAGTAGACATCGTACAAGAGAAAGGAGACTGCTATGAAAGGGTATCGGATGGTAACCATACTCATGATTTTAACCGTGGGGCTCATGTTCATGGGGTGTGCTGGCAAAAGCGGATATATGGTAACCACCACACCGGTTGCGGGGCCGTCGCCTGACAAGGCCCTGGTCTATTTTATGCGGCCGTCCAGTATGGGTTTTGCCGTCAATTTCCAGATCTGGGATGGCGACCATTTCGCCGGCCTCAGCCAGGCGCAATCCTATTTTGTCTATGAGTGTGATCCGGGCACGCACCTCTTTATTGGTATTGCCGAAAACAAGGTTGCCCTTGAGGCCGATGTGGCAGCGGGCAAATCATACTACGTCGGCACGAATGTCAGGGTGGGCTGGGCAAAGGCACGTATGCAACTCACACCGGTAACGAGGGGCTCGGAGCTATGGGACAAGGTGGAGGAGTATAAGAAGAGCTTGAATTGTGTATCCGCCAAGGAGGAGGAGCGGGCGAAGTGGGAAGCCGCCAAAAAACAAGTAGCGCTCGCGCTCAGAGACTACTTCACCACCGGAGAGGGAAAGGCACAGGTGTTAAAGCTCAGCAAAGAGGACGGTAGATAGCATCGCCGAGGTTTCGTAATCTTAAAGGGGATACGATGAAGGTCTTGGGGATCCTGGGAAGCCCCCGCGTAGGGGGGAACAGCGATATCCTGTTGGAGCAGGCCCTGGCCGGGGCCAGGGGGGCAGGGGGGGAGACTGAGAAGATCGTCCTCTCTAAAAAGAAGATCTCCGGGTGCCTTGACTGCGGGAAATGCAACGAGCACGGGGTCTGCGCCGTTAAAGACGCGATGCAGGAGATCCACCAAAAGATCCTGGAGGCAGGTGCCGTCATCCACAGCGTGCCTGTCTATTTCTGGGCAATGACGGCGCAGATGAAGGCCTATCTGGACCGCTGGTGCGCCTTTTTCGATGGAGAGTGGCGCGTGCACCAGGCCTACCGGCCCCGGATGCAAGGGAAGAGGATCGGCCTGATCACGGTCTGCGGGGACTCCGATGTTTCCACAGCCGACCCGATCGTCCACAGCTTCAGGAACACCTGCCACTTTGCCGGACTCAACCTGTTGGATGTGGTCCAGGCCTCGGCCTCGGAAAAGGGGGAGATTGCCGATAATGAAGGGGTCATGAAGGAGGCGTATGCCCTGGGGAAAAAGGCTGCGGCGACTTAATGATGAGCCTCGCACGAGGGCGGTGTGCGACTGTGAGCAGGATTATGAGTTAGAAAAGCAGATGTCAAGAAAATAGACCTGACCCCGCGCCTTCTCGTGTTTCAGCCGGTTTATCTGAGCTGCGCTGTTCGATCTGCTCGATAAGGTCATTGAATATGAAGATATGGAGTGGAAGACAGGCGTACCAATAGACCTTGCCCCAGAATCCGAAAGGTTGGTAATATGCCTTGACGCTGAGCTTCGTCGTCTCCTCTGTGTCGGCTTCAACAATGAACTCCAGCCATGCCCTCCCTGGGAGCTTCATCTCTGCCCGCAGCAACAACCGTTGATTCAAGCGGACGTCCTCTACGCGCCAGAAGTCGATGACATCGTTAACTCTGAGAAGGGACGAATGACGGCGACCCCGTGCGGTACCTACACCCATCAGGACCCTGTCCACAATGCCCCTTGTCTTCCAGAGCCAATTCATGTTGAACCAACCTTCCTTGCCGCCAATGCGGCACATGGAACGAAAGAGGTCCTCAGGGGGTCTGCCGGTGGATAGCGATGTGGATTTTATATACATGCTGTCTTGATCCATTTCCGTCAGTTTTATAGCCAATTCGTGAGCAGGGGGATAGGCATCCGACCACCTGGTATGTATGCGGTCCTGCTCCTCCCGTGATAATGCCCGCAGCACTGCTTCCCTGTAAGAAAGCAGGTTGATCCTGATGGCAGACTCGATGTCGTTGTTTTCACAAACAACGGTGTTGACCGTACTTTCCAGAAGACAGCGAATGATCGAGTGGGGAACGGGGGTGAGAAGGCTTGCAAGATAGGAGTATACGAGTATGTTGGAAAAAAAAGCGGGAATAAAGAAGCGCCTCAAATGGAGGACTTCCGAGAATGTTTTCAGCATCCCGTAGTAGCTCAAAATATCTGGACCGCCGATGTCATAGGAGACGCCTTCCGTTGCAGGCGTTTCCAGGACCCCCACGAGATACATGACGACATTGCGGATGGCAATGGGCTGGCATTTGGTCTTTGCCCAAGGTGGCAGAAAAAAGACCGGCACA
>MGQF01000099.1:0-1153 GCA_001797745.1 Deltaproteobacteria bacterium RBG_13_52_11
GTTCAAGGCGCTCGACAGGGACCGCACCGATACCGCCGCTATCCTGTACACCGGCGGCACCACAGGCACACCGAAGGGGGTCATGCTGACCCACGAGGCTATTAATTTTTCCAGTTGCAGCATCGCCTACTATGAGCGGTCCACAGAAAAGGACGTTGCCCTCTGCTTCCTGCCCTTTAACCATGTCTTCGGCCAGATACACATCATGAACTCAACGATCCTGAGTTCCGGCTGCATGGAGATGCTGCCCTCCTTTGATATGGACCTGGTCCTGGAGATTGTGGAGGCCGGCTGGATAACGAAGTTCTTTGCTGTACCCACCGTGTATATACGCCTCTTGGGCCTTCCCGACTTGAAGGAAAAGCTGGGGCCGCTCCGCTACTGCTTTTCGGCAGCGGCCAGTATGGCGATGGAGATCGTTCGACAGTGGAAAGAACAAACAGGGATCACGATCTCGGAGTCGTATGGGATGACCGAGGCCATGCCCATTACCTTTAACCATTATTACCCTGAACGGCATGTTGTTGGATCGGTGGGACACCCGGTCCACGGGGTGGAAGTCCAGATTAGGAATACATCGGGGAAGTTGCTGGAACAGGGCCAGGAGGGTGAGATTTGTGTGCGGGGTCGCAATGTCATGAAAGGCTACCTGGATAACCCCGAAGGGACCCTGTCAGCGTTTTGGGAGGGTGGCTGGGTCCGTTCCGGCGACATTGGCCTATTCGATCCTGACAGCTACCTCTACATTGTGGACAGAATCAAGGACATGATCATAACCGGTGGCGAAAATGTTTATCCCCGCGAGGTGGAAGAGCAGCTCTATACCCGGCCGGAAGTGGAGGAGTGTGCCGTTATAGGGCTTCCCGACAAGGAGTGGGGCGAACGGGTAGTTGCCTGCATCGTGCCGAAACCGGGACAGAAAATTATTCCTGATGCGTTGAAGACTTTCTTAAAGTCCCGTCTGTCCCCCTTCAAGGTGCCCAAGGAGTATGTCGTCGTGAGCCAACTCCCCAAGAGTCCGGCAGGCAAGATCCTGAAGCGGGAGGTCAGGAAACAGTTTCTTGAGGCCGGCCAGCCAGGGAAGGGGGAGAAGGGATAGGCCCAAGGGCGCGTCGGGTCGAGTCGCGCCTCTCTGTGACGTCTCTAACAAGAA
>MGQF01000099.1:1200-8726 GCA_001797745.1 Deltaproteobacteria bacterium RBG_13_52_11
GCTGACTGCTCGATTCCCGCGGCGATGCCTATCGGCACGCAAGGATGCTTCTTTTAACCATGGCCTTTGCCATTGGGACCATATAACCGTTATTCTGCAGGGGTCTTTCCCCAGCTTCGCTGACTGCTCGATTCCCGCGGCGATGCCTATCGGCACGCAAGAATGCTTCTTTTCACCATGGCCTTTGCAATTGGGACCATATAACCATTGTTATGCAGGGGCCTTGCATCAGAGACAACAGCACTGCCTGCCGCCTCCGCATGGGCCTCATCAAGTGTCTTGCCCATAATGGCTTCTTCTGCCTTCAAGGCACGATAGGGCTTCACATAGACCGCATTGAGGCACACACGGGCTCCTGCGACCTTACCCTTGGAAATCGTGATCATGGCTGCGCAGTTCACCAGAGGGAAGTCAATGGTCTTCCTGATCGCGAACTTGACAAAAGTACTCCTGGTGCTCTCCGGTGGGCTCGGGACATGGATCTCGGTCACCATCTCGTCATCATCAAGGACGGTGGTCTTTGCGACTTTCACCTGGAAGAATTCATCTGCCTTGATCATTCTCTTTGACGTCTCGATCTCGGCGTTCAGGGCGATCAGTGCTGGAGCTGTATCGCTTGGGTGAACCGCATAGCATCCTTCCTCAACGCTGCCGCCGAAAATGGAGTGGTACCGGTTATCCCCTTCAATGGCATAGCATCTGCCCCCGCCCTTCCGGAGGCAGGGGAATCTGTTATTGGGGTTTCTATAATACCAGCACCGGATGTCCTGACAGATATTCCCCCCAAGGGTCCCCATCTCTCTGATATGCGGCGAAGCGGTTCTGTGGGCGGCCTCTGCCAGGGCTCCGTACCTGGTCTTCACGGTGTCATGTGCGGCTATTGCCTCAAGTCTCGTCAGGGCGCCGATCTTGAGCATCCCCCCCTCCTTCTTGATGAAATCCAGACCGGGGATACTCTTGATGTTAATGATTGCCTCAGGATGCCTGGGCAGGATTTCATCCTTCATCTTCCCCAGCAGGTCCGTGCCACCGGCGATAATTGCCGCATTCTTTCCATAGCGTCTGAAAAGGGAGACCGCATTCTCAATGCTAGACGCATTGAAATGTGCAAATCTTCTCATCGTGTGCTCCTCCTATGCCTTCCCCAATGCCCTCAGTACCTTGTCCGGGGTGATGGGTCCGTCATCGACCCATTTCCCAGTCGCGTTATAGACCGCGCCCTGAAGCAGATGAGTTGTGATGGTGGCCACGTCTTCGCCAATACCGCACGTCCCGTAAGGGCCGTAACCCATCCCGGTCTCTACGATGATCGTATCGACGGGCCCCAGGTCGAGCATGGTTGCCCACTTGTAGTCGAGCAGGCTTCCGTTGAGCAGCACGCCCGTAGGCGGGTCCCAGATGTACTCTTCCATCACGTTCCTTCCGACTCCCATATAGGTGCCCCCGTACTGCTGTCCCTCCACCGCCTCGGGAGACAGGGCCTTGCCGACATCGTTCACGTTCACGACCCGTTTTACGTCGATTTCCCCGGTCTCCGGGTCCACTTCGATCTCGCAGAAGTGGATCTGCCTGCACAGGCGGTGGCGGCCGGGTTCTGTCCCGTATCTACCCTGGCGATGATAGGCCCAGGCAAAGACGGGCGCATGGGTGGTTCCCTGAATTGCGGCATAATCAAGCCCCCATCCCATGCTTCCGTGCATGTCTTTGACAACCTCTGCGATACTCTTCCTGCTTGACGGATCCGCCTTGACAAAGACCTGGCTCTCCCCTACGTCCAGGTCCTCCGGTTTTATGCCCGGAAAAGCGGGAGGGATGTCCCTCTCGATGGTATTGACAATGCTCGTGGCCACCTCCAGGAGCTGCTGCTTGGCCTTTCGCGCGGCCTTTCTCATGACATAACCATTCGTGGTGAGGTTGCTGGAGCCATCCGGCGTCATCGCCGGCAGGTAGACGTCCTCCTGATGTCTGAAGTGCACGTCTTCAATCCTGGCCCCCAGCTCATCGGCAACGACCTGACAATAGGTCGTTTCCGCATTGACCCCCACGTCGGCACGAAAGGCCACGATATTGATTGATCCGTCCTGCTGAATGAATACGCCGGCCACACCGGCGCCGCGGTTGTCATCCCATTCATTATCCCAGATAAAACCCAGACCGTGCAGCTTTCCATTGGGGAGCTTCTTGGCCCCCGGCGCATGCCATTTCTCGTCCCACCCAATGGCCTTCTTGCCCTTCTCGATACACTCCTTCAGGCTGTCCCTCACGGGAAATCCATGGTCCTGTTTGAATTGATTCAGATGCTCCAGGCCATGACCTTCGGCCCCGTCATTCTTCAGGGCAACTTCGGTAGGATCCATGTTTAATGCCGCTGCCACATGGTTGAATACGTGGGTAAAGGCAAAACACATCGGCAACTGCTCGCACCGGATGGCGATTGCGGGGGGCTTATTCACCCTCCCCGTGAGATTCAGCGCCCGTATGTTGGGGACCCTCGTATTTTCGAGGAAGTGTTCTTCAGCGAAATTGCCCGTGTTCTCGAAGACGCTCTTCATGTCAATTGCAATGATCAGGCCGTCATTTTTGATCCCCACCTTGATATAGGAGACCTGCGCATCCATGGATCCGAAGACGAAGTCTTCCCTCCGGTCAAACACCCATTTAACGGGCCTGCCCGTGCGCCTCGCCAGGATGGCACTGACCCCCTGGGCGATCTGGCTGTAGGGGATCCAGTTCCACCCTCCGTACATCCCTCCGTTATAGGGCGCATGGGCCGTGACCTTGTTCATGGGCACGCCGAAATACTGATGCATGGTCCACTTGTGTTCATAGGGGTGCTGGTGATGCAGCCAAAGCTCCAGGCAATCATCCTCCCATCTGGATATCCCGCAGAGCAGTTCTGCGTCTGCTCCTCCGTGGTACCGCCTTCTGGCCTTGAACTCAATAATCCTGTCTGCCTCCTTGAACCCCTTTTCCACGTCCCCCCTGTTAAGCACATTAGGTGCAGGGGAAGGAGGGTCGGCGCTGAGATTATCCTGAAACCATTCCGGTCTGGCCAGGGGAGCCCCCGGTTTGAGCGCCTCTTCCCCGTCCAGCACAAAGGGCCGGATCTCCCACTCCACCTTGATCAGTTTCAGGGCTTCATTGGCGATCTCTTCGGTATCCGCTGCAACAACGGCCCCCATCTGCTGCCCCTCAAAGTAGCAATATCCGGCGAGCATGTCTTCGGTACTGCCGTAGGTGCCGATGACCCTTCTCCCCATGACCTCCGGATCGTCATACCGGAGCACGCCCCGCACCCCTGACAGTGCCTCGGCCCTGCTCGTGTCCATCGTTATAATTTTTGCATTAGGGTAGGGGGATCTGAGCCACTTTGCGTAAAGCATCCCCGGAAGGGTAATATCCCGGGTATAGATCGCCTTCCCGCTTGCCTTCTTATACCCGTCTATGCGGCGAATGCCCCGCTTTCCCAGGGCATTGAACCTCTCCGGTTCGTATTGATCACGCTCCATGGGGTTGATGGGCATGTCTTTTATCTCTAGGGCCATATCGTCCTCCTATGAATTCGGCAACTTCTTTGCTGCTTCTTGCACCGCCGTGACGTGTTGAGGATAGGTGCCGCATCGACAGAGGTTCCCTGCAAGGGCTTGCCGAATCTCCTCCTCCGTGGGTTTTGGATTCCTGTCCAGGAGGGCCTTTGCCGTTACCACAAAGCCCGGCGTGCAGTAGCCGCATTGCATGCAGTGGTGCTTTACATAGGCATCGATGAGTGGGTGCTTCTTTTCGGCGATCCCCTCGATGGTCTCTATGCTCTTGCCATGACACTCGATGGCCAGGGTCATACAGGAGAGGATCGGCCTTCCATCCATAATCACCGTGCACGACCCGCATGCCCCCCTGTCGCAGAACATCTTGGAGCCGGTCAGACCCAACTTATCATGGATCACCTGGTACAGGGTCCAGTGCGGCTCTACCGTCAATTCATACCCCTGTCCGTTAATGGCCAGTCTGATCAGCCCCTCGGGAGACGGGAGTGGCTCTGTCTTATGCTCGGCAATGACATGGGATTTCAATGCCTCAGTCGAGTTATGCGCCATGGCGCAATAAGGGCATGTATATACACGTTCTTCCACTTTTTAGGTCCTCCTTGATCAATCTCTCTGTTGCGGCGGGGCTACGGTCTGTCCTGCGCCGCCAAAAGTCCTCACTATCTTACGGTCCCTTTAAGGCTCCTTATATAGAGGGATTGGCTGATCCGGTTTTCATAGTCTTGCCTGAAATACTCCAGCGTGTCCATCACAGGGATAGGGGCCCCCTGGCCCAGACCGCACAGAGAGGAGAGCGTCATCACCTTTGACAGGTCTTGCAGCGCGTCGACATCCTCCCTGGTGCCTTCGCCTTTTGTCAGTCTGCCCAAGATTTCCACCATCACTTCCGTCCCTTCCCGGCAGGGCGCACACATCCCGCAGGACTCCTCGGCGAGGAATTCCATGGTATGGTAGACTACGTCGATGATATCTCTGCTCTTGTCAAAGACCGTCACGGCCCCTGAACCCAGGACCGTCTCAAAGGCCAAGGGGGTGTTCAGGTGTGCGGCAGGAAGGATCCTCCCCGTAGCGCCCCCTACCTGGATCATCTTGACATCCTCTGCCCCTGCCAGGTCCACAACCACTTCCTTCAGCTGACTCCCCATCTCCAGTTCATAGATGCCGGGCCTTTTTACATCTCCACTCACTGAAAATACCTTTGTCCCTTTGCTCTTCTCGGTTCCCATTGCAGCGAACCACTCGGCCCCCTTGAGGATGATCCCGGGTATGTTTGCCAAGGTTTCCACGTTGTTGATAATGGTCGGCATTCCAAAAAGACCGCTCGTGGGCGGGAAAGGCGGTCTGAAACGGGCTTCTCCACGCCTGCCCTCAATGGAATTCATTAAGGCCGACTCCTCGCCGCAGATATAGGCACCTGCCCCTTCCTGTATCTCAATCACCAGGTCTCCCAGCAGCCCCTTTGCCGTGGCCTGGTCGCTGGCTTTCTTTATCACATCAAGAAGATAGCGGTATTCTGCGCGCAGATAGATATACGCCTTTTTCGCCCCAATGGCATAGGCAGCGATCCCTATTCCCTCAATAAGAGAGAAGGGGTCATGCTGCAGGATATACCTGTCCTTGAAGGTCCCCATCTCTCCCTCATCTGCATTGCAGATGAGAAACCGCTCCACACCTTTGCTCTTGCTGGCGAGTTCCCATTTGGCCCCGCAGGGGAACCCGGCTCCTCCCCGGCCCCTCAATCCGGACGCCTTTACCTCCTCTACCACCGCATCCGGCGTCCGAGCCGTGCGGGCCTTTCCCAGGGCCTTAAAACCATCCCTCGCCACATGCGTATTGATATCTCCGGGGTCAATAACCCCACAGTTTTTTAAAACGACCCGTGTCTCTGCCACGACACATCCTCCATCACAGATTATTTGTGCGAGTGCAGGATCTCGGATATCCGCACAGGGGTCAGATTCCCGTATATTTCATCGTTTATCAGCATGGCCGGGGCCTGATCACACGCCCCAATGCAGTTTGTCAGTTCAAAAGAGAATCTTCCGTCGCTTGTTGTCTCACCGGGCTTGATCCCTATCGCCCTTTCCACACTCTCAATAATCATGGACGCGTCCTTCAGATAGCAGGGGAGACCCTTGCAAATCCTGATTACGTGCTTTCCCTGGGGCCCTGCTGAAAGAAAGGCATAAAAGGTCGCTACCCCGTACACGTCGCCGACTGAAAGCCCTAAGGCCTCCGCGATCTCCGAGATTGCCTGTTCAGATAAGAATCCCGCTTCCCTTTGATGGGCCTCAAGCATGCCAAGCAGCTTCTGACGTGTTCCCTTTTCCGGAACAGGCTTCCCCTGGGTCTTTTCTTTGCTCGACCCCTCTCTTTTCTTCATTGCTTCCGGCCACATGAGCGCACTGGTCGGGCAATAGTCAATGCAGATTCCGCAATCCTTACATACCTCTTTGTTGAGGGGAACGTCGCAATCTACGACGACCTTGGAACCAAAGCCGCGGTAGGCCATGCTATAAACGTTCTGACCGGCGATTTCGCTGCAGGCCCGGATACATTTCCGGCACAGGATGCATTTGGACATGTTCCGCCGCACATAGGGGCTCACCGCCTCCACAGGGTAAAGACGCGGTCTTCTGATCGGAAATCGGGGAGGACCTACCTCCAGATCGGATGCAAGGGCGTGCAATCCGCACTCCCTTGCCGTTGTGTCCGTTACACAAGGTCCCGTATGCCCTGAGAGCAGGAGTTCAATGGTTCCCCTGCGCGCCTCCAGGACTTTGGAAGAGCGCGTCAGGATCATCATCCCCTCTTCAATCGGCGTATGACAGGCCCCAGCCAGTCGGTTTGCTCCCTCGACCTCAACCACGCAGATGCGACAATTGCCGGACGGGGTTATCCCATCCTCGTGACAAAGGGTAGGGATCTCAATACCGGCCTCCTTTGCCGCCTGGAGAATGGTCATCCCCTTTTGATTGCTTACCTTGATACCGTCAATTGTCGCATTTACATCGCCCATTTGACCTCACCCATGTCCTTGGAATGTCTTCCTGATCTTCAATTCAATATCCTCTTGGGAGACCGATGCAATTTGAGATGTCCTTTTCAAGGTCGTCGTGTTCAAATACCCTTATATGCGCGACCATATGCATCAGCCGCCTTCAGACAATTAAAGATCTCAGATGGATCATAGAATCTCATCTCCTCATTTGGCACCTTGCTCGCCTTAGGCATGGACCTCATCAGGGGATCCTTGGAAGCTGCGTCCGCTACAATGCTGAGGTAGTCATCAGTGGGGTTCTTCAGCCCCATCTCTTCAAGGGTAGTAGGCAATCCCACCGATCTGCAAAACTCGATAATTTGCTCCAAGAACTCCCTCTTCCTCTCCTCCATCACGAGGAGAGCCAGGGTGCCGAAAGCGACCACCTCTCCGTGCAAGGGAGGGGGATCGAAGCAATCATGTATGATGGTGAGGCTTTCAGCAATGGCATGGGCTGCGGACAATCCGCCGCTTTCATAACCCAGCCCACTCAAGAGAATATTGGCCTCCACCACGGCCTCCAGCGCAGGCCCGGCAATGCCGTTCTCGTTCTCCACCCTCGCCTGCAGGCCGTATTCCATCAGGATATCAAAGGCCAAGCGCCCCATCATCAAGGCCGCACGAGAGGCCAGTCCGCCGGAATGGGCCTTGCTCCCGGTGCGATGACAAATGCTCGCTTCAAAGTACGTTGAAAGGGCATCTCCCATGCCTGCCACAAGGGTTCGAACAGGGGCTTCGGCAATAATCCGGGTATCGGCCAGGACCATCAGAGGATTGGATGGAGCGATAATCACCGTCTGAAATACGCCCTCTTCGTTATATACAAGACAGGCCCTGGCTGTGGGAGCATCGGTGGAAGCGATCGTCGGCACCTGAATGCAGGGGCAATCGGCGCCCACCTTTTCGATGATCTCAGGAGGCACGACACCTGCGTTGACGGC
>MGQF01000099.1:8743-12781 GCA_001797745.1 Deltaproteobacteria bacterium RBG_13_52_11
CACGACCCGTGTCCATCGTCTTTCCGCCGCCACAGGAGATGATCGCATCGTGTCTGCCTTGCATACACAAGTCCCTCACCCGGTATATCTCCCTCCAGGTGCATTCACCCTGGAACTCCGCAAAGGCGTACTGCATGCCCTTGCCTTCAAGACTCTTGGTTATGCTTCCCTGAATCGCACCACGGGCGTTGGGATCAACCAGGATCAAAGGATTCCCGATGCCGAATACCTCAAGATGGTCGGCAATGTGAGCCAGGGCATTCGGGCCCTGCACATACCGGTGAGGTGCAAGCAGCACTTTAATACTCATCGTCTCACACGACTCCTTCTTTTGAGCGCCTTGATAAGATTAACTCAACACGCTCCAATGGATCATTCCCGCCACCACCGAAAAATTACGCCATGTCCACAAATCCGCTCGCCGGGTTTTTCAGGTTAAGAACATAGAGCCGATTCCTGATAACGTCCTTCCATCCCAGGAGGACCTTGATCACCTCAGCGACCTGCACGGACGCGACCATAGCAGGGGTGACACATGGCGTCCCGAGGTCTCTTTCATCCCCCGGTATAGGTTCTGCCTCGGAGCCGTATATCAACTCCAGGCCCTCATCTTCCGGGAATATGGTCATCACCTGGCCCCAGAATCCCGCGACAGCTCCATGAACAAAGGGTATTCCCAGCCCCTTTGCAGCCCGCTGAACGGCATAGCGTGTCGGGATATCATCCAGCCCGTCCACCACCACGTGGCTTCCATTGATCATTTCTGCCAGGTTTCCCTCTGTTGCCCGCACGCGGTAGGTTTCCATCTTTGTGGACGGATTCACCGACTCTGCCCTCTGTCTCGCGACCTCCACCTTCGCCGCCCCCATATTCGTGATCTGGCTCAAGAGCTGGCGGTTCACATTGCTTTCCGAAAAAGCGTCACCGTCGATAACTGCCAGTGCACCCACGCCCAATCGGAGCAGGAGTTCCAGGGCAATGCCCCCAAGGCCTCCTACACCGACTATGGCCACCTTCGACTCAAGGAGTCTGGCCTGCCCCTCGATACCGATGCTGCCGAGGTTCCTCTGATATCTCTCCGGAACGATGTTGCTCCTGAGGGCCAGGATCTCAATCTCTTTCGAGGAGCACCTATTCCTGTGGGCGATCTCACGGACTTTCAGGGAGGAGAGGGACTGATATTGTCGCCCGTTGGGGGCTTCTCTTATCTCAGAGTACTTCCGTATGTCGTCCTTTAGCCTGTTCATCCTCCACCAATCCTTGGAGGCCAGATGATGACGGTATCCCCCTCAGACAGGACCGTATCCAGTTCCTTTACCTCACCATTGACAGTGACCTCTTTCAGATAGTATCCGGGTACTTGGAGTTCTTCAACCAGATCCTTCACCGTGGCTCCCCCTTGCAGGGTCACGCCGGGGTAGTCTTTGTCATCAAGGTACTTTCTATAATGACTGTATCTCACTATTACTTTGATTTCCATCAATCCGGTCCTTATCCCCTTCTCTCCGGCACAAGGCCATGACGGATGAACCAATCAGACATAATCCCGCAACGCAGGCTGTTAGGC
Organism: Deltaproteobacteria bacterium RBG_13_52_11; assembly: GCA_001797745.1. Classification (GTDB taxonomy): domain Bacteria; phylum Desulfobacterota; class B13-G15; order B13-G15; family RBG-16-54-18; genus RBG-13-52-11. Next base: position 10,311 of record MGQF01000099.1, read on the forward strand.
CATCACCGCAAAGCCGCCGTCCACCGGTATGGCCACCCCTGTCACGAATGCCGAACCGGGGCCTGCCAGGAAGACGGCAGCCGCTGCCAGGTCTACGGGGTCGCCCCACCGGCCTGCCGGCGTACGGGCGATGACCCCCTGCTCCAGCCCCGGAATATCCTTTTTCCCTCCTGCGGACAGATCCGTATTGATCCATCCCGGCAAGATACAATTGACCTGGATATTATCCTTGGCCCATGCCACAGCAAGGCTCCGTGTGAGCTGCACTATTCCTCCTTTGCTCGCCCCATAGGCAGGAAGCGCACCAACGCCGAAAATAGCGGTCATCGAGCCATTGCTGATGATCTTTCCGCCGCCCTGCTTCTTCATCAATGGGTAAACGGCCTTGGCGCCGATAAAGAAACTCCGCAGATTGGTCTCGATATTCTCATCCCACTCCGCCGTCGACATATCCTGGGGCAGTTTGTGGATCGCCATGCCGGCATTGGCAACGAAAATGTCCACACGGCCGAACTTGTCCTCGGCCTTCTTTACCATGGCGTAAATGTCATCTTCTTTTCTTACATCTACCTTCACACCCATGACCTTCACGCCAAAGTCCTTTTCGATCTCGCGCACTGCATCCGCCGTCTTGGCTTCATTGCGCGCGGCGATCACCATTGTTGCCCCGGCACCGGCCAGTCCTCTGGTGATGCCTTTCCCGATGCCTCCATTTCCTCCGGTGACGAGCGCTACCTTACCCTCTAAACTGAAAAATCCTTTGAGCGACTCTTTCATGATTGATCCTCCCAGTTGAATTAATTCTCTACACCTGCTCATAGGTTAGTATCGACACACTTGGCTATGCCGCCATTGTTGCTATAGTTCACCTTATCGATCATCAAAGGATGTGTAAAGTAAAAAAATTGATAAAAAAGGAAGCTGTGCCGACAGAGTATTCTCACTCGTCTTTAGTAGTATTTTCAAGGTAACATAGGGGGATTGTCAATAAATTTTACAAACGGTTAACGATAATTTAAACCTTGACAAGTTCAACAAATTGGGGTACAGTACTCTAAATGCGTAGACTAAATCAATGGCCGTGAGGACTTTTGGGATATCTCAAAAGGCATGTTGCCTCGAAAAGTGGTATCCGAAGAGGACGGCTATCGCTGTATATGAACTGACTATGCATGGCGATTGAACCTTCGCAACCGTACCGCCAGTGAGTAGGCTACCATGCTGAAGGTAATAGATCGATCTCAGCAGGGCGTGGCTTAGTTTATTTAAAAGGTATGAAAGATAGGTGGGTAATTACATACAGACGAGATTCATACGGCAGAAAAGTATATAATGCCAAAAAAAGGAAAGGAGGGCAAATTAAAAAATAGCGAGCACAATAATGTATTAAAATCAGTTGGTCACGAATTTCGTTAACTACAAGAGAAGGAAGGAGAAAAAAATGACGAAGAAGCTTTTATTTGTTATTTTGTCACTTGTTCTAACAAACTGCCTGTTTTTTACACCAGCTCAGGCCCCCGCTGCAGAAAAGACGGTGATACTTGTGGGTGCCATCAATTCCATGACTGGTGTGGAGGCGATGGTGGGTAACGAGCACAGGTGGGCGTATGAGCAGGCGGTCAAAGACATCAACGCCAAGGGTGGGGTGTATGTCAAAGAGCTCGGTAAGAAACTGCCCATGAAGCTCATCGTGGCGGACGATCAGAGCACCCCCGCGGGGACCACTGCCGCCGCGGAAAAGCTCATCAAGCTGGAAAAGGTGGACTTTCTCCTAGGCTCCGTCGATACCCCGCTCAATATCAACGGTAGCGCCGTCGCCGAGAAGTATAAGAAGGTCTATGTCACCACCACCTTCTTCCCGGAGATGTTCGACTCTCTGAAGCTCAGCTGGGTCGCAGACTCATTCTTCTCCATTGCCGAGCTGGCGGGCAGCGCAGCGGCATGTCTGGACCCAATTCCTGCCGCCCAGAGGCCAAAGAACTTCTGCATCTTGGTGGAGGACAATGCGGATGGCCAGGGATTTGGAGGCGGGGCTAAGGCAACCCTGGAGAAATATAAATACCATCTAGCCCTCATGGAGTCCTACACTCCGGGGTCAAAGGACTTTTCCTCCTCCATTCTCAAGATGAAGAACGCTAAGGTCGACGCGATAATCACGTTGTGCAGCTCCACCGACGGCATGACGTTTATACGCCAGATGAAAGAGGCTAACTTCGCCCCGAAGTACATCTGGGGCGCGAGAGGGTTCTGGCCCATTGAGTTCGGCGAAGCCCTCGGCAAAGATGCTAACTACATCGTCAGCGACGGTCACTGGGCAGAGGCTCTCGGGGCTCCAGGGTCAAAGGAGCTTGGCGACAAGTATAGAGCCAAATTTGGTGCGACGAAGTACTCGGTTACCATTGGGAACTTCTACTCCCTTGTCCAGGCCCTCGTCCAGGCTATTGAGAAGGCCGGCTCGCTCGATAGTACCA
>MGQF01000099.1:12833-19838 GCA_001797745.1 Deltaproteobacteria bacterium RBG_13_52_11
AGGTGACCTCGCCTTCAACAATCATGGTCTAGCGCAGTTCAAGGCTGTGGCACTCCAGTGGATGGACGGGAAACGCATGCCGGTTTATCCATACTCTCCGAAAATATGGACCATCAAACTGATGCCGCCTTGGGACAAGAGGTAAAAGCAGCTATACAGACCTAATACGTGTGGTGTGAACCAAAAATTTACCCCCGGTGCTCCTGTTTTTTTAGGGATGGCCGGGGGTAAATTTTTGGCTGGCTGATCTGAACGTATCGCGGGTATTTACCTAGCGGCGAGGCGATATCTTGTCCTTGAGCCCCCAGATGCCGGTGGGCATGAACTTCATGACCAGGATGATAAGGATACCCGACAGCATCGGGTGTACCCGCCCTACCAGGTTCTCCCCGAAGGTGAAAAGGGTCACGACGATAAAAGCACCGATAATAGGGCCCATAATCGTCCCATTGCCCCCCAGGACGCAGATGAGAAGAGGGTAGAACATCCAGCGATCGAGGCTCATCATAGACGAAGGGTTGACGATAAACTGGTAATAGGCAAACAGGCTACCGCAAACCCCTATGATAAAAGACCCTATGATAAAAGCAAGGAGCTTGTATTTCAGGATATGAATCCCGTGCGAGGCTGCAGACATCTCATCCTCGCTGATGGCTCGCAGGGCCAGGCCGATTCTGGATTTCGTGATGGCATACACAGCCACTACCGCCAAAACGACCAGAAGCAGGGCAGTCCAATAATATCTCCCCAAGTCTGTGAAACCGCCGGCCGGCAATCGCAGGCCCACGGCTCCACCTGAAAATGCGGTAGTCCTTAAAATGACTATTTGGAGGATCTGGGCGGCCGCCAGGGTGCCGAAAGAAAAGTAATCTCCCCGGAGCCTGGATAGCGTCGGTATGCCGATGATGATAGCGAAGATGGCCGGCACAACCCCGCTGAGGGCCATGACCAGCGGGTCAAAGTAATACCAGGTATGCGTTATATCGTGGAGCCAGATGAGGGCCGTGGTATAACCACCGAGGGCAAAGAAGGCGTGCGTTCCCAGACTGACCTGCCCCGTATATCCTCCGATCAGGTTCCATCCCTGAGAAACAACGATGTAGATGAAGACCATAAACAGGTAATAAATGAAAAAGGAATCAACGCCGATCATGAACGGCATCGTGCCGAACAGCACGAGCGCAAGAACAGCGATAATAATAATGAGGAAGATGCGATTCTTCAAGCCAGCCTGCACAAGCGATTTCAGGAAACCAGAAGGATCTTTGGCCCGGCCTAATTGTTCCGACGACTTACGTGTTTTTTTCATCATATATCGTTAAAATATTACGCTTTTTGGCTGATCTTCCCAAAGAGGCCATAGGGTCTAAGGGTCAAAGTCAGTATGAATATGACAAACAATATGCCTTGAGCCCACCCCATACCTACATAATAGGATGCCATGCTCTCAATAACACCTATAATGATTCCCCCCAACAGGGCCCCGCCGACATTGCCAATGCCCCCCAGGGTTAAGGCGATCAGGGCTTTTATCGCTATATCAAAACCATAGTTGGGGTCAAAGGAGTAGGTTGTCGCAAAATTGATGCCTGCTATGCCGGCCAGCCCTGTGCCAATAGCGAATGCCACCGCATTGACCCGGTGGGGGCTGATTCCCATCAGGCTGCTGGCTTCACTGTCCTCCGAACAAGCCCTCACGGCCGTGCCTATCAGGGTCTTCCTGAGGAAGAGGAAAACACCCGTCGTTGCCAGGATAGCTATCCCCAATGCAATCAGCCGGGTCAAGGTGGTGTGTATGCCAAATAGTCTTACGGTATAAAAACCGTATGTGGTCACCACTGCCCTGGGGTTGGGGGTCCAGGCCACCGTCATGAAATTTTCCGCAACAAACATCACCCCCACCGCGATCAAGAGGGAACTGATCCTGTCCTGTAAAGCGGCCGACTCCTTGAAAAGACCATAATAGAAGGCTACCCCGAGCAGCAACGCAACGAGAACAATAGGTATTATGGACAGATACGGATCAATACCGAGGAGGGTGAATAACCAAAAACACAGGTAAGAGAAGAAGATGATGATCGACCCCTGTGCGATAAAAACAATCCGCATGGTGCCGAAGATCAGGCTGAGTCCAATGGCGGCTGTGCCATACATGGTCCCAAAAAGAATACCGTTGACTAAAGCCTGTATAACGATCTCCACAGCTAAATCCTCACTTCTTCCGTTTAACCGCCATTCCCCCGATATAGGCCTTGCGAATTTCCTCGTTCGCGAGGAGATCTTCTCCCCTGCCGCTCATGACAACTTTCCCCGTCTTCAGGACATAGGCATGATGGGCTATCTTCAGGGCCTGGTTAACATTCTGCTCCACAAGCAATATCCTCGCCTTCTGTTCGTTCAGGGTCGCGATGAGCTGAAATATTGTCTTCACCAGAATTGGGCTAAGCCCGAGAGAGGGCTCATCAAGCATAATAAGCTTTGGCCGGGCCATGATGGCCCGAGCAATTGCCAGCATCTGCTGTTCTCCGCCGCTCAGGGTGCCGGCCCTCTGGTTCTTGCGGTTTTGCAGCACGGGGAAAAGGCTATAGACACGCTCCAGAGATTCTGCGAAAAAGGGGCGGGCCCTCGGAATATAGGCACCGATCTTCAGGTTCTCCAGGACCGTGAGGCTAGCAAACAGGCGCCGCCCTTCGGGCACATGAGTGATTCCCATATCCACTATTTCCTGGGGTCTGAGGTGATTCAGGGGCTTTCCCTCAAAAAGGATTTCTCCTTTTCGGGCACGGACTAGCCCCGAGATGGTCTTAAGAATGGTTGTTTTCCCGGCACCATTGGCGCCGACGAGCGCGACGATGGCCTCTTCTTCTACCTGAAGGGAAACATCCCACAGAGCGTGGACATCTCCATAAGAAACGGCTAGTCCCTTAACCTCAAGCAACTGGTTCGCCAAGATATGCCTCTATAACTTTCGGATTATTTGCCACCTCGTCCGGTTTACCATCGGCAATCTTCAGGCCATAATCCAGGACCACGACCCGGTCGCAAGAATCAAGAACGGCATCCACCTTGTGTTCGATCCACAAGATCGAGATCTTTCTCTTATCCCTTGCCCTCTTGACCACCTGAAGGACCTGATGGATTTCAGATGGATTAAGACCGGCCATTGGCTCATCCAGCAGGGTCACCACCGGCATGGATGCCAAAGCCATCGCCACCTCTAAAAGACGCCGGTCTGAGAGCGTGATATGTTCCACCATGATATTTCTCTTCTCGGACAACTCCACAAGCTCTAAGGCTTCTAATGCCCTTTCCCGAGCCCCCTTACCCTTATGCTTACGTCCATAAAGAGACCCTACCATGACATTTTCCAATACGGTCATCTTCAAGAAGGTCTTAGTGAGCTGAAAGGTCCTGGCAATTCCCATGTGACATATTTTGTGAGGAGCGAGGCCAGTTATTTTTTTCCCTTGCAAGTATACATCGCCCCTGTTTGGTTTATAGATCGAAGTGATGATATTGAAAAGTGTCGATTTACCCGCACCGTTAGGGCCAATAAGCCCCAATAATTCGCTCTGCTCGAGTCGCAGGTCAACGTTGTTGAGGACCTGTAAGCCGCCAAAGCTCATAGAGATCTTGTCCAAACGGAGGATCACTTCATTTTTTTTAGGCATTATATACTTCTCTGTCTGTATCGATCTCGTCTGTATTTAATCAGCCTTTTTCTTACCATATAAATAAACTAAGTTGCAGCTAGGCTGATATTCGTCTCTTACCCTTGGGCAAAATTACTTACATGAAAATCACCCCTCCTGCTGTTGGGAGGATCAACAGTTAACCTTTTAACTTCCATTCAAAGGCCGTTTCCGAAGATGATTGTAAACCCTTTGTGACGTATTGGTTTGATTTTCTCATTATTAGTCCGCGCATTTTTGGAGTACCGTACCCCAACTTACTGAACTTGTCAAGGCTACGTTGTAAAATTTATTGGCAATTACCCTATTTTAAGGTGAAAATATTACGCTGGACTGGTGAGGAAGATCCAGCATGCGGGGGAATTGTTAACCAACAGCAGAGGGAGGTACATATGTCTGTGAGAGAGGGGATCGTTTTAGGGATCGTCGTAATAGTCCTCGTCAGCTTTCCGGGTGCACCCCCTGTGATATGGGCTGAGGACATGGACAAACCAACGGGAACGGAGATTACCTTTGATTTTGTGATTGCTCGTCCTCTTGGTATTGTGAGCTGTGCACTGGGTGCAACCATTTTCGTTGCCACCTTCCCCTTTGCCATCGCTACCGGGAGCGCAAAGAACACTGCCCATGCACTGGTGGCTGAGCCGTATAACTTCACCTTTGATCGAGGGTTGGGAGAATACTAGAGAATAGCAGTGGCCTTGCCATCCCCCCGGTATTATCGCCAGTCTGGATCGCTGGGAAGCGCGATTTTAGAAGTTTATTATCAATCTTCTCAACCGCACTATTTTTTAAGCCTCTCTGCTAGATTTGATTTTGAAACAGGCAAGAGGATAAAGTGCCGCAAAAACCCCCATTTTTTCGGAAAGAGCGGCAGATCATCCTGAAAGCCGAAGACAATGGCCAAAACACTTTTTGCTGGAAGACGTGCCGAGCCATTGAAAAATCAGGATAAGATCGTTATATTACCAACGAGGGGAAAACCGAGTTTTTAGCTCCTCGTCGGCGCCAGCCAGCGTTGCGGTAACAGGGGTCCCCCATTTTATCCCCCCCTGTGCCGGGTTTTCCCCTTGTACTATTTTTAAGACTGTTTATAGAAAGATTCCCAAAATTATAGTTATAGGGCCTGTCAAGATAGTTATTTAAAAAACTATCGAAATTCTCCTCTACTTCTCTTAATTTTAGAATAAGGGATTGCAAGTACTGTAGAATGCTACAGACTAAATGCTTCAAAAAAATATTGCTGGAGTCGGCAAGGAGATAGGCCCTGATTTCCCTTCAGTTCATGGGAATGATGTCGGCGTAAGCAAACCCATCCCGTTCAACAACCTCGCCAACGCTGACCGGCACCGTGTTCCGAAACATGGGGCCGCCTATGACGACGGTGTGGATTTCTCCATTCTCTCCGCACGGGTCGCAATCCTGAGGAAACTCCGCGAGCAACGCCCTTGACCATTTTCGTCCGGCAAGACGCGCTGGCAGTTTCTTGAGATCAACGCTGCTGACATAGGCTTCGAGCCCTGCGGACAGCATCTGCACTGCCAACTCTCTTGTGGGGATTCCCCACAGCGGGAATAGAGGCTCAATCCCGGTCCCTCTCAATTGGTTCTCCCGATACCGCCGGATATCTTCAAGGAAGAGATCTCCGAACACTATGCACGCAATACCCTTGGAGGCGGACTCCGTGACGAACTGCCGCATGATGGCGTCGCTCTGCTCGATGGTGCAGGGATCGGGGAGATGGATCGTTTGGAGCGGCAGCCCCGCAGCGCCGGCCTGCTGCTCAAGCATTTCCCATCTGGTGGCGTGCATGGACACGCGGTTGTATTTTTGATTCATGACGGTGAACAGGCCCACAAGCTCTATCCTCGGGTCTTGCCGGATGAGGTGGAGCGCCCACGCACTGTCCTTGCCGCTACTCCAGCTCACTAACGTCCTTTTCTTCATGCATCTCTTTCTCGAACGACTGGCGAGCTAAGCCTTGCCACGAACGGAATTCGCTCCGGAGGCGCCCTTTATCCTTTTATCTTTCCTTGAGTGCCGTACCGAAGCGGTGCGTACGTTGAATCTAACCGGCGCGGGGTAGGCCAGCACCTGAGTCCGGTTGAGTGGCTTGTTAAAGGGCATATGCCTCAACCTCCAAACGAACCATCTTGACGTGCGTATTGCCGAGAGCGTCAACCGGATGTTGCTTTGTATAGGCATCAACCACTTCATTGACAAAGGCAGCACGCAGTTCGGCTGGCAAACGGTCTGTGTAAGGGAACCAGGTTGTCCGAAGCCAACCCCTGAGGCCTTCTTCCCCCTGATGCTGCATGTCTTTCGGTATCAATTCAACACGTACTGTGCGGAAGCCACTCTGCGATAGCCACGCTTCGTATTCTTCCGGTCCATAGAAGTGATAGGGTTGGCTAAAGTCGTCAAAGTACCCCTGCCACTGAAGGCGCCGTATGACTTCTTGAACCGAGCGAAACACTTCGTGTGCGTTTCCACGTCCGCCCATTTGCAGCAGGATCTTGCCTCCTGATTTAAGGCAGACACGCACGCCTCGCAACACGGCGATATGATCTTCTACCCAGTGAAGGGTAGCGCTTGAAAATGCAACGTCAAACTGCTGGGAAAGTCGAATGCGGGTTGCATCCATCTGCAGAAATGACAGGTTGGGATATTTTGTTAAAGGAAACCGTTCAGTGGCGAGTCTAATCATGCGGGGAGATACATCGATGCCAAGAATGCGTCCTGCACTGAGAATTTGCGCAAGCTGGGCAGTGATCTTCCCATCGCCACAGCCGATGTCCAGCAGCGATTCGCTGCCTTGCAAAGCAAGCTTGGAAATAAGCTCCTGAGCCCACTGCGTCTGGGCCGAGGAATTATTCGCGTAATCCTCGGCATCCCAATTCTGTTTCGTTGACTGCATAGCTTTCGTTCCCTTTAACATTTACTTTTAAACTTATTCTACGGATGATGAAATCATATAGCGGGAACAAGGAAGCGTCAAGGCCTTATGTCATAAAAGCCCGTTCAGACCTTTTCACTTTTACCGGCAAAAGGGAATATGGTAGACTCTTTTGAGATCATTGCGCAGAGGAGACGCAGATGAAGGATAAACAGACTGCCGCTTTTTTGCTATCGCTCTTGCTGGCATTGCTGGGGTTGTTCCTCCTGATCTCCCCCATAGCCTCTGCGCAAGATACCAAGGGTCCCTTCCAGGTCAAGCGGGTAGTGGATGGGGACACCATCGTCTTAGCAGATGGCAGGCATGTTCGTTATCTGGGCATCAACACCCCTGAACACGGTGAGCCCTTTTGGAGGG
>MGQF01000099.1:20004-27061 GCA_001797745.1 Deltaproteobacteria bacterium RBG_13_52_11
TCCGCTCAGGCAGTAGACCTGAGAGGTTTTTCCATCGTTGACAGTGAGGGGCACCGATACATCTTCCCCAGGGCTTTTCTTCGACCAGGCTACACTGTACTCCTCTTTACCGGAGCGGGGAAGGATATCGTAGAAGGAGCAGATCAGCTCTTCTTCTACTGGGGCTCTTTGTACCCCATCTGGGACAACAAGGGGGATAAGGCCACACTCAGTGATTCGCAGGGAGAGGTGGTAGATACCTTTATATATAGAAAGACGTTCTAAGCGATTCTCCATGGCTGCTTCGTCACCCGCAAATCCCGCCACGCCAAGGCGTGGCGGGGAACATACTTCTCATTCACCCTCTCCCTTGAATGGGAGAGGGTTGGCCCGCCCTCGGCGTCGCCAGGGCGAGGCCGGGGGGTGAGGGTGTGCAAGATCGTTTATTCCCCCTCCCCTGCCGCCTTGCGGCATCCCGTATTCTTAGATTTATGCAAAGCGGAGCGGGATTCATCCCCTCCCGCCAGGGGAGGGGAGTTCTTTGGTGGTATTTTGTAGACAAAGCACACATGAAAGAGGTGGCAAGGGATATCATATTGTCTTAGGCCGGCCTTTATGATACATTGCACTCTTTATCTAAAAAGTCGTATGGAGCGGATCAATGGATTATAAGAAGACCCTGAATCTCCCCCAAACGCCTTTTCCCATGAAGGCGGATCTGTCGAAGAAGGAACCCGAGATGCTCAAGAGATGGGAGGAGCAGGGGTTGTATACCAAGATCCTCCAGTCAGCCAAAGGGAGGGAGAAGTACATCCTCCACGATGGGCCCCCGTATGCCAACGGACACATCCACATAGGGACCGCCTTGAACAAGATCCTGAAGGACATCATCGTCAAGGGCAAATATATGGCCGGCTTCGACAGCGTCTATGTCCCGGGTTGGGACTGCCATGGCCTGCCGGTGGAGCATGAGGTGGATAAGATGCTGGGGGAGCGCAAAAAGGGGATGAGCAAGGCCGAGATCAGGAGGCTTTGCCGGGATTATGCCGCCCGGTTCATCGATATTCAGCGGGAGGAATTCAAGAGGTTGGGGGTGCTCGCGACCTGGGACAGCCCCTATCGCACCATGGACTACGAATACCAGGGCACCATCGTGCGGGAGTTCGGAAAGTTTGTAGAGGGAGGCTACCTCTATAAAGGGAAGAAACCTGTCTACTGGTGCGCCACCTGTCATACCGCCTTGGCCGAGGCCGAGGTGGAGTATGCCCCCCATCGATCACCCTCCATCTTCGTCAAGTTTCCCATGTCCTCCGATATCGGAGAGCGGTTTCCCTCTTTGCAAGGGAAGAAGGTCTCAATCATCATCTGGACCACCACGCCGTGGACCATTCCTGCCAACCTTGCCATTGCTCTCCACCCTGCCTATAAATATGTGGCGGCAGAAGTAAACGGTGAGGTCTACATCGTGGCGGAGGACCTGGCAGCGATCGTGATGGACACCCTCGGGATCAAGGATTACCGGGTACTGGAGACCTTTGAGGGGAGCGCCTTGGAGGGATTCAAGTGCCGCCACCCTTTTTTGGAGAGGGAGTCAATCATCATTCTGGCCGATTACGTTACCCTGGACGCCGCAGGTACGGGTTGCGTCCATACCGCACCTGGACACGGCCAGGAGGACTATGAGAGCGGTCTGAAATACGGATTAGCGATCTATGCCCCGGTGGACGACGATGGCAGATTTATCCAAGAGGTGGAATTTTTCGGAGGGATGTTCGTCTTCGATGCCAACAAGCCCGTCAATGCCAAGTTGATAGAGGTAAGCGCGCTCTTGAAAGAGGAAGAGGTAGAACACTCCTACCCCCACTGTTGGCGGTGCAAAAACCCCATCATCTTCCGCTCAACCGAGCAGTGGTTCATTTCAGTAGACCGCAATGATTTAAGGGAGCGGGCCCTACAGGGTATTGAGGAGGTTCGGTGGATCCCTGCATGGGGGCGGGAGCGGATCTATGGGATGATAGCTCATCGTCCCGACTGGTGTGTCTCGCGACAGAGGGTCTGGGGCGTTCCTATCGTGGCCTTTTACTGCGAGGGGTGTGGTGAGACCCTCCTACAGAAAGATCTGATAGACTTTGTCGCCGACCGGTTTGCCCACGAGGGGGCGGACATCTGGTTTGACGAGCCGGCCAACAAGCTCCTTCCCCCCAGGACTACCTGTTCCACATGCGGGGGGGATCAATTCAGAAAGGAAACGGACATCCTTGATGTCTGGTTCGACTCTGGGGTGAGCTGGGCCGCGGTCCTGGAGCAGCGAGACGCCCTGAAATTTCCCTGCGACCTCTATCTGGAGGGGAGCGATCAACACCGGGGTTGGTTCCACTCGTCGCTGTTGGCAGCGGTAGGGACCAGGGGAATTCCGCCGTACACCAGTGTCCTCACGCACGGCTTTGTGGTTGATGGCGAGGGGAAAAAGATGTCCAAATCAGCGGGGAATGTAGTGGCCCCTGATGAGGTCATCCAGAGATTTGGGGCCGAGATCCTGCGGCTGTGGGTGGCAGCGGAGGATTACCGGGACGACATCAAGATCTCCCAGGAGATCCTCGATCGACTCACCGAGGCCTACCGAAGGATCAGGAATACCTGGCGGTACATGTTGGGCAACCTTTATGACTTCGATCCCCAGCGCGACCACGTACCTGTCAAGGAACTCCTGGAGATCGACCGGTGGATCCTCAACCGCTTCCAGCGGCTGGTGGAACGGGTGCTCAATGCCTATGCGGAGTGTGAGTTTCACGTTATCTATCACACCGTGCACAACTTCTGTGTTATAGAACTGAGCTCTCTCTATCTCGACATCCTCAAGGACCGTCTCTATACCTCCTCGTCCTCCTCTCTCAAGAGGAGGTCTGCCCAGAATGTCATCTACCGCATCCTCAAGGGGATGGTGCGGATCATGGCCCCGGTCCTCTCCTTTACCTGCGATGAGGTGTGGCAATACCTCCCCAAAGAGGGTGGTGAAGAGGTAAGTGTACACCTTGCGACTTTTCCCCAAGCAGACGAGGAGCCCTTCGATGAGGCCTTGGAGGAGCGATGGTCGAGGTTGTGGGATGCGCGGGAAGAGGTGACCAAGGCCTTGGAGAAGGCCCGCCAGGAAAAGGTGATCGGCCATCCCTTGGATGCCGAGGTGAAGGTGAGGGCGCCGCAGAAGCTCTTCGACTTCCTCCAGGGGTTTGGTTCGGAGTTGCGGGAGATCTTTATCGTCTCACAGGTGGTGCTGGAGCGAGATGGGGATGGTTCTGAGATGACAGTAACGGTAGCGCGGGCAGAGGGGGGGAAGTGCCAGCGCTGCTGGGTCTATGACACGAGCGTGGGGGCGGACAAAGAGCACCCGGAGATCTGTCAGCGCTGTTCCCAAACCATCGCGGGCGAGGGGTAATGAAGAGGAAGTACTGGATCGTATTGATTGTCTTCTGCCTCCTCCTTGCCCTGGATCAAGCGAGCAAGTTCGCTATCGAGCGCTCTGTCCCCCTTTATCATTCCAGGGGGGTCATCCCGGGGTTTTTCGCAATCACCCACGTGCAGAACAGGGGGGCTGCCTTCGGCCTGCTGGGCAATCTCCCCGGAGCTGCTATCATCTTTGTCATCATATCCCTCATTGCCATTGCCCTCATCCTCACCTATCTCCGACAGATCAAGGAGGGGGAGTTATGGACCCTCCTCTCTCTTTCCCTCGTTTTGACAGGGGCGGTGGGCAACGTGATCGACCGTTTCCGCCTGGGGGGTGTGGTGGACTTCTTCGATTTCTATTACCAAGGGTGGCACTGGCCCGCCTTTAACGTGGCGGATGCCTCCATCACCATCGGGGTCATGTTGCTGGCCCTCAAGATCCTGCGGGGTGGGGAAAAAGACGCAAAGGAGAAACACTGATATGCATCCTGTACTCTTCCATAGTGGGTGGTTAACTATCTATAGCTACGGGTTCATGATCGCCCTTGGCATTATGGTAGGGTTGTTCTTGGCGAGACGACAGGCGGCACGGGAGGGAATCGATCCGAACCAGATCGTCGATATCACCTTCTATGTCCTGGTGGCCGCCTTGATCGGCGCCCGCATCCTCTTTGTGCTCATGAACTTCAAGGAATACGCCGATAACCCCATCAATATCCTCAAGATATGGGAAGGGGGGTTGGTCTTTTACGGTGGGCTCGTGCCGGCCGCGGCCATAGGGATCTGGTATATCAAGAGGCTCGGTCTCCCCCTCTGGCAGGTGGCCGATATCTTCGCCCCCTCCGTCGCCATCAGCCATGCCTTCGGCAGGATCGGGTGTTTTTTTGCCGGGTGCTGTTACGGGGAAGCGTGTGCCCTCCCCTGGGCCGTCACCTTCACAGACCCACGAAGTCTGGCCCCTCAGGGAATCCCCCTACATCCGACCCAGCTCTACAGCTCTCTCAGCCTCTTTGCGCTCTTCGCCTTTCTCGTATTGTTACGGAAGAGAAAGACCTTTCACGGGGAGCTCTTATGGTTGTATATTCTTTGTTATTCCATCGGCCGTTTCTTTTTGGAGTTCTTGCGGGGTGATCCCCGCGGCAACGTTCTGGGAGGGCTCCTCTCCACGGCCCAGGCAATCAGCATCCCCCTCGCTGGAATTTCCGTGGTGATGCTCTTATATTTAAGAATAAAGAGGCAGTAAGGGGAATGCCCGTCGCTAAAATACGCATCTATCCTGACCCGATACTCCAGACGAAGGCTGCGGAGATCGAGAACATCGACGACAGAGTTGTACGCTTGGCCAGCGAGATGGCGGAGACCATGTACGCCGCCCCTGGTGTCGGTTTGGCTGCACCGCAGGTGGGGGTTTCAGAGAGACTCATCGTTGTGGACGCTAGGCACCCGGAGGGGACAAATGAGCTCATCACCCTCATTAACCCGGAGATCATCAATATTGAGGGACGGATTGTGGAGGAGGAGGGGTGCCTTAGTGTGCCTGGGATCAGAGAGAACGTCGCCAGGGCCCAGAGGGTCCTGATACGGGGCTACGACCTGGACGAACGACAGCGGGAGATCGAGGCCGAGGGTCTCTTGGCCGTGGCCTTTCAACATGAGATCGACCACTTAGAGGGGATTCTCTTCATCGACAGGGTAAGCCGTCTGAAGCGGGGGATCATCCAGCGAAAGATGCGCAAACTGATGCAGGAGACCAAAGCGTCCAAAGAGCAGGGGTCTCGGCTATTCTAGAGCATGAATAGTGATACACAGAAGCTGCGGACCGTCTTCATGGGGACCTCACCCTTTGCCCTCCCCACATTGAAGGCCCTGGCCGATTCTGAAGAGGTGATCGCCGTAATCACCCAGCCCGATCGCCCCGGTGGGCGGGGGAGAAGAATCTTACCTCCTCCGGTAAAGGAACTCGCCCTCACCCTCGGCCTCCATGTCCAGCAGCCGGAGCGGGTGAAAGATCCGCATTTCATCGCCCAGTTAGGGGAATTAGGACCGGAACTAATTGTGGTGGCAGCCTTCGGGCAGATCCTCCCCCCTGCCGTCTTAGAGGTGCCCCCCTCGGGATGCATCAACGTGCACCCATCTCTCCTGCCCAAATACCGGGGAGCGGCCCCCATCAATTGGGCCGTCATCAATGGGGAGCAAAGGACAGGGGTGACCACTTATTTCATGGATGAAGGGATGGATACGGGTGCCATCCTCTTGACCAAGGAGGTGGAGATCAGAGAAGCAGAGACAGCCCAGGAGCTCGGCGAGAGGCTGGCTGGCGTAGGAGGGGAACTCTTGATGGAGACTATCAAGGGTCTCAAGGAAGGGCCCCTGCAACCGATCCCTCAAGATGAAAAATGGGCCTCATACGCCCCCCTCTTGAAAAAGGAGGATGGTCTGATCCAGTGGGGGGGTGAGGCTGGACAGATCAGGAACCAGATACGGGGGATGGTGCCGTGGCCTGTTGCATACACCTGGTGGGGAGGAAGACGGATAAAGGTCTATCGAGGAGGGATCGGCACTGGTCGGGGTGCCCCTGGTGAGATCCTATCCCTTGCCGGGGGAATAGAGGTGGCCTGCGGCACGGGCTCGCTGATCATCGAAGAGTTGCAGCTTGAGGGGGGGAGAAAGATAGGGTGGGAGGAGTTTGCCCGCGGCCACCGATTGACCCTGGGGGAGCGATTGGTGTAATATTGAGGTAGGGATTCAGCTATCAGCGTTTAGCCCGGATAGGTTTGTGGCTATTGTTTCCCTGTTTTCAATCAGGAGCAAAATTCCAGGCAGAGAGAAACAAATACTCATCGCTGAATACTGACCACTGAGTGCTAACAACTGTATAAAACATATAAAAGTAAGGAGGTACGAGATATGAACCAGATGAAGACCTATGTCCTCATGGCGCTACTCACTATTCTCCTGGTTTGGATCGGGAGCTTGGTTGGGGGGCGCAACGGGGCTCTCTACGCCCTTATCTTTGCGGGCGTTATGAATTTCGGCGTCTATTGGTTCAGCGACCGCATTGTCCTCAAGATGTACCGTGCACAAGCGGTAACCGAGGCCGAGGAGCCAGGCCTCCATCGGATCGTGCGGGAGTTGGCCCTGCGGGGCGGGCTCCCCATGCCCAAGGTCTACATCATCCCCAACGATGCCCCCAATGCCTTCGCTACAGGGCGGAATCCCCAGCATGCAGCAGTGGCGGTGACTACAGGGATCAAGAGGCTGTTAAATGAGGAAGAGCTCAAGGGGGTCTTGGCCCATGAGCTCTCTCACATCCGCCACAGGGACATCCTCATCGGGACCATCGCTGCCACCATCGCCGGGGCCATCAGCTTTATCGCTTCCATGGCCCGTTGGGGAGCCATGTTCGGCGGCGATGACAGAGAAGGGGGGGGCATAGCTCAACTCGTCGCCATGTTGGTTCTTACCACCCTTGCCTCCATTGCGGCGTTCCTCATCCAGCTGGCCATCTCCAGATCCCGGGAGTACCATGCCGATGAGGGGGGCGCCCAGCTCGCTGGCAATCCCCTCTATCTGGCTAGGGCCTTGGCCAAGCTCGATGCTGGGACGAAACGGATCCCTATGAAGGTCAACCCTT
>MGQF01000099.1:27070-32782 GCA_001797745.1 Deltaproteobacteria bacterium RBG_13_52_11
ATATGTTCATTGTCAACCCCCTGCAAGGGAGAGGGGTTCAGCGCCTCTTTAGCACCCATCCCCCCATGGAGGAGCGCATCAGGAGGTTAGAGGCGATGGCTCACTAACAGGGTTCGAGGATTCAAGGGGTTAAGGGGTCAAGAAAAAAACCATTCCTCTCCTTTTTTTGAACCCTGGAATCCTCCCGCTTTGCGGGATAGCCCCCTGGAACCCTTTTTCGTGGCGGATAAAATCTAACAGAAGGCAAAGTTTTTCTCCCCTTCCTGAAGAGGACCATAATGGATCGGGCGCGCACAAAGGCCCTTGAGGTCTTGATCCGCTTGGAAAAGAGGGGGTCCCCCATGGACCCCCTCTTTGATGAATTGGTTATGGAAGATCCCCTTCTCACGGACCTGGACAAGGCCTTCGTGCGAGAGGTGGTTTACGGAGTGTTGCGGTGGAGAGGGAGGCTCGATTGGGTCATCTCCGCCTATTCCCGCATCAAGCCCCTTCGAATGGAGCGTGTTGTTCTCTCCATCCTGCGGATGGGGACCTATCAGCTCCTCTTCATGGACCGGGTACCCTCGCGGGCGGCGGTTGATGAGTCCGTCAAGCTGGCCAAGGGGAAGGGCCGGAAAGACGTTGCCCCCTTTATCAATGGGATATTACGCGGGATTGCCGAGGGGAGAAAAGAAATCGCCTATCCCCCTATCCACACTGAACCCCTCGATTACATCGCCGCCTACCATTCCCACCCCCGCTGGATGGTGCGCCGATGGCTCGATCAGTGGGGGGTGGATGAGACCGTCTCCCTGTGCACGGCAAATAATCAGATACCTCCCTTGACCGTGAGGGTTAATGTTCTCAAGGGGAGCCGGGATGAGGTCATCAATCGTCTACACGACGAGAAGATAGAAGCAACTCCCCCCCCTTTTTCCCCGGTGGGGGTCTTCCTTCAAAAGCCACCTCCCCTGACCTCATGGGGCCTTTTTCAGGAGGGTTGGCTTCAGGTCCAGGATGAGGCCTCTCAGCTCGTCTCCTTTATCCTGGCCCCCCGACCCGGGGAGCGTGTCCTTGATATCTGCGCCGCACCGGGAGGTAAGACCACCCACGTGGCCCAATTAATGGAGGATGAGGGGGAGATCGTAGCCGTGGATGTGAGCCCAATCAAACTTTCTCTGCTGCAGGAGAACTGCCGCCGGTTGGGGATTTCTATCGTGAAGGCCTTATTAACCCTCGACGCGCAATCTCCCTTGCCTTTTTCTGATGGTTCCTTTGACCGTGTCCTGGTCGATGCACCCTGTACTGGGCTGGGTACCCTGCGGAGGAACCCCGACGGGAAGTGGAGGGTTGCGGAGGCTGACATACCCCGCCTTCAGAAACTCCAGGGCCGGATCCTGGCACAGGCGGCCCCTATGG
Source organism: Deltaproteobacteria bacterium RBG_13_52_11 (assembly GCA_001797745.1). Taxonomy (GTDB): domain Bacteria; phylum Desulfobacterota; class B13-G15; order B13-G15; family RBG-16-54-18; genus RBG-13-52-11. The sequence continues at coordinate 28,469 of MGQF01000099.1, forward strand.
TAAAGCAGGGAGGTATCCTGGTCTACAGCACCTGCACCATGACCCCGGAGGAGAACGAAGGGGTGATTGGACCCTTTTTGTCCGAACAAGGAGGGGTACGCCTCGAGGGCGTTTCTTCATCCCTCCCTCCTGGATGTGAAGGGTTGACGGATCAAGAGGGCTACTTCCGCACCTTCCCCCATTGCCACGGGACAGACGGCTTCTTCGCTGCCCGGATGAGAAGGGAATAACAGTGTTCAAACACGAACGAGTTAAAAAAAGGTGATGGCGCAGCGTTTGGTACTTGCATATCATGAGTATATGCAGTATCCAAACCCACTTACGTTACTACAAAGCAGCACGGGAAATAAGACGTATATTCGTGTACGCAGATGGCACGGCAAGCTTTGCTGCCCACCTTAGTCATTAAGTGAGGGACGGTTTAGGTTTAGATGGAGGTTGCTCCTCTTTTATGCGGTTCAATTTTTTAAGTGAGAAATGTATTTGGGAAGGAAACAACTACGCCATGAGGGATTGACGATTACCCAAGATATCCCTCATGGCGTAGTTCTGAGTGTTACTTTTTTGCCGGTGGTTCTGCGGGTTGTTCAGGTGCAGGCTGCTGCTCAGCAGGAGCGGCAGGGGCCTGTGGCTCTTCGGCCTTCTTCTTGCAACCGACGACAAAGCTGAATGCCGCAAAAACACACAGTGCAACTAAAAGAGCGATTACCTTTTTCATGAACCTTACCTCCTTTTAATATTATATATTTATTTTTTTGTAACCGTTATTCAGATATTCCATAATTCGTTATTTCAATAAGTTTTTCACCATCACCCCTCTCTATGATTTCGCCAATTACTTCTACCCTTCTATTGATGAGCCTCATTACCTCCTTACCGATATTGTTTTCAACGACGGCGTAGACTTGGCCATCGTACGTTACTATTCCCTGCTCGGTTACCATCCCCACAATTGTCACTTCCTCAGCCGGAAAGGCAACCTGTGCAGAGAACAGAACAGCGCATACGAAAACAAACAGCGCTGCCCTGATAAAATGTTCATTTTGTCTCATTTTTAAGGATTGTTTACAGCCATATTTTGTTTGGAAACGGCCGAATGGATCTCATTACCAGCTCGATCTTTTTGATCTTAACCGAATGTTAGCTGCCTCCTTCCAGGGATTTTTTGAGTAATAACCTTCCAAACTTTCAAAGAAATCGTTAATGATATAGCCCTTTATGAGAATAAATTCACTTAACATATTTATGCCGGCAAGTCAATATCTTTTTTAGTTTTTTTAGTTGCTGTGTTACATGGGTATAAACATAGTTGTTGGGTTGGGTGAAAAGGGCACTTATAGGATTCATAGCATTACTCTGCTGGGTGACCGCACTGCGGACAAAAAATCATAGATGTCACTTTAACTCCTCCCCTGACAGACATACTGCCATCCCGACAAGGCAGGATGGTCTGAGTCCCGCCTTTGGGTGTTCAGCCCTTGACGGGATTGACCCCTGAGCTATCGCTTTAAGGCGATAGTAGTTTATTACCATACAACCGGTGCTCGGGCAATCACGGCGTCCGGCGCAGCTTCTGGGAATGGATGGTCAGGTGAGGGGCCTTGCCCTTTCACAGGGCAAAGAATATAATGTAGTTACCAATGCTTAGGTTTAATGACATAGCGGAACAAGTCGAATCTTACAATCCTTCGGCAGACCTGGGGCTCTTGGAAAAGGCCTATGTCTTCTCGGCAAAGGTCCACCAAGGGCAGGTACGCCGTTCGGGTGAGCCCTATCTCATTCACCCTCTAGAGGTGGCCGGGGTCTTGACCAAGATGAAGCTCGATGTGGCAACCGTCGCCACCGGTTTGCTCCACGATACTATCGAGGACACCCTCACCACCTTGGAGGAACTCAGGGAGCACTTCGGCGATGAGATCGCCCAATTGGTGGATGGGGTAACTAAGATCAGCCAGATAAGCTTCCAAACCCGTGAAGAACAACAGGCCGAGAATTTCCGCAAGATGGTCTTGGCCATGGTGAAAGATATCAAGGTAATCCTGATCAAGCTCGCCGACAGACTTCATAACATGCGTACCCTTCACTTCCTCGACCCCCAGAAACAGAGTGAGATCGCCCAAGAGACCCTGGAAATTTTCGCTCCCATTGCTAACCGCCTTGGTATCGATTGGATCAAGACGGAACTGGAGGAATTGGCATTCCGTTACTTGGAACCTCAGGCCTATCGCGAGCTCTCCCAAAAGGTGGCCAAGGCAAAGAAGGAGCGTGAGAGATATGTGGAGAAGGTCAGGGGTATTATCATAGAACAACTCAATGAGTTTGGCATCAGGGGAGAGGTAACGGGGAGGATCAAACAACTCTCCAGCATCTACCGGAAGATGAAGCGACAGGGGGTTGAGTTTCATGACGTATACGACATCACCGCTTTTAGGATTATCGTGGGTACCGTCAAGGAGTGTTATGAGGCCTTGGGGATCATCCACTCCCTCTGGCCCCCAGTTCCGGGGAAATTTAATGATTATATAGCCCTTCCAAAAGGGAATATGTATCAATCCCTCCATACCACGGTCATTGGCCCCTATGGGGAGAGGATAGAGATACAGATTAGGACCTGGGAGATGCATATGATAGCGGAGGAAGGGATCGCCGCCCATTGGAAATACAAGGAAAATGGGAAGATTGACGAGAAGGACGAAAAACGATTTTCCTGGCTGCGGCAACTGCTCGAGTGGCAGATGGATCTGGAGGACAACCGGGAGTTTCTCCAGACAGTCAAAGTGGATCTCTTCCCCACAGAGGTATATGTATTTACCCCCCATGGGGAGGTGAAGGAGTTTCCCAAGGGTGCTACCCCCGTCGATTTCGCTTACAGCATTCATACAGACGTCGGGCATCAATGTGTGAGGGCGAAGGTGAGCGGCCGTCTGGTCCCTCTCGATTACCAGCTTCAAAACGGAGACACGGTGGAGATCATTACCTCTGCCAAACACCACCCCAGCAGAGATTGGCTGAAATTTGTACAAACCTCACGGGCAAAGGCCAAGATCCTCCAATGGATAAAGGCCCAGCAGAGGGAGAAGAGCATCGTTCTGGGAAGGGATCTGTGCGAGAGGGATTTTAAGCGATTCGGTTTGAGATTCTCTAAGTACTGGAAGCCGGGGGATTTTGAGAGGGTAGCCCACGAGTTCAGCCTCACCAACGGAGAGGATCTCTTGGCCTCTATCGGTTATGGGAAGATTACTACTCAGCAGGTGATCGGACGCCTCGCCCCTGAGACACTCAGAATTGATGAGAAAAAGGAAGCTGAAGGAGGTCTGGAAAAGGTCATTAAGCGAATGACCAGCCGACCAAAGGGGATTGTCAAGATTGATGGGATAGACGATGTCCTCATGAGCTTTGCCGGATGCTGCAATCCCCTGCCGGGAGACAAGATCGTGGGCTTTATCACGAGGGGGAGGGGGGTGACGGTCCACACGGCGGATTGCATAAACGCCCTCGCTGCCGATACCAGGAGATGCGTCGAGGCGCGTTGGGCCCTCGATGGAGACACTCCCTTCCCTACCAGGATTCGTATCTACTCTACCGATAAAAAAGGGATGCTGGCTGACATCAGTTCCGCGATCTCGGGCTATGAGGTCAATATCACCGGGGCTCAGATCAAGACCACCGGTGACGGAAATGCGGAGAGCACCTTTGATATTGAGATCGGGAACCTCAAGCAGTTGAAGAAGGTGATCAATTCCCTGCAGAAGATAGAAGGGGTGATGAAGGTCGAACGGATCAGGGGGTGGCAGGGACCCTTGGGGCCTTGACAATCCGACCCGCCTTGATGCATTTCGTGCACACCCTCAGCCTGGCTACCCTTCCTTCACGGAGGACTCGTACCCTTTGGAGGTTTGGGAGCCAAACCCTTTTGGTCCTGTTGTTGGCATGGCTGACGTTATTGCCCCTCAGGGGACCTTTGCCACATATATCACAGACTCTGGACATCCGCTCTCCCTTCAAAGAGTTTTATTTTATAAACCTCTTTTTGGGTGATGTCAAGGAGAACTTTTCCCGGGAACCATTAGTCCAAGCTTCGGTAGATGGGCATTTGACAACGGAAGGATATTTGATGTAATTTGTTCCATTCTCTGCAGGGGAGAGGTTATGGGTATTAAGATCGCCGGGATACAGATGGTCTGTCAAGAGGATAAGGATGCTAATGTCCGGAAGGCCCTACGGATGGGCAGGCTCGCCGCCGAAAAAGGTGCCCAGATCATCTGCTTTCAGGAATTATTCAACACCCACTGGTTCCCCAGAGATATCGATGAA
>MGQF01000099.1:32788-37709 GCA_001797745.1 Deltaproteobacteria bacterium RBG_13_52_11
TTCCTCTTGGCGGAGGATGTAAATGGTTCCACCGTGGCGGCCATGAGGGCCTTGGCCAAGGAAAAGGGGGTTGCCCTTATCTGCCCGTTTTTCGAGAGGGATAGTGATCAGTACTTTAATACGGCTGCCGTGATAGATCAGCGCGGGGAGATCGTAGGCGCCTACCGAAAGATCCACGTACCCCAAATCCCCCTCTGGGAGGAGCGGGCCTATTTCTCTCCAGGGGATAAGGGGTTTCCGGTGTTCGATCTCGGCCTTGTAAAAATTGGTGTGCAGTTATGTTGGGATAACTTTTTCCCGGAGGGGACCAGGGATTTGGCCCTGCAGGGAGCCCAGATCGTCTTTGCCCCCACCGCCGCCGCCTTTGCCTCCCAACAGCGGTGGCTGAAGGTATTAGCAGGCAACGCCATCGTCAATGGAATCTTCGTTATGCGGGTAAATAGGGTAGGGAGCGAGCCAAAACAGGATTTCTACGGTATGAGCTTCTGCATCTCCCCAGAGGGAGACCTCGTAGATGAACCGACAGGACTCCAGGAGGGGATCCTGCTGGTGGAGATCTCTCTCGATGAGGTATCGAGGGCCAGGAGGGAGTGGCCCTTCTTAAAAGATCGAAGGCCGGAGGCCTATTCTCTCCTGGCTCAGCGAGAGTGATGTGAAAAAGGGGTTGACAGAGATCATCATGCGGGCCATTGCGAGGGGACAGGAGCGGGGGGAGTTAGCCGAGGGTGCCCTTCCACCCCCCATCGTGGAGTACCCCAGGGAAGAGGGGCATGGTGATTACGCCACCAACATTGCCATGGCCATGGCCTCCCTCGCAGATAAGGTCCCCCGCGCGATTGCTGAGACCATCGTCAGGTGTATAGAAGACGACGAGGGGATCATCGAGCGGGTAGAGGTGGCTGGACCCGGCTTCATAAACTTCTTTCTCAAGGAGGCATATTGGCAGCATTTATTGCGGGAGGCGGATCGGAAAGGGGAGCGGTATGGTGAAGGGGATCTGGGGAGAGGAAAGCGGGCGTTGGTAGAATTTCTCAGCGCCAATCCCACCGGACCCCTGCACATCGGGCATGGGAGGATCGCCGCCTTTGGGGACGCCCTGGCCAACCTCTTGGAGAAGGTCGGCTACGAGGTGGAGCGGGAGTATTATATCAACGATAGAGGGACACAGATGCAGCTCCTGGGGCGGTCCGTGTATCTCCGGTACTTACAGGCGTGGAAGAGAGAGGTCGCATTTCCCCCTGACGGGTACCAGGGCGAATATATCAACAATATCGCTCACGACATCAAAAAAGAAGAAGGGGATAGGTATCTCGTTACCCCTGAAGAAGACGCTATAAGTCCCATGGGGGAAAAGGCCGCTCAGATCATCTTAGGGTGGATTAAGAATGATTTGGAGTGGTTTCTGGTCCATTTCGATAGGTGGTATCGCGAGACGGATTTATACAATGGTGGTTTTGCTTCTCGGCTTTTGGAAGAATTGCGAGGCAAAGGATACCTGTACGAAGATGGAGGGGCCCTCTGGTTTAAGAGCACCGTCTTTGGTGATGAGAAGGATAGGGTGGTGATCAGGGCCAACAATGCGACAACCTATTTCGCCTCGGACATCGCCTATCACAAAGATAAGTATGATCGAGGTTATGATCTCTTAATAGATATCTGGGGGGCCGACCACCACGGTTATATACCCCGCATGGAGGCTGCTATCCAGGCCCTGGGATATGACAAATCCAGCTTCAAGGTCATCCTCGTGCAGTTGGTCAACTTGTTGCGGGGCGGGAAGCAGGTGAGCATGTCCACCCGGACAGGGGAGTTCACCTCCCTACGGGAGGTGATGGATGAGGTGGGGGTGGATGCCTGCCGCTATTTCTTCATGCTGCGCAGGGCCGACTCCCCTCTGGACTTTGATTTGGAACTGGCCAAGAGGGAGGGGGCGGAGAACCCCGTCTATTATGTGCAATATGTCCACGCGAGGATAGCGAGTATCTTTAAGAAGGCAGCGGAGGATGGCGTAGAGGTACCGACCTTCGAGGATGTAGACATTTCCCTGCTGCGTCTCCCGGAGGAGAGGTTATTGGCTAAGCGGATAGCCATCTACCCCGAGTTCTTAGAGGGAATGGCCCTTGCCTTGGAGCCCCACCGTTTGACCTCTTACCTGCAGGATTTGGCCGGAATCTTCCACAGTTACTACAACAAACACCGAGTTATCTCTGATGACAGAGAGATGACGAATGCACGGTTCCTTTTGGTCAAGGTCATTCAAGGGGTTGTGCACAGCGCACTGGGGTTGCTGGGAATAGCTGCCCCGGCGGAGATGTGATGAGGGACTATAAAGAACCCATTCCCAGGGTGCAAAAACGCAATCAGCTCAAGAGGCTCTTCGGCATTATGGGGGGGATGGTCTTTGCCTTTGCAATCTTCATCGTAGGTGTCAGGGTGGGGATACAGTTGGAGCGGGAGCGGGTGCGTATTGCCCAAGAGGCGACTTCTCCGATGACCACCACTAAGGAAAAGGAAGGCACGGATAGAAGTGCGAGAGACAAGTCATCTCCTCCCCCGGCGAAAAAAGATGAGCGGATGCGGTTCACCTTTTATGAGACCCTGACGCGAAAAGAGGGTGTGGAGAAAGAGGCACAAAAGGGAAAGGAGCAGACGGCAAAAAATGAGCAGAAAGTAACGGAGAAGAAGGAGGGAAAAGAATCCACTCCACCGCCAAGCAAGAAGGTCCCGGCGGGCAAGGAGACCCCTAAGGAGCAATACTTTGTCCAGATTGCCTCATTCAGGGAAGAAGAGCCGGCCGAAGGGCTGAAGGGGAGATTGGCAAAAAAGGGGTATCCGGTCCAAGTAATCCCCGTGCAGATAGAGGGGATGGGTTTGTGGTACAGGGTGAGGCTGGGGGGGTATGCCAGCCTGAAGGAGGCCCAGGCGGCACAGAAAAGGGTCTCTGTTGAGGAAAGCATCGAAGGGACCAAGGTAGTATCAGGCCCATGAGCGAAGATCTTTCCTTTGCGGAAGCATTGGGCAGCCACGTGTTATGGAGATGATGTTACCGGAAAGAATAGATTGTTGGAGAAGCAGCGGGAGGGAAAGAAGAGGATGAAGCGGGTTGGGAAGATAGATCTCACCCAAGCGGCCTTCTTGGCCCTCGTGCAGGACAGGTAAAAGGAGGTATTGAGCGGATGCCAAAGGTGAAGCAGAAAAGCAAGGTGCGGGAATATGCGGAGACCCTCATTATCGCGTTGGTCATCGCCCTCTTTGTCAGGACCTTCGTGGTCCAGGCCTTCAAGATCCCCTCCGGCTCCATGGAGCCCACCCTCCTGGTGGGGGATCATATTCTGGTCAACAAGTTCATGTATGGTATCAGGATACCCTTAATCGGCAAAAAGGTATTCCCCTTGTCCAAACCCCGGCGTGGGGATGTCATCGTCTTTATCTTCCCCAACGACCGGAGCAAGGACTTCATCAAGCGGGTTATTGGGCTTCCGGGTGAAAAGGTAGAGATCAGGGAGCGGAAGATCTATATCAACGATCGCCTCATCGAAGACCCTTGGGGTGTCTTCAGCTCGTGGGGATTGTCAGCAGGTGACAACTATGGTCCGAAAGAGGTCCCTCCTGGTTTCCTCTTGGTCTTGGGGGATAACAGGGACAACAGCCAAGACAGCCGTTACTGGGGGTTTGTACCCCTCGATGATGTATTGGGAAAGGCCTTTATTATGTATTGGTCGTGGGACTGGCGGGCCTCTTCCTTTTTGTCAAAGGTTCGCTGGGAAAGGATCGGCCGCATCATCCGCTAGTACTCTTTGATATCCTTATCCTTTCGAAATATCGTAGCGATGAGGGTCACCCTGACCCACATCCCATTGCGTACCTGACGCCAGTACATGGCCCGTTTGTCATCATCTATCTCCACGGGTATCTCCTCCCTTCTGGGGAGGGGGTGCATGATGATGGTATTGGGAGGGAGGATCTTCAGGTATTCTTTCTTAAAGCGGTACGCGGAGTAATCTATGTGCTTCGATTCTCCCGCCTCATCGTATTCATCTTGGATCCTGGTCATGTAGACGGCATCCACAGAGGAGACGACCTCCTCAAGGTTGTCCGTCTCTTCAAAGCGCACCTTTTGTTCTCGGAGGTACTGTTTGAGATCATCACCCATCTGCAACTCCTGAGGGGCGACGAAATAGAGCTTGACCCCCTCGTAGTTTCTGAGCAGGTAGACTAGTGACCTTACGGTCCTGCCCCTCTTCAGGTCACCTACAAAGGCGATCCTCTTGCCGTCAATCCCCCCATAATTTTCGAAGGAGCGATGCAGCGTATAGATGTCCAACAGGGCCTGGGTGGGGTGTTGATCCTTCCCCGAACCGGCGTTGATGACGGGTACCGGTCTGCTGGTCTGGTTCAGGAGGAATGCGATCCTCTCGGCAAACCCCGCCTCGTAATGGCGCATCACGACGAGGTCCACATAGCTGCTGAAGGTCCGGACGGTATCCTCTTGCGATTCCCCTTTCATCTCCGAGGAGGTGGAGGTATCCCTCACCTCGGAGCAGTGGATGCCCAAGATCTGACAGGCGGCCATGAATGAGAGGAAGGTCCTCGTGGAGGGCTGGACAAAGTACAACATCGCCCTCTTCCCCTGCAGGAGGGACTGGAGGAACAAAACCCCCTTATTCCCTTTGGAGATCCCCCTGACCTTGGTGGCCAGCGCACATATCTCATCGAGGAACTTCCGGTCAAATTGCTGGGACATGATGACATGGAAGATGTTTCCGTCCCGCGTGAAGTATGCCCTTTTCTCACTCCCCCGCAGTTTACCGAAGGTCTCCCAATCGACACCCTTTTTCACTTTGGCCATCCTGTTCACCCCCGTACTGTGTATCCTAGCTTCATTCAGGGGGAAAATCAAGAAGGAGAGGGTGCGGTTAAG
>MGQF01000099.1:37735-39411 GCA_001797745.1 Deltaproteobacteria bacterium RBG_13_52_11
CATAGTTTTACAAAGAAGCGTTGCTGGAGGTGAGATCCATGAAGGGAAGGGCTCTGGTTTTTCCGGCTCTTATAGCTGCACTGGTCCTCTTTTTTCCCGCCATCGGCCCCGCTCTCGGCAAGGCAAAGGGCGGAACAGGGGAGATCATCAGGGGGAGGCTTCAGAACGGCATGCGGGTGGTGCTGTTGGAGGACCACTCAGCTCCGGTGATTGCCTTTCAGGTATGGGTGGAGGTGGGAAGCGCCGACGAGCGCTTCTCGGAGGCGGGGATATCGCACCTCATAGAACATATGATATTCAAGGGGACTCATGAGAGGAGGGCAGGGGAGATAGCGGGGACCATAGAACGGTATGGGGGGCGTATCAATGCCTATACCAGCTATGAGAACACCGTCTATCACGTGGTGATCACCAGCCGCTACCAGGAGAAGGGGTTGAAGGTTCTGGCCGACGCCGTCCAGTACCCTTCCTTCGATTCGCAAGAACTGGCGCGAGAAAGGGAGGTGGTGATCGAGGAGATCAAAATGGGTGAGGACGACCCGGAAAACATCCTCCACCAGTCCCTCTTCAAAGACAGCTTTCAACGCCACCCCTATGGGAGGCCCATTATTGGATATGCGGATAAGGTGAGAGGGTTCAGCAGGGAGGAGATCCTTAACTACTACAGAAGATGGTATTGCCCGAAGAACATGATCTTTGTGGCAGTGGGTGACTTTACGACACCGCAGTTGTTATCACAACTGAAGAAACTCTTTGTCTCACCTGCTCGGCCCCTCCCCCCGAGGAAAAGACCCAAGGAGCCTGCCCAAGGGGCCTTTCGCCCCCTTGTGATGCAGAAGGATGTCAAGGAGAGATATTTTGCCTTGGGCTTCCACATCCCCGGCATAAGGGATAAGGACACCTTTGCCCTGGATGTCCTGGCTGCTTGCCTCGGGCAGGGGGAATCTTCACGTCTGCAACAGGAGTTGAGGCTCAGGCGAGGGTTGGTCAACTCCATCTATGCCTATGACTTTACCCCCAAAGACCCGGGGCTCTTCGTGATCAGTGGGGCCTTTCAGCCGGGGGCCATTAAGGAGGGGATCGAAGGAATTACCAGGGAACTCTCCCGGATAAAGGATGCAGGTGTCGGCGAGGAAGAGCTGCGTAAGGCCCGGGTCATGGTGGAAACGGCATTTACCTATGACCGGGAGACAGTACAGGGCGAAGCGGGGAAACTCGGCTACTTTGAGATGGTCATGGGGGATGCGACCAAGGAGGGAGAGTATCTGCAGGGGATCTCCCGGGTGGGGATTGCAGAAGTCAAGGAGGTGGCGAGGAGATACCTGCGCTTGGAAAACCTCACCTTCTGCATACTATTGCCCGAGGGGGAAGGGGAGGTCACGGACCCCCGTGCATTGGAGCCATTGGTGACGGGTTTGGGCAGGGAGCCGTCCATTGATATAGAGACTGGGGGAATCAAAAAGGCCGTGCTGGAGAATGGGATCACCCTCCTTTTCAAAGAGGACCGCTCAGTGCCTGTGGTGGGGATATCCGGTGTGTTCCTGGGAGGGGTACGGTTTGAAAAGGAGAAACAGGCAGGCATCACCCACTTCCTCTCCGAGATGTTGACGAGGGGTACCGAGTCCTACACCGCCCTCCAGTTGTCCCGGGAGGTGGATTCCATCGGGGCAACCCTG
>MGQF01000099.1:39431-39805 GCA_001797745.1 Deltaproteobacteria bacterium RBG_13_52_11
CAGCTTCGGTGTGCAGGCGAAGGGTTTGAGTGAGGACTTTCCCAAGCTTTTAAGCATCGTGGCCGAGGTAATCGCCAAGCCATCCTTTCCACAGGAGGAAGTTGAGCGGGTGAGGGGTGAAGCCTTGGCTGCGCTGGGCAAAGAGCGGGATAACATGATCCCCTGGACCATGCGGCTCCTGAGGGAGGCCCTCTATAAAAGACATCCCTATCGCCTGAACCTCCTGGGGGAGGAGGGGACGATAGGACGCATCAAGCGACGGGATCTCATGAGGTACTATAAGCGATATGCCCTTCCCCAGAACTTGGTCTTGGCCATCGTGGGGGATGCCAGGTGGGAGGAGGTATTCACGTCCGTAAGAGAGGCTTTTCGCG
>MGQF01000099.1:39819-39927 GCA_001797745.1 Deltaproteobacteria bacterium RBG_13_52_11
AAGGCCCCCTTTTTCCCCCCTTTTATCCCTCAAGAGATCGCGCCAAGGGGGATCCGGAAGAGGGAAGAGGTGGCACGGGACAAGCAGCAGGCCCATATTGCCCTCGGC
>MGQF01000099.1:39998-40197 GCA_001797745.1 Deltaproteobacteria bacterium RBG_13_52_11
AGGGGGGAGGTTCTTCACCCAATTGCGGGATCGAGAGGGATTGGCCTATGTGACGGCATTTTTTGTTCGATCTGATCTCGATCCCGGCTATCTGGGGGTTTACCTCGCCACCAGTCCTCCCAAGGAAGAACAGGCGCTTCAGGGGATCAAGAGGATCCTTCGAGAAGTACGGGAGGAGGGGATCAGCCAGGAGGAGTTG
>MGQF01000099.1:40234-46858 GCA_001797745.1 Deltaproteobacteria bacterium RBG_13_52_11
TCGATCTCCAGGGTCCCCTTGCGCTGGCATCTGCCATGGCCTTCGATGAGCGATATGGCCTCGGGGGGGATTTTTACCAACGGTATCCGCGTGAGATAGAGCAGGTGACCAGAGCGGATGTCTTGCGGGTGGCTCGAAAATATATCGATCTGGATGCCTATACGTTGGTTATTGTCCGACCCGCATCCCCCTGAGCCTCTTGAGGACGGCCTCCTTCTTTCCTGCTATCCGCAATTCTTTGTCCCGGCGTTCGTCAATCCGGATGGTGGTGAGCACCCGCTCGGCCCCTTTTGTAAAGGGTACCCGGTGCATCTGCACGGCCAAGCTCAGCAATTCTTCCACTTTCCCCTCCACCTCTGTCCCCATGGAGGTGACCTCGTACTTCAGCCCCTGCTGCTCTACTATCTTCACGCACTCGGCGACAAAGGGACTCACACTGGGGCTCTTAGTACCCACTGGCACGACGCTGATCTCCATAATAGCCATGGCAATGGCTCCTTATTGACTATTGTCCCTCTCGGGGAATGGGAGAAAAACCCTCGCCTTTAGGCGAAGACTTAGGTTCGTAAGTAAAAGGATTCATGTCCCGCCTTTGGCGGGATAGTTTATTGATGGATGCTCTCGAGGAGAAACCCCCCTATGAGGCCGAAGAAGACGTTGGGCGCCCAGGCGGCGATGAAAGGCGGGAAGGTGCCAGCGTACCCCATGGCGACGGAGATGGCAAAGGCCATCCAATAGATGAAGCCGATGCCTATACTAATCCCCACCCCCTGAGCGATCCCCCCTCCGCGGCCGTGGCTCGCCGCCAGTGCCAGAGGGCTTCCCATCAAGACCATGATGAGGGTCAAAAAGGGGAAGGACACTTTTTTGTGGAGGTCAACGACATATCGGGTGGGATCGTATCCGTCACTCCTGAGCCTTTCCACATATTCCTTGAGCTCCCCGTAAGTCATCTCATCTGGGTTCTGCATCCCCTTTTTGAAGTCCTCCGGTCTCTCAGGTATGGGGATATCCCTCTCATCGTACATCTCCGTTTGCACCTCCCCTCCGGGGAGAAAGTCCCTGATAGCCACCTCATAGAAGGTCCACCCGTTCCCGTTCCCGTTCCATTGGGCCTCGCGGGCGTCTACGCGCCGGCGGAGATTGAATGCCTCGTCGAAATAATAGATGGTCACCCCCTTCAGGAGATTTTTCTTCGGCTCGAGGAGGCGAATGTTGTAGATGGCGTTTTCACCACGGTACCAGATCTTGTTGAGCTGGAAAAAGGCCCGTTCCTCTTCCTTCTTTACTTTGACCGACCAGATATAGTTGGCTTTGCGGGCGGCGTAGGGGACGATGGTCTCGTTACAGAGGAAGATAAAGGCGGTGACTAAAGCGGCAAGGACTAAGAGGGGGAACATGATCCGATAGGTGCTGACGCCATGGGCCTTCATGGCCACGACCTCATTGTTCCGCGCGAGGACCCCCAAGGTGATCAAGGCGGCCAAAAGGGTGGCGAAGGGAAGGGTCTGGGCAAGAAACGGGGGGATTTTATAGAGAAAATACTCCAGGATCAGGTATAAGGGGGCCTTATTGACGATGATGGCATTGATCCTTTCGAAGAGTTCTACGACGAAAAAGATCAGGAAGAAGGAGGTTGCCCACAGAGAGAGAAGCTTCAAGAACTCTCTGGCGATGTAACGGCTGAGAATTCTCATACCTCCCGAACCCTGCGGTCTCATACCCTTCTCATTGCCAAAAGGCAGAGGGAGTTGAGTTGAAGAGTGATCTACATCACGCGGAAAAATCTTTTCCATTGTTCCCTTAGAAATTCCATTCCCTTGTCCACCCAGGAGAGGATCCGCAGCGGGGACTCTTGAGCCGTCTTTACAAAGAGGTATATCCCCAGGGCCCCAAAGAGGATATTAGGAAACCACGCAGCCAAAAAAGGGGATATGATCCCGCTTACACCCAAATTCTTTCCCAGACAGTAGAGGACGTAATAGAGGAGGAAGATGCCGGCACACAAAACGAATCCCCACGACCTCCCTGATTGCGTGCGCTGCACCCCTAAGGGGAGCCCCACAAGGCCGAAGATTAGGGCACCAAAGGGGATGGCAAATTTGAAGTGGAGTTCCACCAGTTGAGGACGGATGTTTTGCCCTCGTTCCCTCAACCCCTTGATCTTCTCACGCAAATCACTGATGGACATCTCTTTTTCCAACATCCGCACCCGTGCCCTTTTGCGCTCCTTTGCCATCTCCTCTTTCAGGAATATGGTGAACTGATAGGTGTTGAAGTTGATGGTGCGATAGGTCTCCCCTTGTACCTCCTGAGAATGAATGCTCCCATCGAAGAGGTTTAACACCAATTTTTGGGCCTTGGGGTCTGAGGTGAGATACCCCCTGCGGGCAACGATGGCGCTGTTTATCTGAGGATCCCTCTCGTCGTAGATCATAATCCCCTCTAACATCTTTTCCCTTTGGGAGACCTTATTCACATAAATAACCAAGTCGCCAAAGGGGGCGTTGAAGATGCGTTCCTTCACGTCCAGCTTACCCTGGGTCCCGGCAAGCTGAAAGAGGGTCTCGCGAAAGTTTTGACTCCCCCACGGTACGGCATAGAACACGAGGAAGGTGGTGAAGAGGAAGGTGATTACTGAGAGGAAGATCACGGGGGGGCTCAGCCTGTAGAGCCCCACCCCCGATGTCTTGAGGGCGATGATCTCGTTGTCTGCGGACAATCTCGCCAGGGCCGTGAGGATCCCGAGCAAGAGGGACATGGGGGCGACAAAGACCAGAAAGGCCGGGATGAGACACAAAAAGAGTTTTATTGCATAAAGCACAGGGATCCCTTTTTCCACGACCATCTCTGTGATGCGAAACAGTTTGCTCACCAAGAAGATGAAGGTAAAGATCCCCATCCCGATCCCTGTGGGGACCATGATCTCCTTCAGGATATAGAGATCGATGATCTTGGGCCTCCTGGTCTCTCTGCTCATGGAGAAAAGTCTGTTTACGAGTCGCGATATCCTAACCATATAAAATACTATAACAGAAGGAAAGGGGATTTTCAAGGAAGGTGGTAAAGGGGCGGGCCTATCCGGCTGTACAAGGCCGGTTATTACAGCCGAGAGGGCTTAGTCCCTTACAGTGAGGACTGTGATTTCTCCGCTCAAGGGGATGCTGCAAGACAGTATGGTCTTTTTGACCCTGTTTCTGCGATATTGTAAGCTTTAATCTCTTTCTATCTCCTCTCAATAAAGGATCAAGGCAATTATTGAGGGGGCGCCGCCAAATTTTCTCTTGCAAAACAAGGGGTGGTATGCTAAAGGTCATTTTCATTAAACACGCCTCCTGATCGATTTGGGGGTGCCTGCGAGGGTTCCAAACGAGCAGAAGGGGGCGGAAGATACAACCAGAAGGAGGTTCTATGTCCGTTGTCACGATGAAAGAGTTGTTGGAGGCTGGGGTTCATTTCGGCCACCAGACAAAGCGCTGGGACCCCAAGATGAAGCCTTACATCTTTGGGGCGAGAAATGGTATCTATATACTCGACCTGCAGCAGACCGTTAAGTTCTTAGATGTGGCCCATGAATTTGTCCGGGATACAGTGGCCAAGGGTGAAAAAATCCTTTTTGTCGGAACGAAGAGGCAGGCCCAGGAGGCCATCTATGAAGAGGCTGTGCGCTGTGGTATGTTGTATGTCAATCATCGTTGGTTGGGAGGTACCCTCACCAATTTTCAGACGATAAAGAAGAGTATCGATAAGCTCAAGGAACTTGAAAAGATGGAGGAGAAAGGGGAGTTTCAGAGACTTCTTAAAAAAGAGGTTTTACAGTTGCAAAAAAAGAGGGCCAAACTAAGCAAGTATCTGGAGGGGATTAAGGATATGGATCGATTTCCCGGGGCCCTCTTCATCGTTGACCCCAAGCGTGAGCGGATAGCAGTGAGTGAGGCGAGGAAGTTGGGGATACCCACGGTTTCCATCGTGGACACCAATTGTGATCCTGATGAGATAGACTATGTGATCCCGGGGAATGATGATGCCATACGGGCTATCCGTCTTTTCGCCACCAAGATTGCCAATGCAGCGATCGAAGGAAAGAGGCTCCGCGAGGAAGAACTCCAAGGAGAGATAGGGGAAGAGACCCCCATCGAGGCCGCTCCTGGTGAAGGGATTGAAGGGGAAGCTGGAGGAGAAGGAGAGCGCAAGGATGCGGAGGAAAACGGGGAGGAAGAAGACGACAGCGCGGAGGAGACGTAATCCCGGCAGAGGAGGATGAGGAGGCAAGGAGCGATGGAGATATCCGCGGGTGCTATTAAGGAATTGAGGCAGAGGACAGGGGTTGGCGTTATGGAGTGCAAGAAGGCCCTGTCGGAGTGTGCGGGAAACATTAATGAAGCCATTGACTTCCTCCGTAAAAAGGGGTTGGCCAAGGCAGCGAAGAGGGCGGGCCGGGAGACCGCCGAGGGTCTTATTACCTCTTATATACATCCAGGGGGGAAGATAGGGGTCCTGGTGGATATAGACTGCGAAACGGATTTTGTGGCCAGGACAGAGGATTTTCAGGGCCTGGTAAAAGAGATCGCCATGCATATTGCCGCCATGAACCCCATCGCTATCAGCCGCGAAGATGTCCCT
This sequence comes from Deltaproteobacteria bacterium RBG_13_52_11, assembly GCA_001797745.1. Lineage (GTDB taxonomy): Bacteria > Desulfobacterota > B13-G15 > B13-G15 > RBG-16-54-18 > RBG-13-52-11. Next base: position 44,858 of record MGQF01000099.1, read on the forward strand.
CCAGAGGTTATAGAGAAGGAAAAGGAGATCCTGAGGGCCGAGGCCGCGGCGTCCGGTAAACCCGATAAGGTGGTGGACAAGATCGTGGAGGGGAGGCTGGAGAAATTCTTCGCGGAACAGTGCTTAATGGAGCAGGCCTATATTAAGAATCCTGATATCACCGTTAAGGATCTCATCTACGATGCCATAGCCAAGGTGGGGGAAAATATTACCGTGCGGCGTTTCACCAGGTATCAACTGGGTGAGGTCTTAGGGGAAGACGACAGGTGATTCCACGGATTGACTATGGTCATCTTCAATGAAAAAGAGACCCACATATAAGCGGATAGTGATAAAGCTCAGTGGTGAGGTAATGGCAGGGGAGGGGGGAGTAGGAATAGAACCTGCGGCCTTACGGGAGTTGGCCGAGGAGATAAAGGAGCTGAGGGATTTAGAGGTTGAGATCGCCGTGGTGATCGGAGGAGGCAATCTCATCCGAGGGACACAGGCCGCTGAATATGATTTAGAGAGGGTGACAGCGGATCAGGTGGGAATGTTGACCACTATCATCAATGGCCTGGCCTTGAGGGACGTATTGGAGAGGCGAGGGGTTCCCACCTCTGTGCAGTCTGCCGTGCCCGTAGGTGAGACGGTAACGCCCTATGTACACCGATACGCCCTGAGGGACCTGAGGGAGGGAAAGGTGGTCATCTTCGTGGGTGGAACGGGCAATCCCTATTTCACCACGGACACAGCGGCTTCCCTGCGAGCCCTGGAGATAGGAGCGGAGATAATCCTTAAGGCCACGAAAGTGGATGGGGTGTATGATTCTGATCCTTTCGAGAATCCTGCGGCGGTGAAATTTGATACCATCTCGTACCAGGAGGTATTGCAGAGGAGGTTGTGTGTGATGGATGCTACTGCCATCTCCCTCTGCATGGATCATCAACTCCCCCTCGTGGTCTTCAATATCGGGGCCAAGGGGAATATGCGTAGAATAATCTTAGGGGAGAAAGAAGGGACGTTGATTAGTTAGAGGATCTTATGGAACAAAAGGTTATCAAAGAATGTGAAGCGAAGATGAAGAAGGGCATCGTTACCTTGCAGAAGGAACTGGGAAAGGTGCGCACCGGCAGGGCCTCGTTGTCCCTCGTGGATGACATCCGGGTGGATTATTACGGGACCCCCACCCCACTCAACCAGGTGGCCACCCTCTCGGTACCTGAGAGCAGGCTCATTGTTATTCAGCCCTGGGATAATTCCTTAATCGGTGAGATAGAAAAGGCGATCCTGAAGTCTGAATTGGGGATGACCCCGGCCAATGATGGGAAGGTCATCCGCATCACCATTCCGAGGCTGACAGAAGAGCGAAGAAAAGAGCTGGTGAAGTTAGTCAAAAAGATGGGTGAGAACAGCAAGATCGGGGTGCGCAACATCAGGAGAGATGCCATCGAAGACCTGAGAACAATGGAAAAGGGGAAAGAGATTTCCGAAGACGAGTTGCATCAATGGCAGAATCAGGTACAAAAGGTAACGGATCAGTTTATCGAGCAGATCGATGAGGTCATCGCGTCAAAAGAGAAGGAAATAATGGAGATCTGAGTAAGGAGGTGAGAGCAGTGGCTTATGAGATCACTGATGAGTGTGTGGCGTGCGGAACCTGTGCCGAGGAGTGCCCCGCAGACGCCATCGCTGAAGGCGAGGAGAAATATGTCATAAATCAGAATGAATGTACTGAGTGCGGGACCTGCATGGAGGTCTGCCCAGTAGATGCAGTTGTTGAAGTATAGGTCATGAGGGAGCAGAACAATTTCTGCTCCCTCACGCCTTTGTAATCATAGCCAATCTCCCTTGAGGCCTTCCAGCCTCCATTGCAAATCCCCGATACGTGTGTTACATTTGTCGTGCATTGTGATTTCACCAAGAAGTATCGGATTTCGGATGTCTTCTAAGAAGAACCTCCCTTAATGCGAGATAATGACGGTTCAGAGAAGGGATATGGAGAGGCAAAATCCAGCAAAG
>MGQF01000099.1:46867-50919 GCA_001797745.1 Deltaproteobacteria bacterium RBG_13_52_11
CATATAGCCATTATCATGGATGGAAATGGTCGGTGGGCACAGAGGCACCACCTCTCGAGGATAGAAGGACACCAGAGGGGGCTCGAAGCGGTCGAAGCGGTGGTGAAGGAATGTGAAAAGCTTGGAGTCAAGATTCTCACCCTCTATGCCTTTTCCAAGGAGAATTGGCGCCGCCCGCGAAGAGAGGTAAATGCCCTGATGGGACTCCTGCAAAACCATCTGCGGGAGGAGCGAGAGGAGTTGCTGCAGGGGAACCGTCGCCTCAATATCATCGGAGACTTAGACGACCTCCCGGCCTCCATCCGCAAAACCCTCGAGGAGACAGTGGAGATGACCCGTCACAAGGATGGCCTCATCGTCAACCTCGCCCTCAGCTATGGGGGGCGTTCAGAGATCGTCGCCGGCGTCAGAAAGATCATCGAAGAGGTAGAAGCGGGGGTGATCACCAAAGATGATATCACCCCGGAGACCTTCTCACACTATCTCTTCACCAAAGACCTCCCTGATCCGGATCTGCTGATCCGCACGAGCGGAGAATTGCGCATCAGCAACTTTCTCCTCTGGCAGATCGCCTATACTGAGCTCTACTTCACCGCGACCCTGTGGCCTGATTTCGGCAAGGAAGAGCTGATTCAGGCCTGCATTGAATATCAGAACAGGGAGAGGCGCTTTGGCCTCACGGCAGCTCAAATTCGGGAGGGGGCTGCGCCTCGGTGAGGGGAAGATCGTACGTATCAGTTCCATGGATTGAGAGGTCTTGTTATGCTTAAGAGATTTTTCACTGCCTTGTTTATCATCCCACCCTTTATCCTGTTGATTCGCTTTGGCCCTCCCTACACCCTCTCTATCATGGTAACCGCGGCTGCCATCTTGGGGCTCTATGAGTTTTATCACATGACCCTGTCGGAGAAGGGGGGCGTAGGAAAGATCAGCGGGATCGCTCTCGGTATCGTCCTCTGCGGGTTATTTCAGTGGGCTCCCTCGGCGGCAATCATCTTGTTCTTAGGGGTGATCATCGTCGTCCTCTTTTTCTGCTATGCCTTCTCATCCGAGGAGTTTTCCATGCTGCCGAACCGAATTGGGATTATCTTTCTCGGCATCATCTACGTCCCCTTCCTCCTGTCCCATGTCACCTTGATCAACAGATTGCCCCAGGGGGTCTTCTGGGTCTTCTTGCTCTTGGCAACGGCGTGGGTGGGGGATACGTTTGCCCTCGTCATCGGCTCCTGGTGGGGGAGACATAAACTCAGTCCTCGGATCAGCCCTCACAAGACAATCGAGGGTTTTTTCGCCTGCTTTGTTGGGTCCGTCCTTACCGTTTTCGCCTGCAGGGCCCTGTTCCTCCCGACGCTGACAATTGCAGATGCCCTTGCCGTGGGAACAGGCATCGCCCTCTTCGGCCAGTTGGGTGATCTCTCAGAATCGATGATCAAGAGGGGGGCCAAGGTGAAAGACTCTGGGACCTTGATCCCCGGGCATGGGGGGATGCTTGACAGATTGGATAGCTTCCTCTTCGCTGCCCCTTTTTTGTATTATTTCGTGATTTATAAGATAGGGATATTGTGAAACGACTGGCCATCCTCGGATCGACGGGGTCCATCGGGGTCAATACCCTTGAGATCGTAGCACGATTCAGGGAGGAGTTTGATGTCCTCACCCTTGCTGCGGGGACGAACATCCCGTTGTTGCACGAACAGATCAGGGTATTCAAGCCTCGCCTCGTCTCTGTCCTCGACCCGGAACGCGCCCATGCCCTCCGCAAGGCCCTCCGAGGGGAGGAGGTGGAGGTGGTATATGGTGCGGAGGGTCTCATCCGTGCGGCCACCTTTCCAGGGGTGGAAATGGTGGTGTTGGCGGTGGTGGGTTCAATAGGGATCCTTCCCCTCCTCGCCGCCATCGAAGAGGGGAGGGATGTTGCCCTGGCGAACAAGGAATCGATGGTGACGGCCGGTGAGATCATCGTGCAGAAGGCGCAGCAAAAGGGCGTCGCAATCTTACCCATCGACAGTGAACACAGTGCCATCTTTCAGGCCCTGGGAAGCAAGATGGGAGGGGAAGGGGTAAAGAGGATCATCTTGACTGCCTCGGGAGGGCCTTTTTATACCCTCCCCCTTGAGGCGTTCAAAAAGGTAAGCCCCGAGGAGGCCCTGAACCATCCTGTGTGGGATATGGGACCCAAGATCTCAGTGGATTCTGCTACCCTCATGAATAAGGGCTTGGAGGTCATCGAGGCCCACTGGTTCTTCCGCGTCCCCCCTGAGCGGATCGAGGTCTTGATCCATACCCAGGGGGTGGTCCATTCCTTGGTGGAGTATGTGGATAGCTCCATCATCGCCCAGCTCAGCGTCCCTGACATGCGGATCCCCATCGCCTATGCCCTCTCCTATCCCAAGAGGTTGGCGGCAGACCTCCCGGTGCTCAACCTGGGCGAACTCAACCACCTGACCTTTGATCCCCCTGATTATGAGAAATTCCCCTCCCTGAAGCTGGCCTATGAGGCCATCGACGGCGGAGGGACCCTGCCGGCGGTACTCAACGCCGCCAATGAGGTGGCGGTGGAGGCCTTTCTCCAAGGCAGGATCGGCATAGACCACATCCCGCGCGTGGTCGCCTCTACCATGGAGGGGCATCAAACGACTCCTCTGCGCAGGGTAGAGGATGCCATTGAGGCGGATCGCTGGGCTAAGGCAAAGGCCTTAGACTTCATACAAGAGGTGTCTCGATGATCTATATCTTGGCTTTTTTGTGGGTACTGGGGATTTTGATCTTTATCCACGAATTTGGACATTTCCTCGTTGCCAAATTGGTTGGGGTGAAGGTGTTGAAGTTCTCCCTGGGCTTTGGTCCCAAGCTCATCAGCAGGAAGATCGGTGATACAGAATACATGATATCCGCCTTCCCCCTGGGGGGATATGTGAAACCCTTGGGAGATAATCCCAGGGAGGAGGTCGCAAAGAAGGAAAGGGGAAGGGCCTTTATCCATCAACCCGTACACAAGAGGATGGCCATCGTCGTGGCTGGCCCCCTGGCAAACTTCCTCCTTGCCGTCGTTATCTTCTTCCTGGTGTTCTGCATCGGGGTTCCACAGATGACCCCTGTCGTGGGGGAGGTCGTGAAGGGATTTCCCGCCCAAGAGGCGGGAGTAAAGTCCGGCGACGTGATCCTCAAGGTGGACGATGCAAAGATCACCCAATGGGTTGATCTCCCCGCGGTTATCAGCAAGAGCGAGGGGAGAAGCCTCCAACTCACCATCAAGAGGGGGGGAAAGGTCATTACCGTAAGGGTCATCCCCCGAGCCGCGACAGTCAAGAACATCTTCGGCGATGAGGTAAAGACCTATCAGATCGGGATCTCCGCGTCAGGTGAGTTTGTCGTCAAACGGGAACCTGTTTACAAGGCAATCGGCATGGGCTTCTCCCAAAGCTGGTTTGTCACAAAGTTGACGGTGCTCAGCATCGTCAAGATCATCCAGCGGGCCATCCCCGCCCAGAAGGCCCTCGGAGGCCCCATCCTCATCGCCCAGATGGCTGGCAAACAGGCCCAAGAGGGCTTTCTCAACCTCATTTTTTTTACGGCGGTCTTAAGCGTCAACCTCTGCATCTTAAACCTCTTCCCCATCCCCATACTCGATGGCGGTCACCTCCTCTTTATGACCATCGAATCCATTATTGGGAGGCCCTTGAGCGTGAGGAAGATGGAGGTGGCCCAGCAGATCGGATTAATTATTCTCATCCTGCTCATGGTCTTCGTTTTCTACAACGACATCATGAGGGTCCTTCCCCAAGGGACCAAGTGATGCGGATCTTAGGGGTCGACACATCGACCTCCTGCGGGGGCCTCGGCATCATCGACGATGATGAGGTGGTGGCTGAATACGCCTTTTGCCGAGAGGAGACGCTTTCCGCCAGATTGATCCCTGCCATCCAGGCCCTCCTGGAGCAGGCCCGGCTCACTCTCGATGAGATAGATGGGATAGCGATCTCCCTGGGGCCTGGTTCTTTTACCGGGCTCAGGGTAGGTCTGAGTGCTGTCAAGGGACTCGCCCTGACAGC
>MGQF01000099.1:50950-51197 GCA_001797745.1 Deltaproteobacteria bacterium RBG_13_52_11
GATGCCCTCGCCTATAATCTCCCCTTCACCCCCTCCCTCATTTGCCCCATCGTGGATGCCAGAAAGGGGGAGGTCTACACCGCCCTCTACAAAAGCGGGGGAGAAGGGAGCGTTGAGCAATTGACCCCCTACCAGGTCCTCTCTCCCTCTGCGCTGATTGGGGAGATTCCTCCTCAGGAAACGGTCTTTTTGGGGGATGGGGTGGAGGTCTACGGCGGGCTCATCAAGGAGCACCTGGGTGAGCGAG
>MGQF01000100.1:0-126 GCA_001797745.1 Deltaproteobacteria bacterium RBG_13_52_11
CCCGAACACGAACAGCGGTCATCATCATACTGGCCGCATTTGTTGTGGCTGTGGTGATAGCTGTTATAACAACTTTCTCCATTGCGAGGGAGTTGACCAGAGCGATCGAAAGGGCGGCCGAGACCA
>MGQF01000100.1:152-5122 GCA_001797745.1 Deltaproteobacteria bacterium RBG_13_52_11
TGGGTCCACCCCTCGGACAAAGATTATTGGGATAGAACCCAAGAGTCTTGAAATGGGGATGCGGCTATCACCTGAAGTTGAAGCTAAGATACCGAAGGTAATCCATATGATCCAAGAAGAAGTGGAGGCCAGCTTAGGAAGAAAGCTTGGTTCCACCGCGAGCAACGATAGGTGCAAACAGAGTATCGATTATATGAATTCTTAATCTCTCACCTTCTCATTTATTACTCCTTACCCCTCAACTCTTCACGAACAGATAACCTCAAAAAGAAGTGAGGTCAGCGGCCTTGTACTTTTTAGGGTTTTCCCCTATAACAATCCTATGGGTTTATATTCCATCCGTGCCGTACTGTTTGACTTTGGCGGTGTATTAGCAGAAGAGGGATTTCGCGATGGTCTCTATGCCATCGCCCGGGAGCATGGGCTTGACCCAATGGCCTTCCATCAGGCGGCCTTTGAGGCCGTGTATGCATCCGGTTATGTCCTGGGTCAAGGGACTGAGGGGGATTTCTGGCACCTCGTGAGGGAAAAGACAGGGCTCCAAGGCGATGAGGATGGCATGCGCCAGGCCATCTTGTCTCGTTTTATGCTGCGCCCCGGCATGCTCGCCGTTGTCCGCGCCCTGCGCAAAAAAGGGTATATCACCGCGATCCTCAGCGACCAGAGCGATTGGTTGGATTGGCTTGATTCACAACTGAATTTTTTCCAGTTATTTGATAAAGTCTACAACAGCTTTCACCTGGGCAAGGGGAAACGGGATCCCTCGACCTTCGATGATGTCGTTGCTGATCTGGGACTTGTCCCCCAGCAGGCGTTGTTCGTGGATGATGATCAGCGCAATGTGGAACGGGCGCATTCGCGGGGATTACAGGCATTATTGTTTCAAGACGAGGATCAGTGCGTGAAGGACCTCGAGGCCATGCTTGATTGTCCCATGTTGGAGGGGTGAGATGGCACTCAAGATCCTGTCGGCAGGGGTGATTGTGGTAAGGCGCGAGGACGGCGCCTGGCATTACCTGTTACTGCGCGCTTACAATTATTGGGATTTTCCAAAAGGAATTGTCGAAAAGGGGGAGGATCCGCTGCAAACGGCCTTGCGTGAGGTTGCGGAGGAGACCGGCCTCAAGGACCTGGTATTTTCTTGGGGTCATGGGTACCAGGAGACCCCTCCGTACGGCGCCGGCAAGGTAGCCCGTTACTACGTGGCGGAGACTCGCCAGACTAAGATCGTCCTGCCGATCAGCCCGGAACTGGGTCGCCCAGAGCACCATGAATATCGGTGGATGAGTTATGCGGAGACCCGCGCATTGCTGGTGCCCCGGCTCGTGCCTATTCTGGAATGGGCCAATGCGATCGTCACCCACCAAGGGGGGTGACACGTCATTGCTTAGAGTACGCCTGAAAATTTATCTCAGGGTAATGGCCTTCTCAGCACAGATCTCCTGGCAGCAAAAGCAGGTGATACACTGGGCAACGTTCACCCGGGGGATGTTGTTGATCATGGACAAGGCCGATACCGGGCACTGATCGACGCAGGTGCCGCATCCTGTGCACAAGCCAGGATCGGCGTGCGGCTGCATGATTGTTCGGCTGTGGATCGCGGTTTGTATGAACTCGTTTCCAAGATTCGCCTCGCCACTTATCGGAGGGAGCTTGAAATCAGGGATGCGTCTCAACTCTCCGATGAGTTCAATGGTGTTGAGGTCATAGTCCCCGAGCCCCTTTTCCTTCGCCTTTTGAAGGGATCTCAGCTGACCCGGCTGACATCCCATCATCGTCGCCATGACGGCATCCATGGCCACGGCGTTGTCAGAGGCCAGGATCAGGCCGATTGCCCTGAGGTCGGGGGAGGCCGGACCATTGCCCTCCATACCGACTACGGCGTCCACGAGGAACAGATCGGGTATCCGGAGCTGGAATACGTCGACCAGGATCTCATGGAAGCGTTCGGCGCTTCCTGCTGCCCTGTGCAGTTTGGCCTTCTGGGCGCCGGGCAAAAATCCGTAACTGTTTTTGATCGCTCCGGTGATGACGGTTAAGCCATGGGTCTTGAATTTCGGCAGGCTGATGATGATATCGGCGTCTAGCACCGCCTGTGAGATGCTCACGGTGGGCATGAAATCGGGGTTGAAATCAACCTTCGCTGAATCGTTGCCGATGTTCTGATAATAGCCCTTGGCTGCCTCCAGCAGCCCGGTCTTGCTGAAGGCCTCCTCGTTTGCCCCATAGCTGACAAGACCAGGGTTGTCCCCCACGACGATGGAGGCGGGCCTCATGGCCTCAACCTTTTCCACCACGGCCAGAAGCACGGCAGGGTGGGTGACGATGCCTTCTTTCGCCTCCGAAGAACGCAGCACGTTGGGTTTGATCAAGACCCTTTTCCCCTGGAGTTCTAGGGGGAAAATCTCAAAGGCCTGGTCCACAGCAGTACGGACATTATCGTAGCTCGCGGGGTGAATCATCACACTGGACATGGTCTATACCTCACTGTCAGCCCTGTTGTAACACAAGACATGCCAAGCGTTTGTTCTCCGGAAATGACCGAAAGATCTGTTTGATATTTTTATAGATTTTAAACTCAGTCTAACGCTCTGCTCACAGGACGCGCGGTACGAGAGTTTCTTTTGTAGCCTCATAGTTAAACGGGAATTTCGAAATTAGGAATCTGATACAATGTCGATTTATCAACCTCACCAGCGTAACCTAATTTATGTAGAATAGAAGAGTATGTCTCATATAAGTCATCTTCCATTCTTGGATCAAAGGTGATTTGTTCTATGACATCAGCTGCATCCAGTTTATAGTGATGGAAATCGTTGTCGCCTATGTTGTGTGGCTCAAGATAAATCAGGCGGACTTCCTGTTCTGGCTCGAATTCTTTACGCTTAAAAAGCAAAGATTCAGCTTGTCCACGGCAGCCAACACTAAACAAATGTTCCTTTACCCATTGAGGGTTAGAGAACCAGGCAGATAATTCATCCTCCGTTTTGTATTCGACCCGACCTATATAGCAAGACATGGTCACATAGACATCCTGAGCACGTTCAAGGCTTTTGTGAAGTTTTCTTATAGTTGTTTTTAAACGAACACCGTTACCAGCAGGAATATACATTCGCCAAGCAGCATCAGTTTCTTTAGTCATTGTCCAACACTGACCATAAACCCGATCACGGAGTGGGTGCTTGAAGGAGTCGCCATTGGATTTTCGGAATATCATAAGAGAGAGAATATTCTCAAAAGGATCTTTCCGTTTGCGGGGTGAGACAAGCGTGTTCTGGCCCTTAGCGATGAGATTCAAAATGCGGTCGGCCGTGGTGAACCTGAAAATTGGAGTACTCCACTCATCTCGTTCGATACCTAAATAATTATCGTTGAGGTTCATTTTTTTGTTTACCATTTATTTTTAAACTTATTCTACATAATGTTGATATTTTATATCTTTGTGGGCAAATAGTCAAGGATATTTTTACAATAGCGCATTTAAATTAGTACACTTAATTTTTTTGTTGACGTATTTTCGCCCAATGGTTATACTTTAGTGTAACTTATTATGGAGGGTTGCTATGCGTTTTGCGGGAGTGAAAGAACTCAAGCACAAGACCATGGACATACTGAAGCAGGCGGAAAAGGAGGATATCATCGTCACCGCTTACGGCAAGCCTAAGGCTATTCTCCATCATATTACGGAAGATGATCTGGCCGATTACCTCATTGAGAATGATCCTGCATTTAAGGACAGAGTTGAGGAGGCATATGCCGGATATAGGGCTTATGGCGGCATGATGGCCGATGATATCATCAAAAGACTGGAAAGCCGCCGTGGAAGAGGGAAGATTTAACGTTATATTCAGCGTATCTGCCCAACGAGAGATTGAAAAACTTGAGATTGAAGACGCACTCCAACTTACCAAGGACATCAAGAATTATTTGGAGACGGCTCCTTTACCCTTTGGTAAGACCAGGATCAAGAGGCTGACAGGTTTCGATCCGCCCCTTTATCGTTTGCGGAGCGGTGATTTTAGGGCCTATTATCGAATCGTTTCGCAGGATGTTGTTATCCTCGCCATCACCCATAAAAAAGATAGCGAAAAATATTTACGTAAATTCAAGTAGTAAGATTTTTTCGCGGCGGGGGTTAAAGACACTCGGCTCATGTCAGTTTTTCATGACCTTATCCTCTGTTTACTCATCCTGAGGGGCGTTATCCCTGACCATGAACGTCGCCGTAGCTATGGCGACCACCTGGCCATTTCCATCTTTTACAACGGCCTCCCCCAAAAAGACCGTCTGTTTTCTCCTCGTGACCTTTGCCTCGGCGATGATCTCACCACCCGTCACCGGGGCCTTATATTTTATCTCCAGTTTGACAGTCGAGTGTCGTCCTGGTTCCCCCAGTATTGAGCCAACAGCCACGGCCATAGCGGTATCCGCCACAGAGGCGATGGCACCTCCATGCAGTTTCCCGTTAGGATTGGTGAGCTCAGCGCGGTAAGGGAGCTTGATCATGGCACATCCATCTCCCACCTCCAGGACCTCCACCCCGAGATGTCTTCCAAAGGGGGAGAGTTGCAAGGGCTTCTCCATCATGGTTTCCTTTTTTGAACAGACCTTTGCACCTTTTTACATGGCTGTCAATCAGTTTTCTCAAAGGTCATGCATCTGGTTTTTACTATTTTATTTCACCTGAACTCTTCTGCGCTATATAGATAAAGACATCCTCCAGCCTTGGTGGGACCGTCTCTAAGGAAGCGATTGAGACCCCTGCTCTGGTGAGGGTCTGGCGGATCTGTTTTTGCGTGGGTTTGTCTGCCTCGGTGAGGATGTGCAGTCGTCGCCCAAAGGGGGAGACCTCCGCTATGCCGGGGGTCTCCCGCAGGATCGCTGTGGCTGTTATGGTATCCCCTGCCTCCAATTCGTAGACCTTTCCCGGAATCCTTTCCTTTAAAAGGGTAGGGGTATCCACGGCGACC
>MGQF01000100.1:5129-7685 GCA_001797745.1 Deltaproteobacteria bacterium RBG_13_52_11
CGTTGAAGATCATCCCGATCCGGTGGCACTGTTCAGCCTCATCCATATAGTGGGTACTGACGAGCACCGCCGTCCCCTGGGAGGAGAGATGATAGATCAACTCCCAAAAGGCCTGACGGGCAGCTGGGTCTACCCCCGACGTAGGTTCGTCCAGAAAAAGGACCTCCGGGTGGTGGAGGATAGCACATCCCAGGGCCAGGCGCTGTCTCCAACCGGTGGGGAGATTTTCTACCATGGATTCTTCCTTTCCGGTGAGGGCGCTCATCTCCATCACCTCTTTGAGGCGCTTGTTCACGCCTTTCTCAGGGATGCCATAGATCCCCGCATAGAGGGTGAGATTTTCCCACACGGTCAGATCCGCATAGAGGGAGAAGCGCTGGGACATGTAGCCGATTCTACTCCGAATCCTTTCGGGTTCTACAGCGACATCCACCCCCCCTACCAGGGCCCGACCTGCGGTGGGGGGGAGGATACTGCAGAGCATCCTGATGGTGGTCGTTTTGCCCGCCCCATTAGGGCCCAAGAAGCCAAAGACCTCCCCCGGGGAGACGGCGAAGGAGACCTCATCCACCGCGACAAATGTACCGAACCGTTTGGTGAGCCTTTCTGTGAGGATCGCCTCCATCATTCCCCCTAGTCTAATTTCTTACGGAATTGCTTGACGCTGATCCCGAGCAGGATCGGCCCGGCGAGGGCCAGAAACAAGAGCTGGGGCCACAAGACTGTTATGCCCACCCCCTTGAGAAAGATCGCCCTCACGATGACCAGGAAATAGGTCATGGGGTTGATGTAGGCGATCCAGCGCACAATAAGGGGAATGTTGTAAATGGGGAAGACAAATCCGGAGAACAAGATAGAGGGCATCGTGTAGAGGAAGACCCCCATCAAGGCCTGTTGCTGGGTACGGGAGATGGTGGAGATGAGGATGCCGATGCTGAGGGCGTTGATCAGATAGAGGACGGCGGAGAGAGCCAACAGGAAGATGTCCCCCCGAAAGGGGATCTGAAACCAGATGGTTCCCACCAAGAAGATCAGGGTGAGATCGATCATGCCCACGAGGAAGAAGGGGAGGGTCTTTCCAACGATCAGTTCAATCGGACGCAGGGGGGTGACGATAAGCTGTTCCATCGTTCCCACCTCCCACTCCCGCACGATGGAGAAGGAGGTCAAGACTAGCGAGACAATGGTGAGCAACTGGGCGATGACACCGGGGACGAAGAAGTTGCGGCTCTTGAGGTCAGGGTTGAACCAAACCCTCGCCTCCGGCCTCACCTGGGGGAGACGTCCAGCCGTTTTCATCACCATAGTGCTAGAGGGGGGAGTTCTCGCGAGTTTTTGGAGGTGGGCGGCTATGATCATCCGCCCATAGGAGATAGCATTAGTGGCCACGATGGAGTCGGTCCCCTCCACGATCACCTGTAGATCTGCCGTGCGGCCTCTGTGCAGGTTACGGGAGAAGTCCTCGGGGATGACCAGGATGACCTGGGCCTCCCCTGTGTCAACGAGGGGCTCGGCAGCGCGGGGATCTCGTGTCTTCTTCACGATTCGAAAATAACCGCTGGCCTGGAAGGCATCGGTGAGTCCCCGGCTGATGCTCGTGTTGCAGCGATCGCAGATGACGGTGCGGATTGCACGCACATCGGTGTTGGCGGCATAACCGAGGAGGAAGAGCTGAATCAGGGGGGAGACGAAGATGACGATCCTCATCTTCTTATCCCGGAGGGCCTGTTTGATCTCCTTGTGTAGCAGGGCCTTGATGCGATGCAGGCTCATTTCCTTCTCTCCTTAATCTGTCGGGGCACCTGGCGGGCGGCAAGCCCAACGATAACGATGGCGAAGGCCGCGAGCAGCAGGAGGGAGGGGTAGAGAATGGTGATGCCGATTCCCTTGAGGAAAATCCCCTTGAGGGCATGGATGAGATAGCGGGCCGGGACGAGATAACTGACGCCCTGCAGGATAAGGGGCATGTTGCGGATCGGAAAGATATAGCCGGAGAGGAGAAGTGTAGGGAGCATGGTGGTGAGGAAGGACATCTGTGTGGCCAATATCTGCTTCTTCGCCACCCCCGAGATGAATATCCCCAGACCCAAGACACCAATGGTGAATACCGAGGCGAAGAGATAGAGGAGGGGAATACTCCCCCGGATGGGAATCTGGAAGATGAAATAACTGGCAACAAGGAGGATGGTGATGTTGATCATCCCGATGGCGAAATATGGGACAATCTTTCCGATGACCACCTCTATGGGCCTGAGGGGGAGGGAGAGGAGGGTCTCCATGGTGCCTGTCTCCCATTCCCGGGCCAGGGTAAGAGAGGTCAGGAGGGCCGCAATGATCATCAGGATGGAGGCGATGAGGCCGGGCACGATGAAGTTGCGGCTCTCCATCTCCGGGTTGAACCAGACCCTGATCGTTAGATTGAGCGGGAGCCCTGTGTCTTGCAGAACTTCTTTGGGTTGGAGGTCAAGGTTGTGCTTTTCTATGATCCCCTGGATATACCCCAGGGAGATGCCGGCTGTGGTGGAGTCGGTGCCATCGAGGATAAACTGGACCTGG
>MGQF01000100.1:7756-8949 GCA_001797745.1 Deltaproteobacteria bacterium RBG_13_52_11
TCTCTTTTATATGGGTACCTTCCGGGCAGAGCTTCTTTACGGTCTGCTCCAGCTTTCCCGAATCAACGAGCTTCTTTTCGCAGATCAGGTGGATGTGATCCCCGCTGAGAAAGACAACGGGTGGGGCAAGGCGTTCCTGCAGCCGCCCCAGCAGCCCCCTGATTTGGGGGGCGTAGATATCGCAGGTGGCGTAGGGGAAGAAGCTGTGCAGCTCTCGGGGATCCAACACCTCCAAGATCCGCCCCTCTTTGAGGAAGGCGACGCGGTGGCACCGCTCGGCCTCCTCCAGATAGGGGGTGGAGATGAGAATGGTAGTCCCCTGAGCAGTGAGGGTGTGGAGAATTTCCCAGAACTCCCGGCGGGAGACGGGATCTACCCCCACGGTCGGTTCATCGAGCAGGAGGATCTGGGGTTGGTGTACCAGGACGCAGGAGAGACCCAACTTCTGCCTCATCCCGCCGGAGAGCTGGGCTGCCCGGCGGTCACGAAAGGGCCCCAGGCCGCTGAACTTATAGAGCCGTTCGGTCCTTTTTTTAAACTCCGCTCCCCGCACCCCGTGGATGCGGGCCACTGCGCGGAGGTTTTCCTCAACGGTGAGGGGGCCGTAGAGACCGAAGGTCTGAGGCATATACCCCACGACACTGCGGGCTTCCTCGTAGTCCTGGACGACGTCGATGCCGCGCAGGGAGATCTCCCCCTCGGTGGGCGCTAGGATGCCGGTGAGCATCCGGATCAGGGTGCTCTTGCCCGCCCCATCAGGGCCAATGAGGCCGAAGATCTCACCCTCCTCTATGGAGAGATTGATCCCCTGGATGACGTCGCCATCCCCAAAACGTTTTCGCAGCCCTCGTATCTGGATGAGGGCCATGCCCTATTCCTCCACGCGCAAGGAGACGTCGGCAGGCATCCCGGGTTTGAGGATACCCTCTTCATTGGCGAGATAGACTTTGGCCTCGTAGAAGAGCTTGACGCGCTCCTGGCGGGTCTGCACGTTTTTGGGGATGAACTCTGCTTCATCAGCGATGTAGCGCAGGGTCCCGGGGAACTTCCTTTTGGGATAGGCATCAATCACCACAAAGGCCTTCTGGCCGATGCGCACCTTGCCGATATCCGGCTCCCCGATATAGACCCGGACCCAAGGGCTGCGGAGGTCTCCGATGGTCATCAGCACCATTCCGGGAAAGACGACTTCT
>MGQF01000100.1:9040-9981 GCA_001797745.1 Deltaproteobacteria bacterium RBG_13_52_11
TGGCGGCCTCGGCCGCTCGGAGTTGAGCTTCCAAATTGCTCTTGTCCAGATCGAGCAAGGGGTCGCCTTCCTTTACCTCATCCCCCTCCCGGTGATGGAGGGTTATTACCTGAGCCGAGAGCTCGGGTGAGATCTCCACCTCGGTGACCTCCACCGTACCGGAGAGCAGGAGCTCCCGTGGGCCCTTGTGGCTTCGGTAGTAGAAGAGGAGGGAGAAGACCCCCAGCAAAAGAAGGATGCCAATGGGTATGATAACCTGTTTTTTTACGGGCAATCGCATTGTACGGTCTCCTGTTCGAGAATTTTTGTCATTACATCACATCCATGGAGGAGTTATAACAAGGGAATTTCATTATCTCCTCCCGTTCTTCGATATAGTAAAACCCCTTGCTGTTGAAATTGCGTGGATTTCCTTCTGATCTTTTATCTTTTTTCATGTGTTATCCTCATCGTCATGAAATTCGTGCTTTGTGCTGAGCAGGCCGTAAAGGAATAAATCGGCGATTTCATCGGCATAATGCTCATAAAATTTTTCGTTGAATGAGGTGCTTAAGACGCCTTCGAGCACCGGGAGGAGCAGGAAGTGAGAAATTAACATACCGATAAAAGCCGGTCCGACCACCTCAATGCGGATCGGGCGCGGCAGTTTTCTTTCTATTGTCGGCAGCAATTTTTGTTGCAAGAGCGCGGCTATTTTTCTCACCCGTTCGGCCTTGAAGTCGGCGATCTCCGGCATATCGAAGGGCAGCTCTGTAAAGGCGATCCGGACGAGGTCGTTGTTGTTTCGCAATAACATGACAATCGAGCGGATGAATCGGCGTATCTTCTGCTCGGGGGGATCATCCCCATCTAAGGCCTGCTCAGTTACGTCCAGGTAGCGCCGGAAGAACATGTCGAGCGCCGCCTCTAGAATCCCGCGCTTCGATCCGAAGTAGTAACTG
>MGQF01000100.1:10031-10188 GCA_001797745.1 Deltaproteobacteria bacterium RBG_13_52_11
TGCAGAAAACCCCTTCCGTGCGAACAGGTGTATCGCTGCATCGAGTATCTGTTGCCTGGGATCAAGGGGAGTTTGGGTTTTCATCGACGAGATTCCTTACAAACTGTCGGTTGCCCACATCTCATGATCACATGTTTCTATTACCGATGCTTCCAGC
>MGQF01000100.1:10315-12610 GCA_001797745.1 Deltaproteobacteria bacterium RBG_13_52_11
GTGCGGCATCGTCTCGCGCGCCTGATCGGGGAGCTTGCCCTTATCCCTTCCAGCGTGTGGATTCCCCGGCTATAAAGTAGAGGAAGGACGCCACAAACTTTGTAAAAGGCAAGGGGGTACTTATTTGCTCTTAGTCCTTGATCCTTCCGAAGTTCCTCAACAACCGCAGCCCTTTCTCCTGGCTCTTTTCGGGGTGAAACTGCACGGCGTAGATGTTTCCCTGCTGCACGGCGCAGGCGAACTCGATCCCGTAGGGTGTAACGGCGACGATATCGTCAAGGGATTGAGGGATGGGGTAGTAGGAGTGGACGAAGTAGAAAAAGGAATTGTTCTCGATCCCGGCAAAGAGGGGGGTTTCCCTCTTGATCTCCACGGTGTTCCACCCCATGTGGGGAATAGGATAGAGCTGGCTGGTCTCCGGATCCTGGATCCCCTCGGGGAACCTCGTCACCCTCCCCGGCAGGACCCCCATTCCCCGGTGGGTACCGAACTCGTCGCTCTCCTCAAAGAGGAGCTGTAACCCCAGGCAGATTCCCAGAAAGGGTTTCCCCGCCTCGATGGACCTGATGACTGGCTCTAGGAGGTTGAACTCCTCGAGGTTGCGCATGCAGTCCTTAAAGGCCCCCACGCCGGGAAGCACCACCTCAGAGGCGTTTGCCACCTCGCGGGGGTCGGAGGTTACCCGCGCCTCCAATCCCACCTGCTCCAGGGCCTTGTGCACGCTGCGCAGATTACCCATGCCGTAGTCAACGATAGCGATCATGAGGGGTGGTACTCCTGGAGGGGGCGGACGTTGATCTCCCCCTTGATGAGGGCGGCGATCCCCTCCACCGTGGCCCATGCCCCGGGGATGGTGGTGACGATCGGGATATTGTACTGGAGCGCTGCCGTCCTGATGGCCACCTCATCGGCCTTGGGCCTCTTCCCGCTGGGGGTATTGATGACCAGTTGGATCTCGCCGTTCTTGATCAGATCCACCACCGATGGCCGCCCTTCCCCCACCTTGAAGACATATTCTGCCGGGACGCCATTGCGCTCCAGGACCTTACCGGTCCCTTTGGTGGCCACGATCTTAAAGCCCATGTCCATCAATCCCCTCGCGATCATGATGATAGCCCGCTTGTCCCGGTCCTTGACGCTGACAAAGACCGTTCCTTGCTCCGGCAGGTTCTGGCCGGCGGCGATCTGGGATTTGGCATAGGCCCTGCCAAAGTCCCGATCGATCCCCATGACTTCGCCGGTGGATCGCATCTCCGGGCCGAGGATGGTGTCCACGCCAGGAAAGCGGTTAAAGGGGAAGACCGCTTCCTTGACCGCCGTGTGCGTGATCTCCACCTCCTTGGTGATCCCGAGCTGAGAGAGGGTCTTCCCCGCCATCACCCGGGCCGCTACCTTGGCCCATGGGATTCCAGTCGCCTTGCTCACAAAGGGGACGGTGCGGGAGGCACGGGGGTTCACCTCCAAGACGTATATATCCTCACCCCGGATGGCATATTGAATATTGAGGAGCCCCACAACATCCAATTCGGCGGCCAGGGCGTAGGTCTGGGCCTTGAGGTCCTCGATCTGCCTATCACTCAGGCTCAGGGGGGGGATGGCGCAGGCGCTGTCGCCGGAGTGGATCCCCGCTTCTTCGATGTGCTCCATGATCCCCGCCACCACACACCTCGTACCGTCGGCCACGGCGTCCACGTCGATCTCGATGGCGTCCTCCAGGAACTTGTCAATAAGGATGGGATGCTCCGGAGAGGCCGCAACCGCCTTATCCATAAAGGCCACGAGGTCTGCATCGTCATAGACGATCTCCATGGCCCTCCCCCCGAGGACATAGGAGGGGCGCACCACCACCGGATAGCCGATTCCGAGGGCGACCTGCACGGCCTCCTTGGCCGAGAAGGCCGTCCCGTTCGGGGGTTGGCGCAGGCCGAGCTTGTTCAACACCGCTTGAAACCGCTCCCGGTCTTCGGCCCGATCGATATTTTCCGGAGAGGTCCCGATGATAGGGACCCCTGCTTTTTGTAAGCCGAGGGCCAGGTTCAAGGGGGTCTGCCCTCCGAGTTGGACGATCACCCCCTGGGGGCACTCGCGGTCACAGATATTGAGGACATCCTCCAAGGTGAGGGGCTCGAAGTAGAGTTTATCGGAGGTATCGTAGTCAGTGCTTACCGTCTCCGGGTTACTGTTGACCATGATGGTCTCATAGCTGTCCTCTTTGAGGGCCATGGCTGCATGGACACAGCAGTAGTCGAACTCTATCCCCTGGCCGATCCGGTTGGGACCTCCCCCGAGGATCAT
>MGQF01000100.1:12654-12953 GCA_001797745.1 Deltaproteobacteria bacterium RBG_13_52_11
AGGTGGAGTAGTAGTAGGGGGTGTATGCCTCGAACTCCGCGGCACAGGTATCAACTAACTTAAAAACGGCCTCGATCCCTTGTCCCTTCCGATATTGACGGACCTCCTGCTCGTCAAGGCCCAGGATATAGGCAACCTGGCGATCGGAAAAGCCGTGTTCCTTGGTCCGGCGCAACAGCTCCTGCGGTATGGGCCACTCCTTGGGGGATGACCCCCCTGGCTTTTGCTTCATCTTTTTCAACCCAGTCTGATAGCGCCGGAGTTCCTTCTCTACATTCAGGATCTCTTTGACAGGGTGC
>MGQF01000101.1:0-114 GCA_001797745.1 Deltaproteobacteria bacterium RBG_13_52_11
CGGCATCTGCCACCAGGTTCACCTGGAGCGGTTCGGGGTGCCGGGGAAGACGCTGCTCGGCTCCGACAGCCATACCCCCACGGCCGGCGGCCTGGGGATGCTGGCCATCGGGGC
>MGQF01000101.1:317-2302 GCA_001797745.1 Deltaproteobacteria bacterium RBG_13_52_11
GCGTGCCCGCACGCAGCACCATCACCAATATGGGGGCTGAGCTTGGGGCGACCTCCTCCCTCTTCCCCAGCGACGAGGAGACCCGGCGGTTCCTTCAAGCACAGGGACGTGCAAGGGATTGGACCCCTTTGGCAGCTGATAATGACGCCGGCTACGCAGAGGGACTCTCCATCGACCTCGCCCAGCTGGAACCACTGCTGGCGCTGCCCTGCAGCCCCGATCAGGTTCGACCAGTGGCGAAAAGCGCGGGGATCAAGGTCCACCAGGTTATCATCGGCAGTTGCACCAATTCTTCATATGAGGATCTCGCGCGCATCGCCGCGGTCTTGAAGGGGAGACGCGTCCATCCGGAGGTGGACCTGGTCATTGCGCCGGGCTCGCGCCAGGTGCTTCAGCTCTTGGCCCGGCAAGGGGCGCTGACCAACCTCATCGCCGCGGGGGCACGGGTCCTGGAATCCGCTTGCGGCCCCTGCATCGGCATGGGGCAGGCGCCTCCCTCAGGAGGGGTGAGTATCCGCACCTTCAACCGAAACTTCCAGGGGCGGAGCGGGACCCCTGATGCCGAGGTCTATCTGTGCAGCCCGGAGACGGCAGTCGCTACTGCCTTAGCCGGCGAGATCGCCGACCCGCGCACCCTCGGGGAGGAGATCCGGGTCCCTCGGCCCAAGCGGCTTTTTGAGGGGGCGGATCTGATTGTCCCGCCTTCCCCGCACCCTGAAAAGATCCAGGTTATACGGGGCCCCAACATCCAGTCGCTGCCGGAGTTCCCCACCCTGCCCCAGCAGATAGCAGGTGTGGTACTCATTAAGGTAGGGGACGATATCACCACCGACGCCATCCTGCCGGCAGGCGCGCGGATCCTGCCCTTGCGCTCCAACATCCCCGCCATCGCCGAGTTCACCTTTTGCGGGCTCGATCCTTCCTTCGCTGCCAGGGCCAGGGAGAAGGAGGGCGGTATCATCGTGGCAAAGGCCAACTATGGGCAGGGGTCCAGCCGCGAACACGCGGCGCTGGCGCCGCGGTACCTGGGGGTTAGGGCGGTGGTTGCCGTCAGCTTCGCCCGCATCCATCTGGCCAACCTGATTAACTTCGGGGTCGTCCCCCTCTTGTTCGCCAGCCCCGCGGACTATGAGCGGATCGATCAAGGGGATCAGGTCAGGATTCAGTGGAACGATTTGATGGGCGAGATACTGCTCCGAGACGAGACCAAGGGGCAGGCCATTGTTCTCACCCATCGCCTCCGTCCCCGGGAGATCGCCATCCTGAGGGCAGGCGGTGTCCTCAACCTGGTCAAGGCTGAGGGGACAGCATCGTAGCGGCGCCGATAGATCGCAAGAAGGTGCCTTCCTCTGCCATTCGTTTAGGGATTAGCTCCTGTCTGCTCGGGGAGCAGGTCCGCTGGGACGGCGGGCACAAACTGGATCCATGGCTCGCCGATCAGCTGGGGAGGTTTGCCCGGTACTACCCCATCTGCCCTGAGGTGGGGTGCGGGTTCGGCGTCCCCAGGGAGCGCCTCTGCTTGGTAGGTGATCCCCATGCCCCCCAACTCATCACCTCGCGCAGCAAGCAGGATCATACAAAGCGTATGCTCGGCTGGGCACGCAGTAAGGTGAGGGAACTGGAAGTGACGGACCTGTGCGGTTTTATCTTTAAGGGGAAATCGCCGAGCTGTGGCATAGAGGGGGTGCGGGTCTACGGCGTTAAGGGAAAGGGCGCACCATCGTCTACAGGTCAAGGGCTTTTTGCCAGGGCCTTTATGGACCATTTCCCGCTCATCCCGGTTGAGGATGACGGACGCCTCCATGATCCTCAGCTCCGCGCGAACTTCATCGAGCGCGTTTTCGTCATGCAACGATGGCGGGATGGCTTTTGTCGAGGCAGACGGAGCCGCGGCGGACTGGTGCGGTTTCACACGGAGCACGAACTCGTGATCCTCTCCCATAGCCCCCGGCATCACCGGATCATGGGCAAGCTGGTAGCCCGGG
>MGQF01000101.1:2336-3676 GCA_001797745.1 Deltaproteobacteria bacterium RBG_13_52_11
GTATCAGCAGCTCTTGATGGAGACTTTGCGCCTCAAGGCCACGCCTGTGAAACATAGCAACGTCCTGCAGCGCACTACTGGATATTTTAAAAAACAGCTCTCTTGCGAAGAGAGGCAGCAGCTACAAGAGGTCATCGATTCCTATCGCCGGGGCCAGGTTCCGCTGAGCGTTCCGATAAACCGCATCAATCATTACGCACGACTCTTCAATAACGTCTACCTCCGGGGCCAACGCTACCTGCTTCCCCAGACCTTGCAACTCCAGTTGCGCGACCTACTCTGAGTCGTCAATTACCGGCTTGCCACCCCGTTTGCCGAGCTATCTGCTCGCGCGCCTGTCCTCGATTGCCTTGTGCAGGAGGGCTCTTGTGCCGCCGAGAGGGGATTGAGACACGCAAGGGCGCCGAATGCATCAAAAAAGAGACAAAAATTGTCACCTGCAGCTAATCCCCTTTCTTTTTAAAATAAAAACCCTTTAATATTAGATACTTAATATCTTATCATCTTAGCACGCTTCTTGCACAATTTTTGGCATGGAGTTATGGAAGCTCATATGGATATACAACCAATGGCGAGCATATGCTGCCATGATCCACAGAGAGGCATCCAAGGTCGCTACCACGGATCTCTATAGATTCGCCATATTGGGGTTGATAGGCAAATTCTATGGTTTCCTGGTTGTCTTGTTCTTCCTGTGAGAGGCCAATAGCACTATTGTAAGAGGCCTTTTTGTAGCGTATGGGCACATAGAGATAACGAACAACAAGGAGGTGCTACCATGTTTCGCAACGAAAAAATTCACCTTACCGCCGTCGATGTTTACAGGGGCGCCATATTGGGCTTGATGGGCATATTCTACGTGTTTCTGGTTTTCTTGATGTTCGTATAAGGTATGAATGATGCTCGGCCAGCGAGACGCGGTACGGCGTCGTCGCTGGCAAAAGGGGTTGCTTGTTGCATCAATCCTCGAGTGGCGATCCGGCATTCAGTAATCTCCAGCATGTGTCACCTTTCTTTGTTTTATCCATATCGGATACCCTTTAAAACGCTTGACAAGCAAAATCGAATTACGTACAATCCCCTCCGCACAAATGGCGGCTTCACATCATGATTTTTTTATCATGACGGCAGGCGCTGAAATACCAAAAAAAAGACAGGAGGGTACAAAGATGAAGAGCAGATGGAGTCTGGCGACATTCATGATTCTGGGAGGGCTAGTGGCGGTGTCATTGGCACTTTCGCCGTCGGCGGCGCTGGCGAAGGAATATAAATATGCCGGGCCACCGGCCTTCACCGTCACCTATCCGGATACGTGGGCGCAGGAGCCCCCAAACCCCGAC
>MGQF01000101.1:3712-5352 GCA_001797745.1 Deltaproteobacteria bacterium RBG_13_52_11
CTCCCCACTATGGAGATTGGCTGCTTTGCTGCCCCCGCGGGTACGACTTTGGCGAACGTCGGGGCGGTGCACAAAAAAAATATAGCAAGGAGATTTGAAACGGCTGTTACCATCACCTCGGATAAGCCGGCAACCCTGAAGGATGGGACCCCGTGCAATGAAGTAATCTTGACATGGATGTATCAGGGGTGGCTGATGCTGCAGACTAACATAGTGTCGGCCATAAAGGACGGCAAGGTAGCATATGTGTCGGTCAGCCAAAACCCGGGCGATCCCCTGTGGGATGCTGGCCGCAGCCTGACACTTAAAAAATAAGGGATTAAGACGACCAACGGTATAAGGGAGTCAGCCATTGAGGGCCTGTTGAAAAGCCTTTTTTCAACCGGCTCTCAATTTTTTTCGAATGCAACAAAAGGGGACATAGGTCCCCTTTTGTTTTGCGTAAGGCCCTGAGCATGAGGAGGATGTCCGCGAATCCTTTGCAAAACGCCGCCGGAAGAGCTCTCGTGGATCTACCTGGTTATTCCGCCATAGGCAAGCAAGGACGCGGAGGAGATAGAGGGCTGGCTGACTATCTGTGATCGGTGCAAACTGCAGATCGAATTCTTTGTGAAGAGCGATTGAAGGGCAGGATGGCGTGTTGCAGGGAGGGGAGAAAAGGTGCGCCGTGATCCCCCGTGCTCCTGGTACCACGGGAAGACGGGGACTGGCGGCGTCAACCCTCACCTGATATCCAATAACCCCCAGAATGAGTCAACACCCTTGTTTTAATCCATATCCGGTTACCATTATGGTCGCAGTGCCAGCTAAACCTTTTTATATGCATGGTGTCTAATATGATAGAGCCCAACCATGGGAGGCGAGGACCACGCACTAGTGGAGCAGGCCCTGGCAGGTGACAAGGGGCCTTTGAGGACCTGGTCAGGAGATATGAAAAGCCGATCTATCTTTAAAACGCTTGACAAACACTATCGAATTGCGTACAATCTCTATTACACAAACAGCGGCTTCTTATCATGAATTTCCCGTCGTGAATGGAGACGCTGAAATACCAGGAGAAAAGACAGGAGGGCACAAAGATGAAGAAGAGATGGAGTTTGGCAGCATTCATGATTCTGGCAGGGGTGGTGGCGGTGTCATTGGCACTTTCACCGTCGGCGGCGCTGGCGAAGGAATATAAATATGCCGGGCCACCTGCCTTCACCGTCACCTATCCGGGTTTTTATACGCAGGATGCCGAAAACCCCAACAAGGTATTGTTCCGGACAAAACAGGAGGGCACCCTCCCCATTATGGAGATTAACTGCCTCGATCCCGTAGGTGCGGACGGAACGACGAAGGTTACCATGGCGAACGTAGTGAAGGAGTACGCAAAGAAGATAGAGAAGTCACAGCAGACGCAGGTGACTGTCGCCTCGGAAAAGCCGATAACCCTGAAAGACGGAACGCCGGCGGTCGAAGGGGTATGTACCTGGCTGTATCAGGGGTTTCTCAATCTGCAGAGCAGCGTTGTTACGACGATAAAGGATGGCAAGTGGGTATATGTGGTGATTCATCAGAACCCCGGTGCGCCCATGTGGGATGCTCCTAAAAGCCTGACCTTTAAAAAATAAGCGAACGGTATAATGGAGTCAGCCATT
>MGQF01000102.1:0-2088 GCA_001797745.1 Deltaproteobacteria bacterium RBG_13_52_11
AAAAAGGACATTTCTACATTGGCGAAACAGGACATTATCATTTTGGGATAACATAAATCTTGCTTTGTCCAGAATTTGCAATGGCCTTGGGCAAGTACCTTGGGCAAGTACCTTGAGAAATCGTTCGCCCTCTCTCCTCTTCCCCCTCTCCCCTTCAACTGCATCCAGGGGGTAGTATTATAAGTGTGGCTCTTTCCCCTAATTTTTTTCATTTTCCCCCTTGACAAAGGCAACGGGTTATGGTTTAAATTAAGACTAAGGAAATTCTGAAGAAAGACGATATTGAAAGTGATGGGCAATACCAATAAGGGCCATAAAGAGTACGTTCAGAGTTGGCGTCTCTACTTTTATTATTGGACAAGAGTCTGCCCATTGCTTAGGGGGACTGAACCGTAAGGGAGGGTACAGAGTCAACACTAAGCCATGGGTAGACCGAGATGCTATCCATGGTTTTTTTATTGGGCCATGGTAGCATATATGACCGTGGCCCTTATTTTTGAAGGGAGATGAGAGATGATGATTGTGATGAAAAAGAATGCCACAGAAGCCCAGGTAGAGCACGTCATCAAATGGATTGAGTCCGTCGGCTACCAGGCACGCCCCTCAGCAGGCGAGGAACAAACCATCATCGCTGTCGTGGGGGAAGACCGGGGTATGGAGCAGCTCAAATCAGCTGAGCACCTTCCGGGGGTAGAAAAGACCGTGACCATCCTCAAGCCGTACAAACTGGCCAGCCGCGAGTTCAAGGAGGAGAACACAATCATCCGCATCGGCGATGTGGAGATAGGAGGGCCTGAATTTATCGTCATGGCTGGTCCCTGCTCCGTAGAGAACGAAGCACAACTGATGGAGAGCGCCTATATCGTCAAAAAGGGAGGTGCCCACATACTCAGAGGGGGGGCCTTTAAACCGAGGACATCGCCTTACAGCTTTCAGGGGTTGGAAGAAGAAGGGTTGAAGCTCTTGGAAAAAGTCCGGAGGAAAACAGGCCTGCCTGTTGTCACCGAGGTCATTAGTATCACCGATGTGGACCTCGTGGAGGCGTACGCCGACATCATCCAAATCGGGGCGAGGAATATCCAGAACTTTCCCCTCCTGAAAAAGGTGGGGCAGGCGCGCAAACCGATCATGTTAAAGCGGGGCATGATGACGACGATAGAAGAACTTCTCATGTCGGCAGAATACATCCTTGCTTCCGGTAACGAAAAGGTCATCCTCTGCGAGCGCGGTATTCGCACCTTTGAGACGGCAACGCGCAACACCCTGGACATCAGTGCCGTACCGGTCCTCAAGGAATTAAGCCATCTGCCCGTCATCGTTGATCCCAGCCATGCCGCCGGCCACTGGAAATATGTCATCCCGCTGGCAAGGGCCGCCAGGGCGGTTGGTGCGGACGGGCTCCTCATCGAGGTTCATCCTAAGCCGGAAATGGCCCTCTCCGACGGAGTGCAATCACTCAAACCAGAGAAGTTTTACCAGCTCATGGAGGAGTTGAGGGCCTTCGATAACATCATGAAAACAACGGTAGGGGGCGCCCAGTGAACAAGATCAAGGTACACCTTGACAAAAAGATGTCATACTCTTACGAGATCTATATCGGTAAGGACATCGTAGATCGCATGGGTCTGCTCTTCACCAAGCATACCTGGGCTGGGCGCTACATTATCCTCACGGATTCCACTGTTTTAGCACTCCACGGAACAAAGGTACAGCAGACCCTCAGGGAGACGGGCCTCAAGGTCGATATGATCGACTTCCCAGCCGGGGAGGCCTCAAAGGATATTCAGACCAGCCTGCGCATCTGCGATCAAATGATGGATATGGGAGCCGATAGGACCTCGGCCCTCATCGCCCTCGGTGGCGGCGTCGTGGGCGATATCACCGGATTTGTGGCCTCCATCTATATGAGGGGCATCCCCTATATCCAGGTCCCCACTACCCTCCTTGCCCAGGTGGACAGCAGCATCGGGGGAAAGACAGGGATAGACCTCTCACAGGGGAAGAACATCCTCGGGACCTTCTACCAGCCCAAGGGGGTCTTCATCGATTTGGCGTTTCTGAAAACCCTGGGACAGCGAGACCTGAAAA
>MGQF01000102.1:2122-6491 GCA_001797745.1 Deltaproteobacteria bacterium RBG_13_52_11
CGATGACCCGGAACTGTTCAGCACCCTTGAAGCCAAGGCCCAGGATATCACGAACGAGGATTTCGACCTCCTCGAAGAGATCGTCACCAGGTCATGCCGCATCAAAAAAGCCATCGTCGAAATAGATGAAACGGAGAAGGGGATTCGCCGTATCCTGAATTTTGGCCACACCATCGGACACGCCATCGAAACAGAGTCCGGCTACACCATCCCCCACGGAGATGCCGTGTCCATGGGCTTGGTTGCCTCGGCCATCATATCGGAGCACATGCAGTACCTTTCCGCTCAAGACCGAGAGAGGATCATCGCCCTCATCAGGGCGATCGGCCTTCCCGATCGTATCCCGACGAACCTCAGTTCAGAGGGGATCGTTGGCCGCATAAAAGGTGACAAGAAAAAGGCAGGGGAGACCCTCAACTTTGTGCTCCTGAAAAAGATCGGGATCCCCTTTGTCACGAGCGGTGTGCCGGAACAGTTGATGAGGGAGACCATCGAGGAATTAAGACAATGAAAAAGACTGCTATTAAAGACCTCAGAGAGCAGGTGCGAAAGAAGGATCGGGAGATCGTCAAGCTCCTCAATGAGAGGACCCGGCTTTCCATCGAGGTGGGGAAGGCGAAGAATTCGCAGGGCCAGGAAATCTATGACCCCTCACAGGAGGGTAAGGTCTATGACCATATCAGGGAGATCAACGAAGGCCCCTTGCCGGAGAAGGCCCTGAAAGATATCTTCAGGGAGATCATCTCTTCATCCCGGGCCCTCCAGGAGCCGACGACTGTCGCCTACCTGGGACCGGAGGCGTCATTTTGCTATCTGGCCGCCCAATCACATTTCGGCAAGAGATCCCTCTATTACGCACAGACGCAGGTCTCCGAGGTCTTCGATGAAGTGGAAAGAGGCCGGATCGCGTGGGGGGTGGTACCGGTGGAAAACTCCTTGGAGGGGTCCGTCAAGACAACCCTGGACAGGTTGATCTCAACCCCCCTCCATATCAGGGCGGAGATTTTTCTCAGGATCTCGCACTGCCTGATCTCCCCCTGCACAAAGGCAGAGGAGATCAAGCGGATCTACTCCCATCCTCAGGCCCTTGCTCAGTGTCAGGGCTGGTTGAAGAGAACCCTCCCGCACACCCCCCTCATTGAGGCAGACAGCACCGTAGCAGCGGTTGAGCGAGTCCTGCAGGATCGAGAGGGGGCTGCCATCGGGAGTCACCTAGCTGCAGCCATTTATGGGCTCCAGATCATCGCCGAGGGGATCGAGGATAGTCCCTCCAACACGACGCGATTTTTCGTCATCGGTAGCGGACAAAGCGCGGCGAAAGGCAACGACAAGACCTCTATCCTCTTCGCGACACCCCATGCGCCGGGTGCCCTGTATCAGGCATTGGAGCCGTTTGCCAGGGGGCAGATCAACCTCACGCGGATCGAATCGTACCCTATGAGGGACAGGATTGGAAAATATCTCTTCTTTGTAGATTTTGCGGGCCACAAGGATGATGACAAGACCAAAAAGTGCCTGGCAGCAGTGGAAAGGGCAACCAACCTCTTCAAGGTCCTCGGTTCCTATCCCAGGGGAGAAGAGCCGTGATGATCTGTATCCCCATTGTCGCCAGGACCAATGAGGCTGCCTTGGCGCAAATGGAGAAGAGCTCCTTGCTGGCCGACATCCTGGAGCTGAGGATCGACCAGATCAGAGACGTCGATCTAAAACAATTGATGAACGGGAAACAAACGAAGATTCTAATCACCAACAGACGAGGGGATGAAGGAGGCGGCTTTGCCGGCACTGAGCGTGAAAGGATCGAACTCCTGAAAGACGCCGTGGCGCTGGGGGCTGATTACGTGGACATCGAGGCCAGGACAGAAAAGCCCTTGCTGAGGGAACTGGCGGCACAGATAGAGAGGTATCACGCTCGGACGAAATGGATCATCTCCTATCACGATATGAGCGGCACCCCTTCTGAAAGGACATTACAAAAGAAATTCGATGTGTGCAGCAGGATCGGGGCCGACATCGTGAAGATCTGCACCCTCGCCCATGCGATGGAGGACAACCTGAGGGTGCTCAGACTCATCCCCTACGCACGGGACAAGGGCCAGGCCATCATCGCCTTGTGTATGGGGGAGCAGGGTAGGATCAGCAGGGTCATGGCACCCCTTTTGGGCTCCTCTTGGAGCTATGCCTCGTTGGAGAAGGGGGCGGAATCGGCGTCAGGGCAGCTGACCATCGAGGAGATGAAACAGATCCATAAGATTTTGAGTGGAGCCGGTATTGCGGAACGTTGAACCCCTATGGAAAAAGCCTTTCCAGAGATCTTTGCCCTCTTTGGCAACCCCGTCGGACACAGCCTCTCTCCGCTTATGCACAACGCTGCATACGAAAAGATGAAGATAGATGCCCGCTATTGCCCTTTTTGCGTAGAAAACCTGGCAGATGCAGTCCAGTGGATCAGGGCATATAATATTCGGGGCGTCAGCATTACCATTCCCTTCAAAACAGCGGTGATTCCTTATCTGGATGAGGTAGACAGAAGTTCCCGGTACATAGGGGCCGTCAATACGATTTTGCGTGATGACAACAACAGGCTCAACGGTTACAATACCGACTGGATCGGCATCGCCCGTGATCTGGAAGAATCGCTGGAGATCAGAAAAAAGACCTTCGCCATCCTGGGGGCTGGGGGGGCGGCGAGGGCTGCCGTATTCGGCATCCTGCAGGGCGGAGGCATCCCCTTGATCGTCAACCGGACCCATACGAGGGGGAAAGAGGTGGCTCAGGAATTCGGCTTGCCTTTCTATCCCCTCTCGGAGATCGGAAAGATCAGCGCGGACTGCCTCATCAATACCACCCCCGTCGGGATGGCACCGGAGCGGGGAAAATCCCCCCTCCAAAAGGAGGTACTCAGCACGTTCAGGTGGGTTATGGATTGCATCTATAACCCCCTGAAGACACAATTATTGAAGGACGCCGAAGAGGCAGGGTGCACAGTGCTCAACGGCCTGGGGATGTTCGTCCACCAGGGGGCCGAGCAGATAAAGATATGGACGGGGGTGGAACCACCGAGGGAGTTTATGAAACAGGTCGTCCTCGATGCGCTCAAAGAAGAAGACGATGGAGATTAAGCCGATCAAAGGCATCAATGCCACGGTAACCATGCCCGGCTCCAAGAGCTACACCCAGCGGGCCCTGATCATTGCCGCCCTCGCGAAGGGACGATCCGCCTTGCGCAACGCCCTGATCGCCGAGGATACGGGATATATGATGGAGGCCCTCCGATCCATCGGCTCGGAGATCGTGGTCGCAGAAGGAGATATAACCATCAACGGGACTGGCGGCCATCTCAGAAACCCGGGGCGGGAGATATACCTCGGCAACAATGGGACCGCCATGAGATTACTCACCGGCGTGGTTGCCCTGGGCACGGGTGCCTTTACCCTCACCGGGGCACCTCGGCTCTGCCAGAGGCCCCTCAAACCCCTCCTGGATGCCCTGACCACCATGGGGGTGGATGCCCGCGGTAAGGACAAAGATGGCTACCCCCCCGTCATCGTCCATGCTCATGGCCTGCGTGGTGGTACGGTTACCTTTACGGATATTGAAAGCAGCCAATATATCTCTGCTATCCTCATCAGCGCCCCCTTTGCCGAGACCGATACCGTCATCGAGCTCCAGGGGGAGATCCCCTCGCTCCCCTATGTGGATATAACCGTCGATGTGATGAAGGCATTTGGGGTGGAGGTAGTCAAACAAGGCCCCCGTCGTTATCTGGTGAAAAGCGGCCAGCAATATACAGGGTGTCGATACCGGGTTGAAGGTGATTGCTCCAGTGCCTCATATTTCTTTCTCGCTGCGGCCCTGTGTAAGGGAAGGGTCCGCGTCCAGCATATCAATCCCCATACCCTGCAGGGGGATATCGAGCTCCTCCCCATCTTAGAAAAGCTCGGCTGCACAGTCACGAGGGGCGGGGATTGGGTCGAGGTAGTGGGTGGGGAATTGGTCTCGGGTGAATACACCTTTGATCTGGGGGCAATGCCCGATATGGTCCCTACCCTTGCAATACTGGCGGCCCTGCGCCCTGGCAGGACCATCATCACCAACTGCTCCCACCTCAGAACAAAGGAAAGCGATCGATTGGCGGCCCTGGCCACAGAACTGAGAAAGATAGGGGTGAGGGCAGAAGAGAAAGCAGACGGCCTCGTGATCGAGGGGAATACCCCCCACGGCGCGGTGATAGAGACGTACAACGATCACCGCATCGCCATGAGCTTCGCCGTCCTCGGGCTCGTGGTCCCCGGCATCCAGATGCAAGACGAAAGCTGCGTTGATAAGTCCTTCCCGGGCTTTTGGACGGAACTGCAAAAGCTATACG
>MGQF01000102.1:6544-7006 GCA_001797745.1 Deltaproteobacteria bacterium RBG_13_52_11
GAAAGCGGTTGGCAGTGCGACTGGGCATCCCCTTCTACGACACGGATGAGCTCATCCAGAGCGATGCGGGCAAGACCATCAGGGAGATGGTCGATGAAGAGGGGTGGGATGCCTTCCGCGCGCAGGAACGCGCGATCATCAAGAAGCTCCCTTCGTCGGCAGGCGCCGTCATCGCGGCAGGAGGCGGTGCAATCATGGATGCCGAAAACAGAAAGGCCCTGAAGCACAAGGGGCTTTTCGTCTGGCTCATCGCCGATGTCAGGACCATCGTCGAGAGGATGCAAAGCGACAGGACAAGCACTGCGCAAAGGCCACCCCTCACAGGCCAGAGCCTGGAGCAGGAGACGGCCGAGGTCCTCGAGGCCAGGAAGCCCATCTACCGGGAATTGTCTGATTGCACTATCGATACATCGGGGAAGGGGATCGATGCCATCGCCGATGAGATCTGCAGCGCGCTGGCCC
>MGQF01000102.1:7017-7699 GCA_001797745.1 Deltaproteobacteria bacterium RBG_13_52_11
GATGAACAGAAATCGCGCGCGACCTAACATTTGGCTGTGTGCGACAGAAAGGAACGATATGTCAGGTAACTCAATAGGCGTCCTGTTCAGGGTCACCACCTGGGGCGAATCTCATGGAGCGGCCCTCGGCGCCGTAGTGGATGGGTGCCCCCCCAACATCGATCTGACAGTGGCGGCAATCCAAGAGGAGCTCAACAGGAGAAGGCCGGGCCGGGGCGGCTCGGCCTCGCCCAGGCAGGAGGAGGACGTGGTAGAGATCCTCTCCGGCACCTTTGAAGGGAAAACAACAGGGACCCCTATCTCCCTCCTGATCAGAAACAGCGATTGCGACAGCGCCGCCTATGAAGAACTCAGGAACATATTCAGGCCCGGGCACGGTGATCTTACCTATGCCAAGAAATACGGCATCCGTGATCACCGGGGGGGTGGTCGCGCCTCCGGCAGGGAAACAGTGTCCCGGGTGGCGGCCGGGGCCATCGCCAAGAAGGTGATTGCGCGCGCAGGGATCGAGGCCATAGCCTACACCCAGGAGCTAGGGGGCATCGTTGCCGAACGGATCTCCCTCGCCGAGATCGGCAAAAACAGCCTCCTCTGCCCCGATCAAAAAGCGGCTGATCAGATGGAAAAGCGGCTGGAGCAGGCGCGCCGGCAAGGGGAATCCCTCGGGGGGATCGTGGCGATC
>MGQF01000103.1:0-11289 GCA_001797745.1 Deltaproteobacteria bacterium RBG_13_52_11
TACCCAATTTTTTGGCGAGTTGCAGCTCCTCGCGATCGCTGATGCCACAGTCAACACAGATTAGAAGCTTCGTTCCTTGGGCAGCAACTTTTTTGATAGCTTCCGGGTTAAGACCATAGCCTTCCTTTAATCTATGGGGGATATAATAAGAGGGTTGGGTTCCTAACGAGCGCAGGAAATCTACCAAAAGGGCACAGGCAGTGACGCCATCCGCATCATAGTCGCCATAGATCGAGATTTGCTCCTGTTTCTGCAAGGCGCTTATTACCCTCTCAACTCCCTTGTCCATATCCTTCATGAGAAAGGGGTTATAGAGCTGATCGAGGGCAGGCGAGAGGAATTTTTCTCCATCCTGAGGGTTTGTGATTCCGCGTTTAATTAATAGTTGAGCTACTACGGGCGGTATATCCAGGTGTTTACTCAATTCCGCTTGTAATTGGACGGGACATTGGAATACATCCCATCTCATATTCATAACTTCAAACTCCCGATTATCTCCCGTATATTTTCGATCCCCCTCTGTGTAAGAAAAGCGTCTATCCCATCGATTATCTCCACCATCGTTGTGGGATTGATGAAGTTTGCGGTGCCAACCTGAACAGCCATAGCACCTGCCACCAGGAACTCCAAGGCATCCCGGTAATCCATTATACCTCCTACCCCAACGATAGGGATCTTCACTGCTGAGGCCGCTTCCCAGACCGCCTTTAAGGCGATGGGTTTAATGGCGGGACCTGAGAGTCCACCCGTTACCCCACCCAATACAGGCCTTTTTCGATCAAGATCTATGGCCATTGCTGGAATTGAATTTATTAATGTAACGGCCTCAGCCCCTTCTCCTTCAGCTGCTAAACAGATCTCCTTGATATTCGATACTTGAGAAGAAAGTTTAATTATAATAGCCAAATTAGTTGATTTTACTAATTTTTTTGTTATCTGTGCTACTGAACGGGATCCGACTCCGAAATAGATACCCCCTGCTTTTATGTTGGGACAAGAGAGATTCGCCTCCAGCGCAGCTACCCCTTCTAGGGCACTGAGTCTCATGGCAACTTCGGCATATTCATCGATGGTAAAGCCAAAAAAATTTACGATAATGGGCACCTTGAACCGATGCAGAAAAGGCAATTTCTGCTGCGCAAATGCCTCAAGGCCCACATTTTGTAAGCCGATGGAGTTCAACATCCCCCCCCTTGTTTCCCTTATTCTGGGGGGCGGATTGCCCTCCTGAGGTGCAAGAGAAACCCCTTTGGTAACAATGGCGCCCAATTTATTGAGGTCAATGAGAGAGGCGTATTCCTCGCCGTAGCCGAAGGTTCCGGAAGCAGGCATTACGGGGTTCTGCAACTCTAATCTTCCTAATTTCACCTTAAGGTTTGGCATCGTCTCTCCACGTGATGTCTTTGGACTCAAATATCGGTCCTTCTCTACAGGAACATCTATACCCTTCTTTGGTCTTCACGACGCAACTCAAACAGGCACCAACGCCGCAAGCCATCAATCTCTCAAGGGATATCCAGCAGAGCATTTTCCGTTCAGCGGCAAAGTCTGCCACGGCTTTTAACATAGGCTCCGGGCCGCAGGCATAAATCGTTGTCTTTGCCCCTCCCTCATCTTCATCGTGTTTCAGGAGCTTTGTCACGACCCCTTTTTCACCACTGGTCCCGTCCTCAGTAGCTATTGTGATGGTTATTCCCTCTACATTGAGGAGCTCAGGTAGACATATGAGGTCTTTTTGAGACTTTGCACCATAAAAGAAGTGGAGAGGATAAGGTGACTTTCTCATCCTCAAAACCAAGGGGAAAAGAGGGGCAATTCCCATACCTCCGGCAATAAATAAAATCTTATAACCCGGTGGAGTATCAGGGAAGCCCTTGCCCAAGGGAGCCAAAACCTTGATGGGAAAACCGACTGATAGTTTTCTCAGGAGTTCTGTCCCTTTCCCCACAACTTTGAAGAGAAAATCCAACCGTGACGCGTCTTCACCATTATCAAAGTCGTGTATAGAAAAGGGACGAGGTAATATAATGTCCTTGTTTTCTTCTATACTCAACATGGCAAATTGTCCAGGCATGATGGGACCGACGGGCTGTGGGAGGGAGATCCTGAGGCGATGATACAGGGATCCCATCTCTTTGTTCTCAGTTATCTCACCTCTAAGGTAGAAGGGTCTGCTCATCGCCTTTGGTTCCATATGCTTGATCTCCGTAGAAGAGCCCCATGATGATAGCATCTTCACCTGTGTCGGCGTAATATTTTTTTCTGAATCCCCATGAAGCAAACCCCACTTTTTGGTAGAGGTTTATGGCAGTCCGATTTCCTTTTCTGACCTCTAAAAGATACAGTATACCTCCTCTTCGATAACAGAAATCTAGAGTGAAGAGAAGGAGGGAGTGGGCGATCCCTAACTTGCGGAAAGCAGAGTGAGTAGCTAAGTTTAATATGTGGACCTCCCCCCTGAACATCCAAAAGATGATATAGCATAAAACTATATCACTCCGATTTTCCCGTTTAGATGCCACAAAATGGAAGGAAAGAGGAGAGGTCAATTCATAAAGAAACATGCTCGTAGTCCAAGGTGTGGGGAAAGACGCCCTCTCAATTTCCATGACTTGCTCTAAGTGATCCCTGGTCATCTCCCTAATCTTCCATCGCACCATTAGGTGTCTCCACGCTTTGACTCTTTTAACTCCTTTAAAAGTAACTTTACCTTTTCTTTAAACTTGTCGTCATGAGAGACTTCTATAGCCTTCTTATACGACTCTTTCGCTTCCCTTTGATCATCCAAGAGATATTTAATGTTCCCCATCTCCAAATAGGCCATGGCAGAGAGAGCATCTCCAGGGGAAGGATTCTCAACGACGACCATTTGATATGAATTAAAAGCCTTTTGGTATTCATTGAGTTTGAAATAAATCTCCCCTTGCCAGTAAACGGCATTTTTCATTACGGTTATATTCGGAGAATGCGCAGCGAGAGTGAGGTAATTAAGAGATGCTTCATATTCAACCCTTTTTGCTTTTTTTATGCCAATTTTGAGGGCAGCTTCATAAAATAGCTCATGTGAGAAATGTCTTTTCTTCAAAATCTCAAAATATTTTTCTGTTTCATATATATCTTCTTCATCCAAGAAAATAGCTATCAGCCTGTAGAGACACCATGGATGCCACGATGTCTTTCTATATTCTTTTATGACTCTTAGGTAGGCCTTGCTCGCCTCGGTTATATTTCCTAGTTCCCTGAATGATTCACCCTGAATCCAAAGGACTTCACCCATCTTGTAAAAATTCGGGTATTCTAACTGCAAAAGATCTATATTAACTAGACTTTCCTTAAACTTTTCTTCTTGAAAGGAGCATAAGGCTATTTTAAAGAGGGCATCTTGGCGATAGGGAGCGGCATTGAGAAGGTTGAACCAATAGGGCATCGCTTCCTTACAGTTTCCGTCGTAGGTATTGAGTTCAGCAAGAATATATTGTGCCAATACCTTTTCGCGCTCAGTGGGGGACAACTTCACTATTTCATAGGTTACCTCCTTAACTTGTGCGAGGTCTCCTCGCTTGAGATAACACCATCCCAGGTTCAAAAGAGCTTGCCCTCTCATCTGATCCTGAGGGAAGCGGCTGAGAAATTCTTTGATGACCTCTATAGCCTCTTGATATCTATTGAGTCCGATGTATACTTCTCCCATAAATGACAAGACGTGGGGAAGTAGCAGCGTGTGGGAAAAGCTATTCTTTAAAGTCAAAAGCCCTTTTAATGCTTCTTCTTTCCTTTCAAACATGTACAGACATAAACTTTCTCCATAGAGGGCATGAGGAGATAAAGA
Organism: Deltaproteobacteria bacterium RBG_13_52_11; assembly: GCA_001797745.1. Lineage (GTDB taxonomy): Bacteria > Desulfobacterota > B13-G15 > B13-G15 > RBG-16-54-18 > RBG-13-52-11. The sequence continues at coordinate 3,830 of MGQF01000103.1, forward strand.
GGATTGGGGAAAATATTTCAGCAGGGATCGGAAAATTGCAGCACCTCTTTTATATTTTTTCAGCTTAATATGAGTTTCGCCCAACCAATAAAGGGCCTCTTCGAGAAGATCTTCCTTTAATCTGCTGTCAACGACCTCCTGGAGAAGGTTTTCTGTCTCTTTGTATCTCCCTTGTTCATAGAGTGCGAGTCCCAGCCAGAACTTTGAGCTACAGGACAGAGAAGGAGTAATTTTGAGGTCTTGGAGGGATTTTCTGAGGTACATCTCCGATCTTTTGTATTGTCCCTCTTGAAATGAAATCTTACCGAGCAAAAAGAGAGAAGATTGAAACCAAAGACTGTGGGGATACTTCGTAACAACAGTCAGAAAATTGCTTTGAGCACTAGTTAGATCATCCAATTTTTCACAGGAACGGCCCAGCCAGAAATATACTGCATCGCTCGCTTGAAAGGCCATCTGTGACCGAAGTAATTCAATAAAAACCTCTTTGGCTTCAGCAAACTTCTTCTGTTCGTAAAGCGCCTTTCCCAAAAGGTACATAACCTCTTTGGCATCAGTATGATGGGGATATGTCCGTAAAAACGCACGAAACTGCGCTTCAGCTACCTGATAAAAACCTTCATTAAAGGCTCCGGTTCCCACTTGAAAAAGTTCTTGAGAAGATGCGCCAAAAGAGGGTAGGGGGGTAAAAAGGATGATAAAGAGTAGTAGGATTAAGGATGTATACCTTAGTAGGCCTCGAGCTTTTCTATCCATTGGCCACCCTTTAACATCCTCTGTATCATCAAGAGGTCTTTTTTCGTATTGACGTTGGTAAACGATGTAAGAAAAGGGTCGATCTTTTTCATCTCCTCTTCCTTGCAATACCCAACCTGTACCTCAGGAAGAAGCTTTGTAATCTTCAACTCACCCCGTTCTAAAAGCTTTTTAATAGGTTCTATACATCGCTTTGAGTAGAGGGCATGTAGGGGCTCTAATCCCTCCCCGGTGAGAGGAATTACTACATCGTAGTGGAATCTCTTCTCTGTGAGATGAGTGATGAGTTCGGTTTGGAGAAAAGGCATGTCACAGGCCACACAAAAAGTATGATAATTGCTTGCCTTTATGAGGCCCGTATAAAGCCCCCCCAACGAACCAGTACCAGGGATCTCATCCAGCACAATGTGTGCTTGGTATTCACTAAATTGCTGGGGTTGATTGGTAACAATGATAATCTCGGGGAAAAGTTCCTGACATTTACCGTAGACATAATCGAAAAGTCGGACCCCTCCAACTTGTATGAAGGCCTTGTTCTGCCCCATGCGACGGCTTCCGCCACCTGCTAAGATAGTGCACGTTACATTCAATTCCATCTTATATTCTAAATACCACTTTTCCTTGATGTAATCAAGGAAGGATTAAGAGTTGACAGCCAAGCCGTTTTTACATAAGATTTTCCAGAAAATTGCAACTTTTTAAGTAAAATATTATATGATATTATTACATATAAAATAGTTATAAAGTCGGTATCGTTTTTTTATATTTTTTAAAAAAACACTTATAAGCCATGTTAATAGGCGTAATCTCTGACACTCACCTGTCATACCTAACCAAAAATTTCATAGATCTGTTCAGGGATCGATTTTTGGATTGCGACATGGTGGTCCATGCAGGCGATTTTACCACTCCGGCAGTATATTATTATTTAAATAAGATGACAGCTGGTAATCTCGTAGCCGTTTGTGGGAATATGGATCCACCGGAGTTACAAAAATTGCTACCAAAAAAAATAGTCTTTGAAAAAATGGGCATCAAGTTCGGATTAATTCATGGGTGGGGAGGGCCATACGACTTAGAAGAAAAGATCGAAAAACGTTTTAGAAATGATGGGGTGAAGTGCATCATTTACGGACACAGCCATAACGGTGCCAATCACAAACGCGGGGAAATTCTTTTCTTTAATCCAGGTTCTCCCACTGATAATTATTCCGCCAAGGCGAACAGTATCGGGTATGTGTCAATTCAAAACGATGACGTTATAGGAGAGATTATAACGATTAACCTACTTGAAAGAAGCCCTCGATTTTAGAAAGATAAGTTTACATCTTATTTTGTCTGATAAGATATATTATGTAAACTAAAATCAATTATCTATTATCTTTCAAAGGGGCTCGTTGCATCTCAGTTGTGTCCTCTCCCATTTTGTTAAGTCATTATTTATGATCATGCTTATCTGTGAAATGAAAATCTGATATCATTTATAACAAATCATTTGTAATGCTCTGTAATAAAATGATATCCTTAATATGGATATTAGGATGAAAAAAAAGAGATTATCGCACGGAATGATCCAGGTTTATACAGGGAATGGAAAGGGTAAGACCACCGCAGCACTGGGTCTTGCAGTTCGGGCTGCAGGTTACGGTTATAAAACCTTCATGATTCAGTTCATGAAGGGAAACATTGAGTATGGTGAGCTGGAGACGGCCAAAAAATTGACTCCTTACCTAACAATCAGACAAATGGGGCGTGGGCACCTCGTAAGTCGCAAAAAAATAGATTCCGAGGACATCAAACTAGCCCAAGAGGCCATGGCCTTGGCTCGAAGCGTAATATCAGGAAGAAAATACGATATCGTGGTTCTAGATGAAATCAACGTGGCAGTAGAATTTGGGCTTATACACAAGGAAGAAGTTTTGAAACTGATGGATGAACGCCCCTCAAACGTGGAATTGATTCTCACGGGCCGTTATGCCGCGCAAGAGATGATTGAACGGGCTGATCTGGTCACTGAGATGGCGGAAATAAAGCACTACTATCAGAGAGGAGTTCAATCCAGGGTGGGGATAGAAAGATAACGAAGTAAAGCTTCAGGGAATAATTTACAACCCTCCCCCTCCTCCCCTACCCTCTCCTTTTTTTTCGGACGTCGGTTTATCTCCGCAGATGCGATACTCCTCCTCTATCCACTTGCCGAGATCAATGAGCTTACACCTCTGTGAACAGAAAGGACGGTAGGGGGTACCTCCCCCATGAATTACCTTTCAGCAACGGGGGCACCAGGCTTTTACTTCTTCTGCCGCCATTTACCCCCTCCCGTCCCTCCCCGCTCTTCTTCCAATGCCGCAAAATCCTTGAGGAGCTCTTCCTGTCTCTTGGTGAGTTTTGTGGGTACCAAGACGGCGGCTTGTATAATCTGGTCCCCTTTGCCTCGGCTGTGAAGGTGAGGAATTCCTTCACCCCGTAACTTGAATATCTCCCCTGGTTGGGTCCCTTTGGGAATATGAATCTTCTTGGCGCCATCCAAGGTGGGGACTTCAATTTCGCCCCCGAGGGCAGCCATGGTAAACGATATGGGGACGCGACAAATAATATCGTCCCCTTCCCGCTCGAAAAACTCGTGGGGATCAACATAGATAATGACGTACAGATCACCTTGAGGGCCACCCCTTTCCCCTTCCTCCCCTTCTCCTCTCAGCCTGAGACGGGAACCAGTATCCACCCCGGGGGGAACCTGAAGAGAAACCTTCTTCCTCTTCTTTGCCAGCCCCGCCCCTCCACATGACTTGCAAGGATTGGAGATTACCTTCCCCTCACCGCGGCAATAAGAGCACGTAGTACTAATAGTAAAAAAGCCGTGGGACCTATTAATTTGTCCCCTGCCGTGACAGTGAGGGCACACTTGAGGTGTGGAACCAGCTTGTGCTCCTGTTCCGTTGCACACATCGCAACGTCCCTTGTTGAAGATCTCGATCTCAGTCTCCATACCGAAGGCAGCATCCAACAGGGATATCTTCAAATCATATCTGAGATCCGCGCCAGGTCTTACACCCCTTCGGGAGGAACGAGGGGAAAAACCAAAAAACTCTTCGAAGATGTCGCCGAATGAGGAAAATATATCATCAAAGCCTCTAAACCCCGTGAACCCAGAGCTCTTGAGGCCATCGTGTCCGTAAAAGTCATATATTTCCCTCTTGTTTGGTTCCCTGAGGACCTCGTAGGCCTCTGACGCCTCCTTGAACCTTTCTTCAGCCTCTTTGTCGCTCGGATTGCGATCGGGGTGGTACTTCAAGGCCATCCGCCGATACGCCTTTTTTATATCCTCATCGGAGGCGTTACGAGTTACTCCTAAGATTTCATAATAATCCCGCTTATCCATGACTTTTTTTCAACAAAAAAGGCTCGATTGCGTCTTTAATATAATAACCATTGACACACTTTTCAATATCTGGTTCAATAACCGCGAAATATTGAGGAGGGGCTCGAAGTGTATAATCCTTACTTCTTTAACTGCGCCATGCTTATCTATATCATCGCCTTTGTGTGTTACCTCTTCTTTATGGCAACAAAAAAGCAGGCGTTGGGCAGGTTTGCTTACGGTGTTATCCTCACTGGTTTTTTCATTCACCTCATGGGTTTGTTGCTCCGCTGGTGGGAGAGTCACACCACGGGATACGGATATATACCCCTTTCTAATATGTATGAATCCCTCGTATTTTTTTCCTGGGCCATCGTCGTGGTGTATCTAATCGTTGATATCAGATATCACCAGAGGAACATCGGTGTCATCGCCGCTCCTCTGGCTGCCATCACTATTGCCGTAACCTCTTTGGTACGGGGGGTAAAGAGCGATATCAGCCCTCTCATGCCTGCCCTGCAAAGCAACTGGTTGGCCATCCACGTGATTACCTGCTTCCTTGGCTATGCTGCTTTCGCCATCGCCTTTGGGATAAGCATTGCCTACATAATTCAGTCAAAAAGGGGGTCATCCCCTCGCGGCCCTATAAGCTGGCTACCCTCATTGCAGACATTAGATGAAATAAATTACAAAGCTATTGTCATCGGGTTTCCCATGCTGACCCTCGGTATTATCACCGGCGCAGCATGGGCTAGCTATGCCTGGGGCAGCTATTGGAGCTGGGATCCTAAGGAAACCTGGTCCTTAATTACGTGGTTTATCTACGCTGCCTTCTTACACGCCAGATACACCCACGAGTGGCGGGGGAAAAAGACCGCCCTGCTTTCCATAATAGGTTTTTGTGCGGTCATCTTTACCTATTTTGGGGTAAACTTCCTGCTCTCTGGTTTACACAGCTACCTGTAATCTAATACGTAGGCCTGCCGAAAATAAAGATAGAGACCCTCTTTTAACCTACGAGGCGGCTATTATTCAAACAGTCCCTAAAAGATCAAGATTTTAAAACCATTGCTTTTTTTTGTTCCTTTCGCTATCTTTTTAGTAATGGTCTATGGTATCGGCGTCGACATCATAAAAATAGAGAGGTTTGAGCGGGCCCTGGAAAGATGGGGAGATCGCCTCCGCGAGCGGGTATTTACCCCGCAGGAGTTATCGATCTGCCATAATAAGGCCCAGCCGGGCAAGCATTTAGCCCTCCGCTTTGCCGCCAAAGAGGCCTTTTTAAAGGCCCTAGGCATCGGGATGTTCCAAGGGGTAGCGTGGAAAGAGATAGAGATCATCAATGATTCCCTGGGACGGCCTCGGATGGGCCTCAGGGGTGATGCCGCAAAGATCTGCCAGGGAAAAAGGATTAAGGAGATCTTTGTGAGCATCTCCCATGAAGCAGAATATGGGGTCGCCCACGTGTTGTTGGAGGCATAACGTGAAACTGGTAACCGCCAACCAAATGCAAGACCTGGATCGTAGAACCGTCCAAGAGTGTGGTATCCCCGGCATCGTCTTGATGGAGAATGCCGGAAGGGGTGCTGCTGAACTCCTCGTGCGCTTTTTCCCCGAGGTCCGCACAGGATGGGTCGCCATTTTGGCAGGCCCAGGAAACAACGGTGGTGATGGCTTCGTCATCGCCAGACACCTGAAGAATTGGGGGGTACATACGGAAGTATACCTCTTTGCATCCATAGGTGATGTAAAAGGTGACGCCCTGACAAACCTCCAGGTGTGGCTCAATATGGGGGGAGAGTTGGTAGAGGTCATCTACAAAGGTGATTTTATTCGGGTAAAAAAGGAGTTTTCTGGGGCGAGCCTCATTGTCGATGCCATCTTTGGTACCGGGCTGAATTCAGAGGTTAAGGGCCATCTCAAGGAAGTTATACCCTTTATTAATTCCCTCCCTCAACCGGTGATGGCCGTTGACATCCCTTCTGGCATTGATGCTACGGGAGGAAAGGTGTTAGGGGCAGCCATCCAAGCCACCCTGACCACCACTTTTTGCCTGGCCAAGATCGGACAGATGATCGAACCTGGCGCGCATCATGTGGGGAAATTAGAGGTCGTCGACATCGGTATCCCCCGCTCGCTCATAGAAGAAGCCAATATCAAGACCCATCTCATCGACCCAGATGAGCTGGATTTGAGGCTCCTTGCCCCCCGACCTGCCCAGGCCCATAAAGGGGATTACGGCCACCTCTTCGTCTTGGCTGGCTCACCGGGTAAAACCGGGGCAGCAGCCATGGTCTGCCACGGAGCCCTGCGTACAGGGATTGGTCTCGTCACCCTCGGTATACCTGCCAGCCTCAATCCCATCCTCGAGGCGAAACTCACAGAGGCCATGACTGAACCCCTTCCGGATGCAGCAGCAGGATACCTTTCCGCTGACGCAGCGGAAAGGATCCGACAGCTCTTGGAGGGGAAAACAGCCTTGGCCCTGGGCCCAGGGATTTCCATCCAGCCCCAAGTTCAGGAGCTCCTTTTGGAGCTCATCCCTATGGTTCCAGTCCCCCTCATCATAGACGCCGATGGAATCACCGCCCTGGCCCTACGGCCAGAGGTCCTGAAGAAATGCAAGGGCACCGTAGTCCTCACTCCCCATCCTGGTGAGATGGCGCGCCTCGCAGGCACCACAACTCAAAAGGTGCAGGCGGACCGGATAGGAGTTGCCAAGGAATTTGCCTCCACATACGGCTGTATCGTCGTCCTCAAGGGGAACAGAACCGTCATCGCCACCCCTCAGGAGGAGGTCTACATCAACCAGACCGGCAACCCAGGTATGGCCTCAGGAGGTACTGGGGATGTCCTCACCGGCATGATCGGCGGTCTTATTGCCCAAGGGCTCCCCTCCCTGGAGGCTGCCAAATGGGGGGTATTCCTTCACGGATTGTCCGGAGATATAGCTGCCCACGAGTTAGGGGAAATCCCCCTCATCGCGAGCGACATCATCGACTACCTCCCCGTTGCCCTGAGCGAGGTGAAAGCCCGTGCCAACAGGCAGGACAGTGGAAATCACCTCTCATACCCATCAAGAGACTGAGCGGATAGGGTCCTTATTGGGCGAGATTCTCACCAGGGGTGATATCATCGCCCTTTCTGGGGAGTTGGGGGCAGGAAAGACCACCCTCGTCAGGGGTATAGCCCGGGGCATGGGCATTGAGGATGGAGAGGTGGCTAGTCCGTCCTTTACGCTTGTCAATGAATATGAAGGCCCCCTCCCCCTTTTCCACTTAGACCTCTATCGGCTCGAAGATGAAAAAGAGCTCCTTGGCATAGACTATGAAGAATATATCAG
>MGQF01000103.1:11301-20731 GCA_001797745.1 Deltaproteobacteria bacterium RBG_13_52_11
GACCGTAATAGAATGGGCCGACAGGATCCCCCAGGCCGTGCCCCACAAATCCCTCTGGATAACGTTACGTTATCTGGACGCCGAACGACGAGAGATTGTATTGGAGGCCCAAGATGATCGATACGACATGATGATTGAAGAGTTGCATCGCAAGGTATATAATGAGCATTCTTTATAGCACGTAAGGATAGGAGGGTATATCGAGGATGGCCTTGATCGTGCAAAAATATGGGGGCACATCGGTTGCCAACCTTGAGCGGTTTCGAAACGTTGCCAAACGGGTGGTCAAGACCAAAGACCAAGGAAACAATGTGGTTGTCGTCGTGTCGGCCATGGCTGGAGAGACCGATAGGCTCCTCACGCTGGCAAAAGAGGCAACCGGGGAGCCCGATGAGAGGGAGTTGGACGTACTCCTCGCCACGGGAGAGCAGGTCTCCTCAGCGCTGCTCGCTATCGTCTTAAACTCAATGGGACATCCGGTCAAGTCCTTTCTCGGACACCAAATAAAGATCGGCACGGATAGTACCCATGGGAAGGCGAGGATCACCAGCGTAGACGCCGACAAGATCTTTTCCGAGCTCCGTGAGGGGCGGATCGTCGTGGTAGCGGGATTTCAAGGAGAGGATGAACAGGGGAATATCACCACCCTGGGCAGAGGGGGCTCCGATACCACCGCTGTGGCCATCGCTGCCGCCCTCAAGGCAGACCTCTGTGAGATATATACCGATGTGGATGGCGTCTTTACCACCAATCCGAACATCTGCGCTCAAGCGCGCAAGATCGATCGGATCAGTTACGATGAAATGCTGGAGATGGCCAGCCTGGGGGCCAAGGTGCTGCAGACCAGGTCAGTGGAATTTGCCAAGAAATATGGGGTAACCGTTCACGTCCGGTCATCGTTTTATGAAGGTGAAGGGACCATCGTCTGCGAGGAGGAAGTTGATATGGAGCAGGTATTGGTATCAGGGGTAACCTATGACATGAATCAAGCCCGAATTGAGATCGCCCGGGTGCCTGATCGGCCGGGTATCGCCGCCCAATTCTTTACCGCCATCAACGAGGCGAACATCCTGGTGGACATGATCATCCAGACCACCAGCCTGGAGGAGGGTTCTGCCAATATGGCCTTTACCATCTCCAAGGCGGATTTCCCCAAGGCCCTCAAGCTAGCCCGATCCCTGGCCAAAGAGTTGGGCGCCAAGGAGGTCATTGCAGAAGACGATGTAGCCAAGGTTTCAATGGTGGGGGTGGGGATGAGAAGTCATTCCGGGGTTGCCTCCAAGATGTTCGGCGCCTTGGCTCAGGAAGGAATCAACATCAAGATGATCAGCACCTCGGAGATCAAGATCTCTTGTATCATCGATACAAAATATACAGAGCTCGCGGTACGATCACTCCACGAGGCCTTTGATTTAGGCAAGGGGAATGGATGAAATGGAGGTAAAGGTCTACGACACTACCTTGAGGGATGGAACCCAGGGGGAAGATATCTCTTTCTCCGTGGAAGATAAACTCAGGATCACCCAGAAGCTTGACGAGCTCGGGGTCCACTATATCGAAGGTGGATGGCCCGGATCAAATCCCAGGGATGTCCAGTACTTTCGTGAAGTGGAGAAAATCCCCCTTGCCTCAGCAAAGATCGTGGCCTTTGGGAGCACGTGTCGAAAGGGGGTTCCACCTGATAAAGACGCCAATACCCGCGCCCTTTTGGAGGCGAAGACAGAGGTGATAACCATCTTTGGCAAATCGTGGGATATGCACCCCCTGACCGCCATGGATATTTCTTTAGTGGAAAATTTGGAACTTATAGCTAAAACCGTCATTTTTCTCAAAAAGCACGTGCCTGAAGTCATCTACGACGCCGAACACTTCTTCGATGGCTTCAAGGGAAATAAGGCGTATGCCCTGTCGACTATCAAGGCCGCCGAGGAAGCAGGGGCGGACTGCATCGTGCTCTGTGACACCAATGGCGGCACCTTGCCCTTTGAACTGGCAGAGATCATCAGAGAGGTAAGAGGTTCGATCACAACCCCTCTGGGGATTCATTGCCACAATGACTCCGATCTAGCGGTGGCTAACACCATCATGGCTGTCAAAGAAGGAGGGGTAGTCCAGGTCCAGGGGACCATCAACGGCCTTGGGGAGCGATGTGGCAATGCCAATCTCTGTTCCATTATCCCCAGCCTTCAGTTGAAGATGGGTATCCAGTGCCTCACTGATGATCGCCTGCGAAAGCTCAAAGATACCTCCAGATTCGTGAGCGAACTGGCCAACCTAACCCATAACAAGCATCAACCCTACGTGGGTGACAGTGCCTTTGCCCATAAGGCGGGGGTGCACGTGAGCGCCATCCGCAAGAGCCCCCTCACCTACGAACATATCAGGCCTGAGTTGGTGGGAAACACGCAGCGGATCCTCATCTCTGACCTTTCCGGTGAAGGCAACGTTCTCGCCAAGGCAGAGGAGTTTAACATCAAGCTTAAAAAAGGAGATTCGACGACCAAGCGGATCTTAGCTTCCTTAAAGGAGCTGGAGAATCAAGGGTATCAATTCGAGGGGGCCGAGGGATCCTTTGAACTCCTCATCAAAAAGGCAGTGGGGCGTCACAAGAAGTTCTTTGATTTGCTGGGCTTTCGGGTGATTGTGGAGAAAAGAGGTGATGGTTCTCCCGCCTTTTCTGAAGCCACCATCATGGTGAAGGTGGGTGATCAGGTTGAACACACAGCCGCTGAGGGGAACGGGCCGGTAAACGCCCTGGACAACGCCCTCAGAAAGGCCTTGGAAAAATTTTATCCTGAACTCACGGATGTTAAGCTCCTCGATTACAAGGTCAGGGTCCTCTCCGCCCAGGAGGGGACTGGGGCCATTACCCGGGTGCTCATAGAGTCTTGGGACGGACAAGCCAGGTGGGGGACGGTAGGGTTGTCGGAGAACATTATTGAGGCCAGCTGGCAGGCATTGGTGGACAGCATCGATTACAAACTGCTCAAGGAAGAAGAGGAAGGGATTCGATGAGGAGGCTGCAATGCGTTCAGACGTCATGAAAAAGGGGTTGGAACGGGCTCCACACCGCTCCCTCTTCAAGGCCATGGGGTACACTGATGAGGAATTAGAGAGGCCTCTTATAGGCGTAGCCAACACGGCCAACGAGGTCATCCCCGGCCATATCCACCTGCACCGCGTCGCCCAGGCCGTCAAAGAGGGGATCAGGATGGCTGGCGGAACACCCCTGGAGTTCGCCACCATCGGGATTTGCGACGGTATCGCCATGGGGCATGAGGGGATGAAATACTCTCTCGGGTCACGAGAGCTCATCGCCGATTCGGTGGAGGTCATGGCCATGGCCTACCCTTTTGATGGGCTGGTCCTGATCGCTAACTGTGACAAGATCGTCCCCGGGATGATGATGGCTATGGCGCGGCTGAACATCCCCGCCATCCTGGTGAGTGGCGGTCCCATGCTCACAGGCTGGCACGGGGGTAAGGAAACGGACGTCATCACGGTCTTTGAGGCAGTGGGCAAGGTGGTTGCAGGGCGGATGTCCCCTGAGGACCTCTTGGAGTTGGAAGGCGCTGCCTGCCCGGGACCTGGCTCCTGCGCCGGTATGTTTACGGCCAACTCCATGAACTGCCTTTCCGAGGCCTTGGGAATAGCCCTGCCCGGTAACGGCACTATTCCTGCTGTGGATGCCGCCCGCTTGCGCCTGGCCAAGGAGGCCGGGAAAAAGGTGGTTGAGCTCATCGAGCGAGGAATAATGCCGCGAGCCATCCTAACCATGGAAGCCTTTGCCAACGCCATTGCAGTCGATATGGCCTTTGGCGGCTCCACCAATACGACCCTCCATCTGCCAGCTGTGGCCTATGAAGCGGGGCTGAAGATTGACCTGAAGATCTTCAATCAGATCAGCAGCAAAACCCCGCACCTGTGTAATCTCTCCCCTGGCGGCCCACACCACCTCCAGGATCTCCATCGGGCTGGCGGCATTCCCGCCCTCATGGGGGAGCTTGCGAAGGGGGGGTTGCTCAACACCGAGTGTCTAACAGTCACGGGAAAACAGGTGAAAGAAAATATTAAATCAGCGCCCATCCTCGATCCAGAAGTGATCCGGTTGTTGGGCAATCCCTATCACCCCACGGGCGGCCTCGCCTGCCTCTTTGGCAATCTGGCCCCTGAAGGGGCAGTGGTCAAGGTCTCGGCTGTTGACCCGGAGATGCTCATAAATGAGGGTCCTGCTCGGGTCTTTGAATCCGAAGAAGAGGCCCTCAAGATTATCTTGACCAAAAAGATCGCCAAAGGCGAGGTGATCGTCATCCGCTATGAAGGTCCCAAGGGTGGTCCGGGGATGAGAGAGATGCTCGCCCCCACCTCAGCCATCGCCGGCATCGGCATGGACAAGGAGGTATCGCTCATTACCGACGGAAGGTTCTCAGGGGGGACCAGGGGTGCTGCCATCGGACATATCTCGCCCGAGGCTGCCGAGGGAGGGCCCATCGCCGTGCTCAAAGACGGCGACATCATCGAGATCGACATACCCGCAAAAAGGCTTCAGGTGCACCTCACTGATGAGGAAATAAAGCGCCGGCTTGCGGCATGGAAAAGCCCGGAACCGAAGATCAAGTCCGGGTACATGTACCGCTATGCGCAGATGGTCAGCTCAGCGAGCACCGGGGCAGTGTTTTTGAAGAAATGAAACAATAGGGTCCTAGGATTCCAGGATTCAAGTGATTTTTATTCAATGATTTGCTGAATGCTTTAACTTCACCCGACCCCTTGACCCCTCCCGCTTAGCGGCCCCCTACCAATCGGATATTTTTATGGATGGGGTGTCGCTCCCGCGCTCCCGAAGGTGGCTCGCTGGCTAGATCCCGAAGCGGGAATGGCGACAGATCCCGGCTTTTAAATAAGTCCCGCCCTACTTTGTATAAAAATCTGAATGGCGGGATGTCGCAGAGCGACAGAGCGGAATAGAATCCTTAGCCCTTTTTCTTCATTATTTCTTGCCAGAAGGTTTTTCACTAGACCCCTCGAACCCTTGAATCCTCTCCTAAAAAAGGGGGAGGGAGGGGGCCTTGGAAGCCCCGCTCCCTCGGGGGGGATGAGAAGGAGGGAACCAAAAAATTTTTGCCGCACTTCCTACTCCTCAGTCAAAACGAAACCGCCTTTCCGCATATTCCGTCAGTGTTTCTTTAGCTCATCAGGGCCGTTCTGCGGCTCGATCTTCACCTTGGCCCCCATCTCCTCCAAGGCCCTCTGATACCGCTGGGCCTCTTTAAGGTCGATCCCATTTTTCACCGTGAGGGGGGCCAACCTCATCATCTTGGTAACGACCTGGGAAGAGAGATGACAGTGGTTCTGAAGATTTTTTGCCAGCTTGTCCACCAGGCTGAAGTCCTTGGCTGCCGCACCTTCAAAGATAACCTTATATTTCGCTTCATTGTCTGCCATGATCCTATCTCTCCCTACAAGCTCCAATCCCATTTTCAAGGACTTCATAGATTAATTGCATATTGGATGCCAATATCTTATTTATCGTTTTAATGATAACTCCCTAATTTTATTAGGGAAAAATAGGACACTGGAGGCAAAAAGGACTGCTCTGTGAGGGGTGGTATAACCCAATTTGTCCTTAAGAGTGACAAAAATCGCCACGTGGTGCCCCCTCCCCTCTCCTCTCACGTTTGAGGGGCTACGGCGCTCACGGTAACAGCTCGATCCGCCATCGCCCCTCGCCATGAAACCTGAACTTGTACAGTCGCCAACGCCGGCTGTGGTACATCAGGTTGCACAGTCCACTGCCTGGAGTAGGTCACCCCATTGGCCTTATCAATATACTGATCCGCGCCGTCAGTAAGCTGATTGGCATCTTTCAACTCCGCAAGCTTGTTCTTGGCCAGTGTAGTCGCCAGGGTAGCCTGCTGCCCCATGGTATCGCCCCTCAGGGCGACCAACTGCAAGCCTGCCAGGCCCAACAGGCCGATGCCGAGGATGAACAGGGCGATGGCTACCTCCAGAAGGGTCATGCCTTTTGTGTCTCTTAATTGATTCATCGTGATATCTCCTATCCTCTTATCCTTCCTTCCTTCCACTCAACCCTGCCCTCCCCCACTGTTTCTTTTGATCTGTATAATTTTTTGCAAATCAGATGCCATCTCTTCGTCTGCTGCATGTTTCTAATGCTTTGATTTTAAAGGGAAATATCGGTTAAAAAAATAATGAGTGAGATACGTTTTTAAACCAGAGACTCAATTTGTCATTGGCATTGACAATATATGTCAGCATCAATGACGTAATAAAAAAAACACCGCCTTTTTAATCGGCGGCTTAGGCTTATCCCCTTTCATGGATTGCGACATCCATATTAATACCTACTCGCGTACCCTACCGTTACAATTGAAAAATCATTCTACAAGAGGCGTTATTCGCGTGGCCATTATGATAATTATCTTCTGATTACCATTCTGCTCTATGAACTTAGTTCCGTCTATCACCACCGCCATTCCTGTCTTAAGATCTTTGATGGCGATTTTTTTTCCGGTTAAACCGTTCACGGTATTTTTATCGATAAAGACGTTAACCTCCTTCTGCCGGCTCTTAGTAGCGGGGATCATCTCTACAAGCAGTATATACTGTTTATCAGGATCGATTTGAATACTGAAAATACGAGCCTTCCCTGTGAACGCAACTCCATCCTGAGTATTTTCTCCATTGCCAACAAGAGGTATCATGACAATCAATGCCAAGACAAAAGACACACATACCTTCACCAGCGTCCTGTTCTTGTCGCCACAGTTGTACATATCTGCCCCCTTTATAGTCTTCACACAATACGCGTGATTAGAAATTTTCACGCCATGAATCGATGGTAAAATTTCCTCCTAGAGACGGGAGATGTATTAATATGATACCCCCACCTGCTCCGATATAGGCATTCGATTGACCCTGGCTATCTATCGTAACCACCACCTCAGTAGGTATACCATGTCCTATATCTTTTGCGCGATCCGATTCGTCAATATCGCCATCTTCATCCAAATCCATAATCGCCGTGGCATTGAGATAATCTACGGCATAAACACGAGCATCACCGCCATACGAACAAGGATCTGAATTCGGGGTAAAGGTCGTAAAGAGCACCATCCCGTAAAAAACGACGGGTGAAGCCAACACCTTTTCACCGTCCGCCGTCATTTGTACAAACCAGCCTTCTTTTGCATTCAATTCGGCTAATTTAGAAGCGTACGCCGGGTCAGTTGGGTCCTGTAACACATTACTGGTCAGATCGGCAAGATCCCCCTCTCCTAATGTGCTGAAGTCTTCATCGTACTCATTGCGGTCCTTGACCGCATACAATCGATCTATCGGTGCGCCTCCAGATTGGAGAAGCATCGGGCTATCCCTATCACCCGTACCAAAATAGACGTATGCATAGCCGGGCTCAAATACGAGATCCGGCTGGTAAAAGATCTTCGTGTTGGTATATCCCTGAAACAGACGGCGAGGGGTCCAGTTGTTTACATTTCCATCTTCGGTCCTCAAATCACTGCTATTCTCTCTCTGTAGACCAAACCGCCACATCTGCCTGCCTGTGTCACCGACATAGACCCGGTTGATATAACCGTCAAAGGTCGTGTCCGCTGCCAGAACCGTACTGGGGATGCATGAGGTCATATTGGCAAGGACTGAATAGGTGCCTGAATCTGCGATTGTATAATGCTTGATCAATGCCCCGGTTAAGACGTTTATTATGAAAAGACCCCTCCCTTTTGTATTATCAGCGCTGAACCCACCTCCAATAATGGCTACGATCGTATCAATCTCTAATCCAACAGTTCCCGCCTTTACCTTTCCGATCTGGGGCTCAGACCAGCTCTCCCCAATCTCGGAGATGATTGTTGTGGGATTCGGGATTCCAGCAACAGTGGGGTTGGCATTATCAATCCGCCACAGGAATACAGGTGCATCCGGATTGGTGACGTCCAGGGCTGTATAGCTGGTCCCTCCTCCGCGCTCACCAAAGATGATAATCACCTTGTCAGTGCCAACATCCAGAAGGTCTCCATCATTGTTACCGTCAAGGGTATAGACCTTTGGCGAGGAGTCCACAAAATAGGGGTGCTCCGAACCCTGAGCAAGATACTTCAGGGTAGGCAAGAGATCAGGAGGGATAAAGGCCCATTTTTCCGAACCGTCGGTATCGCTAAAGGCATGTACTTGCCCGTCATTGGTGCCGACGTAGATCACCCGCTGAGTGTCCGAATAATCGATGATCAGGGGCCTTGAGTGGAGTATATCGCCTAAAATCGTATCGCGTTTTTCGTTATAAACATTGTTTTTGTCTGCATCATAAGAATCCAGCCCTATGATAAAGTTGATCAAATCGATATAGGAGTCGGTACCGGTCTGGGCATTCGGGTGTTTTTCCGGGCTGTCCAAGAGTGTATTGGTGATAATGGTGGTATTGAATGCGTTAGAACTATTCGTGAGGGCTGTGGAAGTCCCTAAATAGGTATAGATGTTTCGCGAGGTCGTCCTGGTCCTCAGCTTATCTTGCGCATCCCAAACGGGATATGGTGGATCCGTGGGCTTAACCAGGTTTTCATTCAGAACCCCATCGCTGTCGGTAACCTCCACCTCACTACCCGTGCCGTAACCAGTGGAATAGCCCAAAAGCTCCCCATTATCCCCGATGTGCAATTTTACCAGATACCCCGGCCAAAAATTGCTATCCGATTTCGGGGTAAAGAGGGATACATACATATCCGACCCGCTCGTCGTTCTTTGCACAGGTACCACCGGTGCGGTGAAGGTCTGGGTCTGCTCGATGATGGAAATTAAGGTCCCGAGTAATGCCTCCGCAAGCTCGTCGGCGTCGTTGGCAGTATAGTATTTCCCTGCCCCGTTCGTGGCGGTATCAGCCAGCAACTGGTGAGCAATCGTAAATCCGATGGTATAGATGGTGAGGTTCTGATTTCCCGTTATGGTATGGCTGGGATTAAGGGAATCATCTGTGTCATGGAGGTATTTTGCCACATCATCGAGATAATCCGAGCCGCCATGGATATATTCATCATCTGGATTAGGATCATTACCATCACTATCGCAGTCCCGGCACGAGGCGTTTGCATCAAGAAAATCTTCTATAAAGTCGTATTCACCATCGTCATCGGCGTAATAACTGTTCCCTTCGCCTTCAGGCTTTCCGTCGGTCATGAGGATGACGAAGTTTTTTCTGCACCAATTCGTTGCGTCAAGCGGCGAGCTATAGCTCCCGAACTGCCCCCTGAAGTACGTGGCGGCATTGATCAAACGGTTGGCCAAAGGGGTGCCGCCGCTCGCGATCATATTGTCTATTTGAGTCTTGAGGGTCTCAATCTGGGCGTCAGTACGATCCATAATTTGAGCACCCCCATACGATGTGGAGAGTACGGTA
>MGQF01000103.1:20744-21704 GCA_001797745.1 Deltaproteobacteria bacterium RBG_13_52_11
ATTGAGAATACGTAACGCCGGAGTCATTGATATCCTTTGCTCCGTTGAGGACCAAGATCCCGAACCGCACATAATCTTTGGTCAGGTCTATGACATTCTTTACCGCTTCCTTTGCCAGACTTATCCTATCCTTTTCATCGCCATAGTCGTAGTTCAGCCTGTTTCCTTTTTTTATGTTACTATCAGAGTCATGGATGCCATTAAGATTGGTATCGGTGAAGGTGCCGGTATATACCACCCAACTCCAACTCTGGCAAACCCAACGGCGATTCCTCCGATCCCACCACCAATTTGAGCATGTATATTGATAGATGGTGCTGGTTGCATATGAACCAGTATACGTAACGGTATCAGTATAGTCCACTGTCGTTTTCATGCTCCCCGAATTGTCAAAGATGATCAAGACATTGGGTTTCACATCTTGGGCGATATCGTAGATAGAGGTATCATCGGCATGCGTCGGGAAAGGGATGATTAAGACAATGAAGAAGAACGCGATAAGATATTTTGCCGTTTTCATCGTCATATCGCTCCTTATCTTATTCTAAAAACCTATACGGTAACCCTCTACCTCAAGGTTGACGCTCGAATTACTCAGGGCAACAGGGGCGTCTCTGCCGGTTGACTGGATCCGGTGGTAGTGCGCCATAAATCCTGCCCGCTGACCCGTTCCGCTCCCAACAGGGGGGGGAGAATTGCCAAGATAGGAAACTGTTGCGTCAAAATTACATTGTGTACTAGACGGAGCAGAGTATGATATGTCGGCGCTCCCAGGTCCCATAGTCCCAAATTCGTTGCGGGCCAGGGCATATTGTACGCCGCCGTCAGCATCGTTGAAGGCCGCGTTGTAGAACTTTTTTTGCCCCGAGATCTTGATCTCGATGACGGAAGACCCCATGGCATAGATCCCGATGATGCTCAAAATCAGCAGCATGACAATGGCAATGACCAACACGGCGC
>MGQF01000103.1:21753-22036 GCA_001797745.1 Deltaproteobacteria bacterium RBG_13_52_11
CTCCAGGGTATTTCTGGCTGTGTCCACTTGATAGGTGATTGCCTTGACCAGATAGGCCCGAGCACCGTTTGACCCGATATTCGTCAGATGTCCAGGAGGGGCGTTGGTCAGGGTAAGGGTGTTTCCAGCTATACTTTGAATAGTGTAAATACCGTTTACGGTCTCAAAGGCGATATACTGCGCTCCGTTAACTGTCCCAAATCCTGCGGCATCGGCCAAGGTGACATTCGTATCACTCACGATTGAAACAGTAGAGATCTGCTGAGCGGCATAGACTACGGTT
>MGQF01000103.1:22079-29189 GCA_001797745.1 Deltaproteobacteria bacterium RBG_13_52_11
CATTGCTAACGTTATTTCCCCAGTAGTCTTGCACGGTAAAGCTACTGCCAACGCCTGAGCCTACCATTCTCAGATCTCTCTCCATGAGCGTCAAGGCGGCCCGGGCGTTCTGCTGCATATCCGATACCTTGGTTTGGGTGGCGTAGCTCTTCTGCTGTGAGATAAAAGTAGCGTAAATGGAGGCCGTCACCACTGACGCGAGCACCAAGACGATCATGAGCTCGATCAGCGTAAGGCCTGCATCTTTTGCTTTTATACCGCTCATATCCGTTAGATGATGGTACGAATGTTAATGGAGCGAATAGCATCTCCCCCTTGACCCGTAGGGCCGGTCCAACTAATCGTTATAACAACGGTGTTCATGCCCTGCTGAGGTTGATTTACATTTACAGTCCAAGCCCTGGTATACGTTATCCCATTCTGGTCAGTAACAATATCGTTGCCATTGGCGAGGGTGCCGGGGGTTCGGCGCAGCTGCTCCAACTGGTTCTGAGCCATGGTCGAGGCTACCGTCATCTGCTGCCCGAAGGAGTTGCCCTTGATGGCCATGACCTGCAGGCTTGCCAGGCCCAGCAGACCGATGGCGAGGATGACCAGGGCGATCATTACCTCCAGAAGGGTAAAACCCTTGATATTTTTCACCTTATCCATTACATCACCTCCGGTTCTTCCTATCCTCCTCCCGCCTAGTTTACCCTCACAGCCCCCGTGCGGGAGATAATGATCTGAAACTGATCGTTGCTCGGATTATTTAACGCAATCGTGCTGGTCGAGTTCCCTCCTACCCCCCCAAAACCACCCGTTCCCAAGGCCGTGCCGTCCGGTCTAAATATGCGGTCTATAGTCCCAGCGGTAGTCCCATCCACAGTGATTGTTACGCCGCTGGGCAGGGTGATCGTCGTCCCTTCTTGCGTGGGCCAAGCGGTGGAACTCTGTCGCTGATTTCCTTTCCAGACGCTGAATTGTCGGTTATCAAGATCCAACAGGATCTTGTATTCCACTACGTCGCTGATCGACTTCAACCTGGCCAATTGCAGGGCATCTGCCAGATCTTTAGTCGCGCCCTTCACCCGGAACCTGGCTGCCCACTCCCCAATGCTCGGGGTCATAAAGAGGGCCATGATGCCAATAATGGCCATCACCACCGCCAGCTCGATGATCGTAACACCCTTTTCAGAATGTCTTCTCACACCTATCTTCATCATCCCTGCCCCTCCTTGTAGATAGACTTCTTTCCATAATTTAGTGCAGAATGAATGCCAACATCTTATTGCCGCAGAGATGCTAAATGACTGATTTTAAAAGGGAATTAATTAGGTCAAAGATGATAATACTGCTTGGAGACAAAAAAGGCCTTTTTCTCATACCCGTAACTGACAAAAATGGGCACTAAAAAGACCCCTTGTAAAAAGTGGGCCTGTGCGCTCTAAAGTATTATGAGATGGTTAAGAGACAGGGTGAACCACTGCTATAATTTCCCTCTCTGGGAATAAAAGAAAAACCTTCGCATTAGGCGAAGGTTTTATTTTGATTTTTGACCAAAAAGGTTCAAGCTGTCAGGGGGTCAACAAAGATGCCGGAGGTGACCCTTTGGTCATTTGAATGATTTTCACCCGAACCCTTGACCCCTGGAATCCTTACCCCCTAAAGTCCCGCCCTTGGCGGGGTAGTTTACTCAGCCTTTTCCCTCCAGAAGATTACCCTACTCTGAGGCGACGTTGCAGGGTTGATATTGACCGTTGCCACCACCCCCGTCCCCAGCTGTACCATACCCGTCACCCCCTGTTGCCTTCCTGCGTGGATGACGGCGCTGGTCGGCATTCCTGCGCCTAGATATTGCTTTTTCAGGATCTCCTTTTTTGCAACGCCACTCGTAGTCATTGTGTTCGTCGCGCTCAGTCCTATAACCGATTCCTCATATGCCGTGCCGGTCTCATAGTAGAGGGCGAAGAGGTAGCTGTCGCCTCCGTAACTGCACAGATCATCATTCGGGTCAAAGGTGGGGAAGAGGACGATGTCCCCCAGGATGGTGGGTTTGGTGAGGAACCGCTCTCCCCCGGTTATGTCCAAATACCAGCCGTATTTTGTACCTGAAGTAGCGCTGTACTGGGCCCTTTTAGCAGCAAGATAGCCCACAAAGGTCATATCGGTAGCACCGTCACCAGTTGTATCAATATACCCTCCATCAGCCACGCGGTATGTAGTGACATCGTTGAGATCGGATTCACTGAACTCTCCCGTGCCCGGATCCCACACGCCATAGAGCCTCTGGCTCGAGCCATCGGCCTTATCGATGTCGGAGAAGTAACGCCCTGTGCCCCAGAAGAGCCACAGCCTACCATAGGGGTCAAGGGCGGCTGAAGGCTCAGAGGTTATAGGCAAAAAAGTATTCGAAGAGAAAAAGGTGGATAGGGCCCAGTCGCTTGGAGTATCACTATCGGTATTAATCCTGAAGATCTTTCCCTTCCACCCTGAATTATAATAGGTGGCACCGATGTATGCTAAATCGACATCGTCGTCAAGGCCCTTGTCAATGGTGATTGGGCTGGACATAAAGAAGGGGCTGCCGCCAATGTCAATGGAAAAATCCTTTGCAAGTGCTCCCGTGTAAAGATTGCGCACATAGACATGACCAGTTGTTGCGCCTGCTCCGTCGAAGTCCGACGGCCCTGTGCCGAATATGACATACCAATTCCCTGCGGTATCTTTTGCGCCGCGCCGAATGATGGCCGGATAGGATGTAGTGAAGCGCGTTTCGGTTGAGATTAGAGAGTCGTTGACGGCAAGCTCCCAGAGGAGATCGGGGTTATCAGGGTCGGTGACATCGATGGCGAAATATGCAGAGCGGAAGGTTCGGGCGTCAGGCCCCCCGGTAATGGCCTTGCCGCCGAACCTCATGGCGCCGATGAGCACCGTACCCCAACCATTCGGGTGGATCCCGCCACTCGTAAAGATCCGCGCATCCACCACCTTTGTCTTCAGATCCACGTAATAAGCATGGCAGTAATCAGGGTCTGTCAACCACTTGAGATGGGGGAGGAGGTTGTAGGGGATATATGTCCAGATCTCCTTACCCCTATCACCCCCGTTATACCAGCCGCGCTCCGTCTTTGAGCCTGTGCCGGGGTTATCCCCCTCATTATAATCCCCGGCGCTGAAGGCATGGAGCATGCCGTCGTTGCCACCCACGTAGACAACGGTCTTCCTGTCCTTGTGGTCCCTCATAAATTGGAGATAAGAGGTATCTCCATAGATGAGGTGGTACTGCCCCATGGGCCTGCTTACCACAGAAGGGGTGGAATAGACGATATCGCCGAGCTTCCAGATATCCCCATCAATGGTCCTATCCCGGCAGCCGGTAAAGGTTCCCCCTCGGATAAAATTGATGATATTTGAAGCCTCGGTATCACTGGCGGCATTAAGATAGGTCCGCAGAGTCGAGGCATTGGCGGTAGTAAAAGAAATCCATTCGCCGGTAGGCGCTGGCTGACCATCCTGATCAGCATCTTTAAAAGTATATATCGTCCGGTCGTCTTCGTCCGTATTTGCCAATATACTCCCATAATCATAGATGGGCCTCAGCTCAGCGAGGGAGATGGTATCGACAAATTCCCCCGTATCAATCTGTCCATTCCCATTTGCATCCTGGTATCGATTTACCACCGTATCGCCGGCGACATTTAAGGCAAACTGTATGATGTAGTCATCGGTAAGCACCAGCCCCGGATAGGTGTCAGTAACGGTATTCTCCCTCAGATTGCCATACTGATCGACCCACAGGGCATTGAGGTATCCGACCCAGCTGATCTTCCGCGACCCCTCGTACACCGCAGGGTTAAAAAAGGCCTGGAACAAGGACCCCTCCCCCTCGGCCGAGGTGGAGAGGACCGATACCGCCGTTCCGGAAGAGGTCTTCTGGAGGATCTCACCAAAGGTCGTCTCCAACGCAGTTGCTATCTGGCTCGGGTCAGAGGCAAAGAAGTACGAGTCAGGGAAGCCATTGGCATCCTTGTCCCACTCGGACTGGAGATTAGGCTGATTATTGCCATCCCGATCATTAAACCCCCCGTATTTTCCTGCGAGGTAGAGCATATTCATCTTGCCGACGAGCATAGTTGCATTGGATTCTTGCGTATCGATCACGTACGTGGATACGTTCTGCATTCCATCCCATCCAGTGCCAGTCCTCAGGTCAGTGGTGTGGGCATAGTAGGCCAGGCCGGCAATGTAGTAAGAATTTCTCTTACCCGGCCACGGGCAGGTGCCATGCACTTCGCCCAGATTGGTGATTAGCTTACTAGTAGGATCTAAGTCACACGTTCCGCCAATCACACAGCCGATGCACCTGCTGGTCCCGTTGATCCCTTCCATGGTGCCCACTTGATTGGTCAATGTCGTGACATTGATGGCAGTATCAGGGTTTGACGGCTCGCCGTGGTCAACCACATCAGGATCATCAGGCGTATAATCAGTTTCGTTAGCGGAACTAGTAAAAGATGTCCCTGGCAGTCTCTTGTCCAGCCAGGGGTTGGCGTCGTTGAGGGCGATGATAAAGTTGCGCTGGCACGTATAGATAATGGGATCACGCCAATCGAGGGTGGAGCTTGCATGGCTTCCGTAGACAGGGAATCCATCGTCAATCTCAGGTATATTTGTCGTCCCATCATTATAATGAACATAGTTAGAGGTTGGATCTGTAAAGCCTTTAAAATACCTGATGGCCTCATAATACATCTCGCCGATAGGGTCGCGCGATTTGTATCCTTGCAAATAGCCGAATTTATTCATATAGTTGATGACGCCGCTGTTTGCGCCGCTGATACCGTCGGGATTGTCGCGAAAGGTACCATCTGCATTTATCTCATACTCGGGATTAGCACACCCCCCCGTGGTCGTGCACGTGACAAGGGTGCCGCTGCTGTTGTGATATTTCAGCCCCTTGGCGATAGTGGGGCTTATCCACTTCATATTGGCCCTGATCACCCCGCCGTTGGTCGCATTATTATTATCAGGGCCTAAGGCATACGAGATCAGCCCAAAGCGCATCTTATCAGTATAACGCTGTAAGACGCCTACAGGCTTGTAATTGCTTCCATAGGCCATGCAGTTCGCCTCAAGCTTACCGGTTTCACACACCTTGACCCGCGCTCGATACACTGTTGTACAGTCGGTACCACATACGGGGAATCTGTTGGCATCTAAGGTAACGGTACAGCTAGCATCGCTGCACACGGCAAACCCTTTTCCCCTGTTGACGATGTAGATGGTCCCTGAGTGCGGTGTAAAACTACCACCACTATCAGTCCGTTTTATGGGGAACCATGAGTCGCCTGCGCTCAACCTCTGATCTGCCCGCAAGAGGATAGTTTCCGTAGCGGTATCCGTATCCCTATTGCCGCCGGTAAAGGACTTTCTGACTGCGTCTATGGCCATTGTCGTAGCCCAGTTGAGAAAGTTGCCGCTCCATAACCCAGAGGTATTTTTGTAAAAATACAAATTGGTGGTATCGTAAGCATATTTGGCAGAGGAGTCAAAGTAGCCGTAGTACGTCATAGTATCGTTATAGCAGTTGCTGATCCTCCTTCCAGTCGCCCCATCAGTATAACGACAGGCTGCAGGGGAGCAACCGTAGGTATCAGAGGTTGGGTCACCTGTACAGGTGATATCCGGATGCGCAGCGCCCTGCATCGGGGTCTCAACCGAGATATCGAGCAGGACATTGGGGGGCGCCCCCTGGCGGACAAAGGGCGGGATCGAGCAATTCGAGCCTTCGCCGGTATAATCAATGCCCCATGCTGTAGTCACGCTAAAAATGAGTAGAGTAAACAGTAAGCCCCCGACACTTTTTTTTCTCATTTTTTCTCTCCGCTTACTTATTGTTGCATGTCGACGATGATGATCTTTACCACCTCGTTGTTCACAATATAGATATCCGCCTTGGTGATGAAGCCGACGCCGGCAATAGTCTTTATATCCAACCGCAGGCCCTTTTTACCATTTTCTCTAACCTCTACCTCAGGAGATAGAGGATACTGATGCGTTTGTTGAATGGTTTGCGTTTGATCATTCACTGAACCCGGTTTTCCCTTGATAATGCTTTGGGTTTTACCCGTTCTGTCTGTCTCAGCCGGAGAGGAAGCAGGAGATGTTTCAACGACGGCATAAAGCTTTTTCGTATCAATGTAGGGGACATAGCAATCCTTAATAACCTTAACAAGCTTTGTGGTATCATTGAGCACAGGCTCATATTTGACAGGCTGAGCAAACCCAATCTCTATGAGAAACAGCAGAGTTAAACCAATGAGCGTTGTTACAACACTCTTTATTCCCTTCATATCATCCTCCTTATCGGCTTATGCCCCATGAGCCGATTTCACTATTCCCCGCCAGGCATACCGACAACATAACGATACCCTGCTTCAATACCGGACTCCGCATTGGTGTAAGTATATCTGCCGAGAGAATCTATCTCGTATACGATTGCCACGTCCCCTCCACCACCCTGTCCTATCCCTTCATATCCTGAGCCGTACTCAGTAGCGCCACCGGATATTTGATAGGACGAAAGCCGATCTATATCTGCCCTGAGCCGCACACGCGAGGGGATCCCGAGAGTACCTTGGGCATCTATGTCCGGGTTGTCCCTGGCGTTGTCATCGTTTCTCCCATCGCCATCAGTATCATGGGCAGCATCATTGATTCCATCGGTGAAGATTTCTTGAACGCTATCAGCAAATAGATCGTTAGCGATATTGCCTGTATCCTTCCAGGGGGCAGGGAGGTCATTACGAGTGGCAGGGACATAGTGGATAATTGCCTTGATGAGCTCAATCCCTATGGGTTCTCCTGAATCGGCGGTGTAGAAGGCCTCTTTAAACTCCCGCTCAGAGCCGGCGATCTTTGTCTCAAACGTAGAAGTAGTTATAGCATAGATGCCGATAACGGTGAGGATCAGGAGGACCATTACGGCTATGATCAACGCCGTTCCTTGCTGAGATTGGGTGCCAACGATCTTTATTGTTCGGTGTAGTCTAGCCATGGTAAATCTCCCTTAGTATGTTTCTTAATCTGCCTCATCACTACAGATTCCTCGCCTTGACTACCGTAGTA
>MGQF01000103.1:29223-33116 GCA_001797745.1 Deltaproteobacteria bacterium RBG_13_52_11
TTTGCCCGCGATCCTCGCAGGCAGGCTTGAAGAAGCTCGTCTCTTCCGGATCAGGCACTGCCGTTCTCAGAATGATATTTATTCTGACCATCCTGATATCAGCGTTGGTTGTGCTTGCAGGCAGCGCCGTATCACTTGTCTCACCGGCATCTAACACCCCGTCAAAAGTCCAATAATTGACCCCCCTCACTTGATATGCGAACTGAAGGTCTTCCACAATAGTAGATATCCCATCCCCGGCTATGGGCTGAGTATCAATACCATTTTCATTTCTTTCGAGGGCATTGTTTTGAACGAAGTAGGTTATAGACTTTGCACGAAAGACCTTGGCCCCCACATTGGCAATATACGTTGGAGGGGATGCAGTTAACGTGAGGGTTTGAGTGCCTATACCACTAGATATCTGATATACTTGGTCCACACCCTCAAATGCCACAAAGCTGTTTTCACCCGGAGCGGAATCGAAAAAAGAGGATTCTGCAATGGCACTGAGGGTAACTGACGTGCCGCTTACACTTGTTACCGTGACTGGGATTCCACCTGAAATAAACGCATCAGCTGCATAGGCCACCGTGATCGAATCAGTACCTCCGGCATTGTTATTGGGAGTTACGGCAAACTGTGCACCATTGACATTAAAGCCTTCGCTCCCCAGCAAAAATCCAGCCATCCTGATATCCCTGGCCATCAGGGTGAGGGCGGCGCGGGCATCCTGTTGCGCCCCCGCCACCTGATCCTGCACAGTATACGACCGCTGCTGGGTGATAAAGAGGGAATAGATCCCCGCCACCAGGATAGCGGCGATCACCAAAACGATCATAAGTTCGATAAGGGTCACACCTTCTTCTTTTTCCTTTTTTATCTCTGACATGCTAACTAGTACCTCTTTATCACGGTGTCGAAGCTTGTCGTAAACAGAACTGTAGTCTCGCCGGTGGCAGAGCCAGCCGGCGAACCTGTCCAATTTATGGTCAGCGTTACCGTCTTCATATCAGCCGCAGGGGTATTATCAGCTACAATCCGTTGCACGATGTAAGCCATTCCCTTCGTTGATGCACTGGCAGAGACATTTTCATTAACAGTGCCAGGGGTAACATTGTCATAAGACGTATTTCGTATCTGTTCTAACCTGCTCTGGGCTAGCATAGTGGCATAGGTCATCTCGGTGCTGAAGGCGTTGCTCCTTACGGAGACGATCTGCATGGTGGCCAGGGCCAGCAACCCAACAGCCAGAATGACCAGGGCGATCATCACCTCGATGAGGGTGAAACCCGCATTTTTCTTTAAAAACAAATCTTGCATCTTTATACACTCCTCCTCATGGTTATCAATGCAATATTTTTATGCTAATCCTAAATAGCCTGTTTTTCTTCAAGAAGTGAATTTATTATTTCAAGATTAATATTCTTCAATTTTTATCCTGCCAGCCCTTGAAACAACGACGCTACGGCCTTTATTGTTGCTAGAGTTTATTAAATGAACGCTCCCATTTCCAAATCCCGATCGAGGAAAACCTTTGGCATCAAAAGCGACCCTGTTATTTGTGAAGGTTATTCCATCTCCATCTTTGGAAGTGTCTATAGCCACATGTCTATATGAATTGTTGATGCTTACCATTTTGAAAATATCAGTCGTTTCATTCTCCTGATCCCCATCACCATCGAGATCGCCTGCATCCGCTGTATCCAGTACAAGGTCATTGTCATAATCAGGAAAAACCACATAGCTATACTGAGTACCATCGACCGTTATGTTGAATGCAACGGTGCAGTATCTCCCCGTGCTGATCGCCTTCATCTTGGCAAATTGCAAATCTGACGACACTTCCCTTGCCGCTTGCCTGAGGCGGTAGTTCTCCAACCATTCCCCGATGGCAGGGGCCATAAAGACTGCCATAATGGCAATGATGGCCATCACCACGGCCAATTCGATAAGTGTAACCCCTACATCTCCCCTTCTATTCATAAAGACATCCCCTTTTGATTCATCCAAAAACCGTGCCAGGATAACGAATTTATAACTAAGCGATTTTAAAAGATTTTTTCTTTTTATTGTTAGGATAATAGTTGCATCATTATGGAATTATTATACAAAGTATGAAAAATATTCATACCTATGGTTCGGCTGAGTGTTCATTCATTGTTTACCATAATCCTCTAGGCCATAGTCCTTCAGCTTGTAGAGGAGGGTCTTATGGCTTATCTCCAGCATGCGTGCTGTTCGTAGTCTGTTGCCCCCTGTCTTTTTCAGGGCCTCTTTGATCAGCCTGATCTCCATCTCTCTGGAGTTCTTTTTAATGGACAGGCCCGAAGGGATGGGGGTTGTTCCTTCTTCCCCCTGCATATGCATGGGGATTGCCTCAACGCCGATGGTATCCTTTTCAGCCAGGATTATGCCCCGCTCAATAATGTTTTCCAACTCCCGCACATTGCCCGGC
Source organism: Deltaproteobacteria bacterium RBG_13_52_11 (assembly GCA_001797745.1). Lineage (GTDB taxonomy): Bacteria > Desulfobacterota > B13-G15 > B13-G15 > RBG-16-54-18 > RBG-13-52-11. The sequence continues at coordinate 31,661 of MGQF01000103.1, forward strand.
CAGGGGTATTGGAGGAATTGCCCCATCGCCTCCTTGCTTACACCCTTAATTCGCAATCCCAATTTTCTGTTGTACAGACCGACGAAGTGGTCGATAAGAGGAGGGATATCCTCTTTTCTCTCACGGAGGGGTGGAAGATGAATAGGCAGGACGTTGAGGCGGTAATAGAGGTCCTCCCTGAACGTGCCGTTTTTTACCTCTGTTGCGAGGTCTTTGGCCGTTGCGGCAATGAGGCTGACATCGACTTTTGAAGAAGTCGTATCACCTACCCTCCTGATCTCGCCGTCTTGGAGCACACGCAGTAGCTTCACCTGTAGGCTCAAGGGAAGCTCCCCTACTTCATCGAGAAACATCGTCCCCTGGTGGGCCATCTCAAAGAGCCCCTTTTTCGATCTGATGGCATCTGTAAAGGCCCCCTTGACATGGCCGAAAAACTCGCTTTCAAGCAGATTCTCAGGTATTGCACCGCAATTAACTGAAATTAAAGGTTTATCTTTACTGTCGCTATAATAGTGAATGGCCCGGGCCACCAACTCCTTGCCTGTCCCGCTTTCGCCGGTAATGAGGACAGACGATTTATAACGGGCTACTTTTTTGATAAGTTCAAAGATTTTCCTCATCGCCTCGCTCTGAGCAACGATATTTTCCAGGCCATAATCCCTTTGCACCTCTTCCTTGAGCCTGATGTTTTCCTCCCTCAGTCTCTCGCGCTCTTCTGCTTTTTTGATGGTCAGGACGATCTCATCGACATTAAATGGCTTGGAAATATAGTCGTATGCCCCAATCTTCATCGCCTCCACCGCCGTGTCGATGGTGCCGTATGCGGACATCATAATGATGGTCCCCTCCAACCTCTGTGCCTTCACCTCTTTGAGAAAGGCCATGCCGTCCATCTTAGGCATCCTGATATCGCACAATATGATATCCCATGAATGGTGCTGCATCTTCTCGAGGGCCTCTTCGCCATCTTGGGCTGTCTCTACATTGTACCCCGCCTCCCCAAGGACCATCTGTAGATAGTGTCTCAGGTTTTCCTCATCATCGATGACCAACACCCGCCTGGCTAACATCTGCTGCTCCTAATTCCTAAAAAAGGGTTCCGGGGTTCTATCCCGCTCTGTCGCTCTGCGACATCCCGCCATTCAGATTTTTATACAAAGTAGGGCGGGACTTATTTAAAAGTCGGGATCTGTCGCCATTCCCGCTTCGGGATCTAGCCAACGAGCTACCTTCGGGAGCGCGGGAGCGACACCCCATCCATAAAAATATCCGAATGGTGGGGGGCCGCTGGCGGGAGAATTCGAGGGTTCAAGCATCTGTTTCATAAATATGAGTTCAAAATATCACAATAATCATCTATGGGCAAGGGACAACAAGTCTTCATATCTCCCTTACGTCGCTGAACTGGTCCAGATACATATGAGACAGAAATGAGGTACAGTAGAGGGGTAGGAGT
>MGQF01000104.1 GCA_001797745.1 Deltaproteobacteria bacterium RBG_13_52_11
GAGGACATTTCTACTTTGGTAAGAACAGGACATTTCTACTTTGGCTTGACAGTCTCATTATTAGGGGTTGCCATTATTGAGCATATGGGTTATAATATCCTTCAAAACGAGGTCGGAGGGAGGAGGATCGGCAGTACGGTATGCCGGATTATTCTTCGTAAGAGAAGGGAGGGGATAGGATGACTGAGAGGGATGACCTCGAGAAGATGCTCAAACGCCTCAAGAAGGATTTCCAGAGAAACGTTCAGCCGGTATTGAAGAAACACTCCTATTTTATCAGCAAGGGTGAACGGACAAGGCTGAAGAAGGCCAAGGCCATCCGCAGGATGCGCAGGAAAGAGCGTCAATACTCCCGAGCCGCCTGATCCCCCCCCTCCGCTTTGTCTCCTCTGTTACCCTCCAAAGCTATCTGTTGTCCCGCCTGTAAGGTCTGAAGGTTGCCAGCACAAAATCGCTCCGGGGTGCGTTCTTCGTTGACCTTGAGGAAGGGGTCACGGGAGATGGCCGGCGTAGGCTATGAGTTAGTGTTGGTCAAGGCCACCTCTTTATTCATCAACCATTCGGCAAGGATGTCCCTATGGTACTGCTCGCAAGACAAGAGAAGTCAGTTTCTTTTTCGACATAAGGGTTGTTTTATTTTCTCTTGATTCCTCAGGACTTATTTGTTACGGTATGCTCTAGATGCAAAAGAAGAGAGGGAATAAAAATGCTTGATGTTGTCAGGAGTTTCTTTTCCACCGATCTGGCCATTGACCTTGGTACGGCCAATACGTTGGTCTATGTCAAGGGGAAGGGGGTTGTGTCCAATGAGCCCTCGGTCGTAGCAGTCTATCGCGATCCCAGGGGAAACCAGAAGATCCTCGCTATCGGTGAGGCGGCCAAGGATATGTTAGGAAGGACGCCGGCAAACATCATCCCCATACGTCCGATGAAAGACGGGGTCATAGCTGATTTTGAAGTAACGGAACAGATGCTCCGTTACTTTATCTCCAAGGCCCACCATCGCAAGACCTTCGTCCGCCCCCGTGTCGTTGTCTGTGTCCCCTCGGGGATCACCCCGGTGGAGCGCAGGGCGGTGAAGGAATCGGCAGAATCCGCCGGCGCCAGGGAGGTCTACCTGATCGAAGAACCCATGGCCGCGGCCATCGGAGCAGGACTCCCCATCACCGAGGCCTCAGGCAATATGATATTGGATATAGGAGGGGGGACGACAGAGGTAGCGGTGATCTCCATGGGAGGGATCGTCGCCAGCAACTCCATCCGAATGGCCGGGGATAAAATGGATGATGCCATCATCCAATATGTCAAGAGGAGGTATAATCTCTTCATCGGGGAGAGGACTGCCGAACAGGTAAAAATCACGTTGGGAAATGCCTTCCCCTCGGAGGATGACACGGATACAATGGAAATTAAGGGGCGAGATTTGGTTTCTGGTATCCCCAAGACCTTGGAGATGACGGTCAGTGAGGTGAAAGAGGCCCTGACCGAACCCCTCAATGACATCGTAGATGTCGTTAGGATCACGTTAGAGAAGACCCCGCCGGAACTGGCCTCTGATATCGTCGATAAGGGGATAGTGATGACCGGGGGTGGGGCTTTATTGAAAAATATCGATGTCTTGCTGCGTAATGCCGTAAACCTCCCCATTACTATTGTAGACGATCCCCTCTCAACAGTGGTTATGGGATCAGGCAAGCTCCTGGACGACACAGATCTCCTGAGGGAGGTGGCACTCAGCTATTAAGATGTTTGACCTCAGGAGACGCCGTGGCACCCTCGTTATAGTTTCCCTTGTTTTATGCACTGTCGTTCTTATCTCCCTTCAGATCAGTGGCCGCTATAAAGGAGATGCACTTCATAATCTCGGCTTGAGACTTCTCTCTCCTGGGCAACGTGCCTTCCATTGGACCGTCGACTCCGTACGCACCGTTTTCCAAAACTATGTTTTCTTAGTACACCTTAAAGAAGAGAATTATCGGTTACAGGAGGAAGTGCGCCGCCTGAAGCGGGAGAATGATGACCTGAAGGAATCTGCCCAAGCCTTGGAGCGCCTGCGGCGCCTCCTTCTCTTGAAAGAACGGGTCCCTATAACCATGATTTCTGCCGAGGTCGTCGCCTACTCCCCTTCGGCGTCGTTCAGGACCATCGTCATAAACAAGGGGGAGCGTGACGGTGTGAAAAAGGGGGTGCCTGTGGTGACCTGGGAGGGGGTAGTTGGAAGGGTGATGAGAATCTCACCGAGCTCCTCTGTCGTTTTGCTCGTTATCGATCGAAACTCCTCCGTGGATTGCTTGGTGCAACGGACCAGGACGAGGGGGATCGTGGAGGGTGAGGGGGGAGATCGATGTTACTTGCGGTATGTCCCCCGGACGGAGGATATACAGGTTGGTGATCACATCATCACCTCTGGCCTCGAAGGGATCTTTCCCAAAGGGCTCTCCATGGGGGAGGTGGTGAGGGTAGAAAAGAAGGAGTATGGTCTCTTCCAAGAGGTAGAGGTCACACCGAGCGCTCATTTTTCACGCCTGGAGGAGGTGATGGTGATTTTAAGTCCGGCGGGGGGAGGGGAGGGCTAAGACCTTTGTTCAAGGCACTGGGTCCTTTTGTGGTTGGGATGCTGTGGTTGATCGTGACGACGACCCTCGTGGGTCTTCTCCCCACCCCTCTTCCCTTTCCTGATGTTGTCCTCATCGTGGTGATTATATTTAGTTTACACTATCCCTTTCCCTTTGGAGGCGGTCTCTCTTTTGTGCTCGGCCTCGTTCAAGATGTGCTATCGGGGGGTGTTATCGGACTCAATGCCCTCTCTAAGACCGTGATCTTTTCCCTCAGCAGATGGATCGCGAGGAGGTTTTATTTTTCCAATGTGGCATCCAAGATAGCGATGGTATTTCTTGGCGGAATAGTTGATGGCCTGCTGGTAACCATCATCTTGCTCATCGGGGGCATGATCCATGTCCCTGTTTCCGTCATCGCGCGTCAGCTCTTCTTGCAGGTCCTTTGTACAGGTCTCCTCTCACCCCTTGTCCTCGTCATAACACCCAAGGTATCAGACCTCGGCGACAGGGGAGCGGAGGATGGGTTTCGCTATGGACATAAGAAGGCAAGAGCCAGAGGAATTTAGACCGAGGCATCGGTATTTTATCTCGGCCGTCATCGTCATTTTCCTCATCTTTTTTGTGAGGCTCTTGTATCTCCAGGTCATCAAGGGGCATGAGCTTCGGTTCCTCTCTGAGAATAACAGGATACGACTGATAAAGATCCCTGCCGTTCGGGGGATGATCATGGATCGCAAGGGGAGGGTATTGGTGGACAGCCGGCCCGCCTTTAACGTCATGGTGACGCCTGAGGACGTGGATGATCTGAAGGGTTTTACCCAGAAGCTCTCTCGTTTTCTCCATCTCTCCCCTGATGAAATAGCGTACAAGATCGAACATCGTGATCCCCCCCCCTTCCAGCCAGTATTGATCAAGAGAGATATCTCATGGGAGGAATTAAGCTCTTTGAAAACGCATCGGTTGGATCTTCCCGGGGTGGAGATACAGATAGAGCCCATCAGGACATATCCCTATGGAAACATAGCCTCCCACGTTCTGGGCTATGTAGGGGAGATCAATAAAGATGAGCTAAAGGAGAACAAGAAATATCAGATGGGGGATTGGATGGGGAAGTACGGAGTTGAGATGACGTGGGAGGAAGACCTACGGGGGATCAATGGAGGAAGACAGGTGGAGGTTGACGCTGCGGGGAAGGAGATCCGGCTCCTCAAGGAGGTCCCACCTGTACAAGGGCGCCCTCTCTACCTGACGATAGACCTGGATCTGCAGCGGTACGGGGAGGAACTCTTGGGCAAGAGGTCAGGGGCCATTATCGCCATGGACCCGTTAACGGGTGAGATCCTGGCCTTTTGTAGCAGCCCTTCGTTCCAGCCGGCCCCCTTTGCTGAGGGGATATCGGCGCAGGAGTGGGAAAAACTGGCCTCCGACCCCTTACATCCCTTGCAGAACAGGGGTATCCAGGGGCTCTACCCTCCTGGTTCTGTCTTCAAGATCGTGACCTCAGCTGCTGGTCTCGAGGAAGAGGTCATAACCTCCAATACCTCCTTTAATTGCACTGGCATCTATTACCTGGGAAAGCGGGGGTATCAGTGCTGGCGTGCGGGGGGACATGGGGTGACAAAGTTCTATCGGGGGGTGGTGGAGTCGTGCGATATCTACTTCTATAATGTGGGGGAGAGGTTAGGGGTGGAGAGGCTGAGCAGGTATGCGAGGGGCTTCGGTCTCGGGAGGCCTACGGGTATCGACCTCCCCGGCGAAAAAGCCGGGTTGGTACCTACAGAGGCATGGAAGCAGGAACGATTGGGTGTTCGGTGGTACACGGGGGAGACCATTTCCCTGGCCATAGGGCAGAGTTATCTCCTGGTGACCCCCCTCCAGGTGCTCAACCTCATGAGCGCTGTCGCCAACGGCGGCGCCCTCCTCAAGCCACAGATAGCAAAAAGGGTGGAAGATCTCGATAAAAAGGTGGTAGAGGAGTATCCCACCGAGGAGATCGGAAGGCTCCCCATCTCTCCCAAGACCTTGGAGGAGCTCAGGGTGGCCTTGGTGGGGGTAACAAAAGAGGATTCCGGGACGGGGAGGGGTGCCCGCATTGATGGGATGGAGGTAGCCGGCAAGACGGGGACAGCGCAGGTGGTCAGACTCAAGGGGACGGGGGAAAGGCCGAGGGCTGAAGATATGCCCTACGAGCTCAGGGATCACGCCTGGTTTGTGGCCTATGTCGCCGCCCACACCCCCCTTGCGGTGGTGGTCTTGGTCGAGCATGGAGGGCACGGGGGGGCTGCCGCTGTTCCCCTGGCCCGGGAGATGATCAAGAAGTATCTCTCGCTCAGACGAGGGGAGAAATGATCGACAGGAGATTATGGGGGCAACTGGATGCTAGGCTGATCATCCTGACCGTTGCCCTGACGGTGATCGGGATTGTCAACCTCTTCAGTGCCACCATCAGTATGCCTGGTGAAGGAGTCCCCTTCTATCTGCGGCAGCTCTGTTGGTTTGGGATAGGGGCCTTGCTTGGTCTGCTGGTGTTCGCAATTGATTACCGCTATTACAAAGAGTTTGCTTACCCCTTTTATCTCTTGATCCTGTTATCCGTGGTTTGCGTGCTCATCTATGGTTTGGTGGTGGGCGGGGGGCAGCGATGGGTCAAGATAGGCTTTTTTTACTTTCAGCCCTCGGAGCTGATGAAGATCGCCCTCATCCTCGCCCTTGCCCGCTATTTTGCACAACATGAGAGAAAAGAGGGATATCGGCTGCGGGACCTCTTCGTCCCGGCAATCATCACCATGGTGCCCACCCTGCTGATAGTCAAACAGCCTGATTTGGGAACGGCCATGGTCATGGTCTTTATCTTTTTTTCCATCGTGCTGTTCGCCCGGATCCGCCTCAAATCCCTCCTCATCTTATGCGTGACGATCCTTCTCGCCACCCCCTTCTTCTGGCTTATCCTCAAGGGGTATCAACGCACCAGGATCCTCACTCTTCTCAATCCCGCCATGGACCCCTTGGGTGCAGGCTATCATATCATCCAGTCCAAGATCGCCGTTGGATCGGGGGGATTATGGGGGAAGGGGTATCTTCAGGGTACCCAGAGCAAGCTCAATTTCCTTCCCGAGCACCATACGGATTTTATCTTCGCCGTACTGGGGGAGGAGTGGGGGTTTCTGGGGTGTGGAGTAGTCTTGGCCCTCTATTTGGCCCTGATCCTGTGGGGTCTCAGCAGGGGTGTCAGGACACAAGATAGGTATGGGTCCATCATCGCCTTTGGGGTGACAGCGATGATATTTTGGCACGTAGTTATAAATGTCGGTATGGTCTTGGGGATGATGCCCGTCGTCGGTCTGCCGCTCCCCTTCCTCAGCTATGGAGGGTCCTCAGCTGTTGTCACGTTGATAGGGATAGGGCTCCTGCTCAACGTCAGGGCACGGCGGTCTGTCTTTTAATCAACGCAAACCTCCATAGGTGGTCGTTCACCCAGCATGGAGATACCATCTTCTTTGTCTTCAGCCTCCCGTTTGGGAGGCTTACATTCCTCCAGCGTTAGCCTATAGTGTTCACTTTTTTGGGGGAAGTACTCCGTCCGCTGAAATGATTTGTTAGGTGTGGTCACATGCCTTTTTGCTCATGATTCAAACTCAGCACGCGGAACGCCAGATTGCCGAATGATGGACAGTAACGTGCCAATTCTGATCTCGCTATGATCTGGAACAGGAACAGTGATAGTTCCATCAGCCAGTTTTTCTGCAATACTATATGGCTTCCTCTCCTCCTTACTTCAATAAAGCCATGTTGAGCCAAGATCGCGCACACTTCCTTTCCCGAAAGAATACGAAGTTTACCCAACAGCGACCTCAACCTGCGTCAGATAAATTTCTCCATGGAGGCGTTGTTTTATTTCTTCTGGGGAAGCTGTCTCAAAAAATAATTCTAATGCCTCCTTAAGGTTATCACGTGCCTGTTCAATGGTATCACCCTGACTGGCAATATCGAGTTCAGGACAGAGCGATACGTAGCCGTTACCTTCTCTTTCGATGATTGCTGTAAGCTGTTTATGTGTCATATTACCTTCCCTATTGTCCTTTCGTCAGGATCGCCAAGAAATTCCAACAGTTTTTGCTCGATGGTGGCTTCGATCATTTGCGGGAGTTCATCTTTTGTCATCTGAGCAACTTTGGTCGCCATATTACTCTGCGAACTTCCATGCGTTTCAAGGGGTTTTTGTTAAAAAACCAACCCTTTCAGTTATGTTATTATACCATAAGCTACTTAGTGTGGGCTAACTCGGCTGTTGAGTTGCCGTTTTTGGGGGCGGGAATGGCATAAGCAGATTTCCGAGCAAAAGACTGAGCTCAGCGAGCCCGAAGGGTCTGCTCAAACGCCCTATGATAGGCGGAGTGCTCGCGGTCCGCCTTGTTCAGAAGGGGATGTCGTCTTCGTGCTGGGCGGGCTCGGGAGGTCCCTCAGCAGGCTCGCCGCCCATCCCCTTAACCTGGTCCCTGGCCAAAGGGCCACCTTCGGCGGTGGCTAAAGAACCATCTCCGACCTGTCCCAACATCACCATGTTACTGGTCACGACCTCTGTTATCCACCTCTTGTTCCCCTCTTTGTCCTCCCACGAGCGAGTCCTGAGCTTTCCCTCTACGTAGACCTGTTTCCCCTTGCTCAAATATTCCGCACAGATCTCCCCTAATTTACCGAAGGCCACCACACGATGCCAGTCAGTCCTGGTTTCCTTCCCCCCCTCCTTATTGGTCCAGTTCTCACTGGTGGCGATCCGAAAGTTGACAACGGCTGTTCCCGTGCTGGAGTATCTGACTTCAGGATCAGCCCCTAAATTCCCCACCAAGATTACCTTGTTGACCCCTAACATTTCGCCCTCCTCCCCCTCACTTTTGATGTGCCATGTTAGCATATAACTCTGATGCTTGC
>MGQF01000105.1:0-5757 GCA_001797745.1 Deltaproteobacteria bacterium RBG_13_52_11
ACGGCGATGTTGGCAAAGGGGCCGGCATGCACCAAACACGGCTGGTACTCCACGGTACTACAGAGGGTCGGGTTGATGGTGTTGCGCATCCAGGCGGTCATGGCGCCTCCCACCTCCAGATCTCCGGTGGTGACGGAGTTGCCCTTTTTATCGAAGGCAACGGTAATCTGATCCATCCTTTTGCGCAGGTCTGCCAGGTCTGTGACGATGGAGAGCATGGCCATGAGCTCTGAGCTCACGGCGATGCCGAACTTGGACTGCATCAGAAAGCCGTCCATGCGGCCGCCGATGCCTATGATGATGTTTCTCAGGCTCTGGGCGCAGAAGTCCATGATCCACCCCATCTCCACCCTGGTGGGGTCGACATCCAGGCGGCGAATGCCCGTGCGTTTTTGCAGCTCGTCATCATCATAATTGCGTTCGTGCTGCATTCTGGCGGTCAGGGCCACCATCGCGAGGTTGTGGGCATTCATGATGTCGTTGATGTCGCCGGTGAGCCCCATGGAGAACTCGGTCATGGGGATGAGCAGGGCATTTCCCCCGCCGGCAGCAGTCCCCTTGATATTCATAGTAGGACCGCCTGAGGGTTGGCGCAGGCAGCCGCCGACGTTCTTGCCCCGTTTGCCTAAACCTTCCATGAGACCACACGATGTAGTGCTTTTCCCCTCGCCTAAAGGCGTAGGGGTAATAGCGGTTACCTCAATATACTTGCCGTCGGGCTTTTTCTTGAGACGCTCGATGATCTTCATAAAATCGAGCTTACACAGCCTACCATAGGGGATGATCTCATCCTTTTGTAGGTTCAACCGCTCCCGCCACTCCTCTGGGGTCGGCATCTTCTTCTCGGCATCCTCGGCAATCTGCCAGTCAGACATCTTGGTGGCATCATACGACATTGTCCCCTCTCCTTTCCCTGATTTATTAAATTATTAGTGCGCCTTGCATGATGGAAGGCTTTTTGTCAGAGTATCCCCTTCTACCCTGGGCAATAGGTTCCCGCCTTCACAACGGGATGTCTTATATGAACCCCTTGCCTTTGTCAAGGGACATTTTATGTCAATGGGGGAGGTAGTATCCTCTGCGCGAACGCTTGCTTTATGATCTCATGGCCCTGGAGGCAGCGCTTGACAATCGAGGTGATGGTATGATTTAATGAATCATTCAAAAAATTTTTAACTGCGGAGGTCTAGGGACACATAAATGAAGAGGACCTATCAACCAAGTACGATCAGCCGAAAGAGGACACACGGATTTTTGCAGAGGATGAGTACAAAGGGGGGAAGACTGGTATTGAAGCGCAGACGGGCCAAGGGGAGGAAGCGGCTGACGGTATAAGCCATGCTGCGACAAAAAAAAGATGAGGGGCTGCGACGGGAAGAACGTTTGAGGAGCAAGAAGGACTTTGAGACGATTGCCAAGGAGGGTACGAGGAGGCACACAAAAAATTTCCTGGTCATTACCAGAAAGAATGATCGGGGTTTTTCCCGATTGGGTGCAGTCGCAAGCAAAAAGTTAGGGAAGGCCGTGGAGAGAAACAGGGTAAAAAGATTGATGAGGGAATTCTTCCGCAGGAACAAGGAGAGGCTACCTCGCTCTACTGACTACATGATCGTCGGCAAGAAGGGGGCTCAGGACTTACCGTATACCCACGTGGCAGATGAACTGAGCGCCCTCTTGAAGCTTCGAAGAGAGGATAACCAGAGGAGTGGAAGTGCTCCCCTGTAAACGTCCCATCTGGAGGGATTCGGTTATAGGGATTATCAAGGCGTATAAAATCTTTGTTTCCCCCCTCTTTGGTCCCACCTGTCGGTTCTACCCATCGTGTTCCAGTTATGCCCTTGAGGCCCTCATGGTTCATGGGCTGCGGCGGGGGACCCTTCTCTCGGTCAAAAGAATTCTTAAATGTCATCCCTTACACGTTGGCGGTTACGACCCCGTACCATAGCCAGTTGGCACCCCAGATACGTTAGGAGGTCGATATAATGAACACGCGATTGATCATCGCCTTGACAGTCTCTTTGCTCTTGGTGGTGCTCTACCAATTCTTGTTTATCAAGCAGCCGCCAAAGGAGATTCCCGAGACCAAGGAGATTGCGGCAGCAAATAAGGACGAGGGAAAGGGTCAGCAAGAGGGGGCAGCGCCATTGGTTGTTACGGGGCAGCGGCGATTGACAGAGGGGGTTGTCTACCGAGATGTGGTCGTCGATACCCCCTTGTACAGCGCTACGCTTACCACCTACGGGGGGAGGCTTAAGAGCTGGAAGTTAAAACAATATAGGGATAAAGTCCCAATGCACCCCGTGGGCAAGTTTGTGCAAAATCTTGAGTATCTTGTGAAGGGGGTCTTCGGTTTTAAGGGGAAAAAGGTGGAAGAAATCCCTCCCCAGCCTGTCGAAATCGTGAACACAACGGCTATGGCTGATTTACCTCTGGGGATTTCGTTCCAGAAGGGAGGCATTGGATACGACGAGGGGATACCCTTTGTCCCCTCTTCTGGCGGGATTAGCTTGACTCACCAGGGGGAGACCAAAACCCTCACCTTGCGCTGGAGATCCCCACGCGGGGAGCAGATTGACAAGCGGTTTACCTTTTACGCTGATACCTATCGGATGGATATGGAGCTTGTGATCTCCAACCCTGCCAGCCGAGGTTCAAGCAAAGACGCGCTGGAGCTGGGATGGGCAGCGGCAATTCCCAAAACAAATAAGAGCTACGGATTCTTTGGCCCCATCTACTATAGTGACGGCGGCTTCCAGAAGATCAAGCCGAAGAAGGTAGGGGCAGGGGAAACAATCGTCCAGAACGTGGATTGGTTTGGCATGGAAGAAGACTATTTCATCACCCTGATCTATCCGTCCGCAAAGGGGACTAGTCTGGTGATGAAACGGACCCCGGAGAACGTCATCCACAGCACCCAGATCAACCCCCTGGCGTTGAGCCCCGGTGCAAACGGGAGGGTTTCTTACACCCTCTTCTTGGGGCCGAAGGTTTCTTCCCTGCTCGCGCAGATCACCCCAACGGCCAAGAAGGCTGCCAGCTTCGGCTGGCTGAACCTTCTCGCCGTCCCTATCCTGAAGGTCCTCAACTTCACCAACACCTTTACGGGGAACTATGGCCTCGACATCGTCATCCTGGCCATCATCCTCAAGATCGTCTTCACCCCCCTGACCCATAAGAGCCAGGAGCAGATGAAGGTGATGCAGCAGTTACAGCCGGAGGTCAAGAGACTTCAGCAGAAATATAAGGATGATAAGCAAACGCTCAACCGGGAGATCATGGAGCTTTACAAGAGGCGCAAGGTGAATCCCCTCGGTGGCTGCCTCCCCCTGCTCCTCCAGATGCCGGTCTTTTTTGCCCTGTATCAGGCATTGCCGAACGCCATAGAGCTCCGGCAGGCCCCCTTTATCCTGTGGATCAGGGACCTTGCCGATAAAGACCCCACCTATATCACCCCGCTGCTGATGGGTGCCACCATGTTCATTCAGCAAAAGATGACCACCGTCTCCGCTGACCCGACCCAGATGAAGATGATGTCTTTCATGCCTATCTTTTTTACCTTTATCTTTCTGAACTTCCCCTCTGGGCTGGTCATCTACTGGCTGGTCACCAATGTCCTGTCTATCGGACACCAATTTTACATCAACAAGAAGAAGTGAAGTAAGGAGGCAGAAAGATGCCAATAGAGATAGAGGCCAAGAGCGTTGAAGAAGCCATGGAAAGGATATGCGAGGAACTCGGCAAGAAGAGAGAAGAGCTGGAATTTGAGGTTATAGAAGAGAAATCACGTGGGATCTTCGGTTTGATAGGAAACAAGCGGGTAAAGGTGAGGGGGAGTTTAAAAGAGGCACAGCCAGAGCAGGAGGAGAAGCCGGCGGCCGCGCCAGCGATGGGCGAGGACGCCCTGTCCTATGCAAAAACTGTCTTGGAGAGGATCCTTGCGGAAATTACCGTACCCTCTCAGGTGCAGGGGCGGGTTGATGGGGAAACGATCTATTTGGACATCAAGGGTGACGGGACCGGCTTGCTGATTGGCCGACATGGCCAGACCTTGGATGCCATCCAGTATATCGTGGGGAGGATTGTGGGAAAGCAGTTGGGAGAGAAGAAGGTGATCGTGATTGATACCGAGAGATATCGCGAGAGGAGGAGGGAAAACCTGGAACGACTGTCGAGGCAGATGGGGGAGAAGGCTAAGAGCACGGGGAGGCCCGTCAGCCTGCAGCTTATGAGTGCAAGTGATCGGCGGATCGTACACCTCGCCCTGAAACATGATCGTGACCTGGAGACCAGGAGCGAAGGGGAGGGTAGCATGAAGAGTATCAAGATAATCCCCCGTAAAAGGAGATCGTAAAAGGATGTTCCACGTGAAACATCTATTTCTGAAGGGTTTTCCCATATACGTCCTGTTAGGGGGGCGCCTAACGTGCCTTTGCCCATTCACGCAGGACTGAAACGGTATTTGCTTTTTCAAACCACCTCTATCCCCTGAGAGTTTCTGTGAGCATGGTGTTGCCGTGCAATGACCCTGATACCATTGCCGCCATAGCCACACCCTATGGAGAAAGTGGCATCGGCATCGTGCGGATGAGCGGTCCGGAGGCCAAGCGGATCGCGGAGAGGGTCTTTCGGCCGCGGAGCGGGCCGACAACCCTTACATCTCACTACATCCGCTATGGGGATATCATCGATCCCGAAGAAGAGAGGACTATCGATGAGGTCCTCCTCACTTATATGGCCGCCCCCAAGACCTATACCAGGGAAGATGTAGTGGAGATCAACTGCCACGGGGGATTTGGTGTCCTCCGGCGGGTCCTAGAGGTAGTTTTGCGCGCGGGGGCCAGGGAGGCCTTGCCCGGTGAGTTCACCAAACGCGCCTTTCTCTCGGGGAGGATAGACCTCTCCCAGGCCGAGGCAGTCCTGGATATTATTCAGGCCAAGACCGATGAGGGGCTGCGGCTGGCCGGGGAACAGCTTCGAGGAAGACTCGCCCGCGAGGTTAAACGACTTCATGAGGGCCTCGTGGGGGTCCTCGTCCCCATTGAGGCATATATCGATTTCCCTGAGGAGGACATTGAACCACCCTCGACGGGAAGGATGGTGGAGGTGCTGCAAAATACCCTTGCTAAAATAGAGGTGTTGATCAACGACTACGCAGAAGGAGAGATCTACCGGCAGGGGGTAAAGGCGGCCATAGTGGGAAAGACCAACGTTGGCAAATCGTCTCTCTTGAACCTGGTGCTGGAGAGGGAACGAGCCATCGTCACTGCCGTCCCCGGTACTACCACCGATGTCATTGAAGAAGCAGTAAACCTATCGGGGATCCTTATCAGGCTAACGGATATGGCGGGATTGCGGGAGCCACGAAATGAGGTGGAGCAGGAAGGGGTACGGCTGGCCAGGGGAAAGTTGTCAGAGGCGCATCTCATCATCCTTGTGGTGGACGGGAGTCGACCGCTGGAGGAAGAGGACCGGCGTATCTTCCGTGAAGTAAAGGGTAGGCGGGCCATCCTCGTTCTCAACAAGGTGGACCTTCCACCCTGCCTTGAGGCGCAGGAGGCAGAGAAGGCAACAGGGATAAAGGATATCTATCCCATATCTGCCCTGCGGGGGGACGGGATCGAAGAGTTAAAAAGGGGGATAGTCGACGCCATCAAAACAGGGAGGGTACAGAGGGGAGGAGAGGAGCTGGTCCCTGTCAATCTACGGCACAAGATGGTGCTGGAGAGGGCGAAAGGCCTGCTGGAAGAGGCCTGGGAG
>MGQF01000105.1:5784-7470 GCA_001797745.1 Deltaproteobacteria bacterium RBG_13_52_11
CTAACCGCCTTCGAGATCAAACAGATCCTCTCTGTCCTCGGAGAGGTTGTGGGCCAGACGACCCCCGAGGAGGTGCTGGAGATGATCTTTTCCCGTTTTTGCATCGGGAAGTAGGGTTAAGGCCGGCCTGTTGGAAACATAGCAAGGGAAACATTAAAGCCCGCCATGGCCTTATTATAGTGCAAAATGTGCTATTATTATTAACAAATATTGTAATAAAGACTCCTTGTCTGAGAAGAAATAAAGAGAATCCCGCCTGTAACACGTGACTGCCACATTTGCCACAACGTAATGATTAGCATATATTCCTCTCAGCATGCTGCGCGCCCCTGCAACGCAAGCATACTTCTGGCGAGCTCCCCAAAATCTTGTATAACTAGGTGGCTGTCTCAGAGGCATTTGTCCGGAGCGACACGCCGTTGCATTCCGTACTCATTCTCCTTGTCTTGATCCTGCTACTCGGTTAGGCAATGGGCATCAATAGTATCAACACTCCTGCACTGGCAAGCATCGTGGTGACCGCAATCTTGGCCGAGCTGTCTCCAGCGAAAAAGATTCCTGAAAGCCCTGCCTTCGTGCGAGGGCACTCCGGCGGAAAAGCGCGAGAGATGGGTGGCATCTTTGTCACGTTGGTATGTGCAGGCAGTCACACGCTGAGCTACAAGAAAGCTCTATAAAAAGGCCTCGTCCCTCCGGCATACCGGGAGCTCGCTGGAATTGGTGTCTGCCATGCACCACATCCACTCCACGTATATATGACCTGCGGCATGCCCTCATCTCAATTCCCGTATGCATAGATTGAACAGATTTAAAAAGTATGGTAGAGTTATTCGAGAATTATCTGCTACGGAGGGCTCTCGATGAAGATTCTGGTTACCTATTTCACGCAGACCGGCAATACAGAGAAGGTAGCGCGGGCAATGTACGGGGTCATAGGGGCTCAGAAGGAGATCTTGCCCGTTGATAAGGTGAAAGATCCGAGTGGATATGATATTATCATCTGCGGCTTTCCCGTCCATGCACATAGCGTCCCCGTCCCTGTTGAACATTTCATCAAGCAGATCCCTTCGGGCAAGAAGATAGCCCTGTTTGCCACTCACGGATCGCTCCGCGGCGGGGAACTGGCCACCACGGCCATCGAACATGCCGCAAGCCTCGCTTCGACATTAAAGGTGCTTGGTACCTTTGGGTGCCGCGGGAAGGTAGATTCAAAGATTATTGAGGCCCTTATCAGCAAGCCGGAACATCGAGCATGGGCGGAAACGGCAAAAAGTGCCGTCAGCCACCCTGACGAGTCGGATTTGGAAGACGCACGGCACTTTGCAAAAAAGGTAGCCGCAATTCTTACATGATCCCTTTCCCTGAGATAGCTCTTGAACTATCCAAAAGATAGCTCACTCAGACTTCAGGGTGAGGCTCAGCGCTATGCAGTCCAGACAGGTTTTGGAACACCTTGAAGATCTTGCCGAGAGACTTGGCGTGGAAATTGTCTATCAAAAACTGGGAGAAGAGGAGTTTTCCGTTCGCGGGGGCCTCTGTAAAGTCAACGGGACCTTTAAGGTCTTTATCGATCGGTCTAAACCGGTGGAGTATCAGATAAAAATTTTAGCCCGTGGACTTTCTGCTTTTGACACGGAGGAGGTCTATCTTTTCCCCTATATCAGAGAAATTCTGGACAAGGCGCGG
>MGQF01000105.1:7501-7654 GCA_001797745.1 Deltaproteobacteria bacterium RBG_13_52_11
TTTTTTCGTGGCCAATTAACTTTAATGCGCTACCAAAATCGCCCTCTGATCCACCCCTGATTTCCTCTCTCAAGATAGATACCCCCCTGGAACTTTGCAAGGAACGAGTTCCTCTTGAAATTCAGGAGGTCCGGGAGCGATTAGAGAAAGAAC
>MGQF01000106.1:0-4722 GCA_001797745.1 Deltaproteobacteria bacterium RBG_13_52_11
TGGAGCCCTCGGTGAACTCGAATCCACGGGGAGATATGACCGCTGCCCCCTTGGGGAGGATCAGGGAGGCCAGTCCCACATCCTCGGTGATGACCAGGTCACCCTCCTGCACCCGGTTTACGATGGCGAAGTCTGCTGCATCCCTCCCGTCATCGACCATCACCTGTTCTACCCCATTTCCCAGGGAGAGGACATGGCTGTAATCGGCGACCACGACCACCATTACCCTATGCCTTTTGGCCCGCTCTATCACCAGGTCCCGCCAGGGGGCACCATCGGCATCGAGATAGATCTTCACTAAAAAAGTATAACATACCCCCTCGAAGCAAGACCAGGGATATTTCAGATGATCCCTCAGACAAACCATGGGGTCAATTACCCGTCTTCATGGGGGTTAGAGCCAGTGCCCAGGGATCCATCGCTCACCTGGATAATAATGTCCCAGTATCCAGAGGACTTGCGAAAAATTTTTTTGTTTCTTCTTTTTTCGCTTGTCACCCCTGGCCTTTTGTGCTATAAGTTTTTCACCAATTCCTTGAGAGAAGGAGGTGAAAAGACGATATCACCTGCATGGGGCTGAGGGAGTAATTTCCGTGTATTGCATTAAGGGGGCTACACTATTTTAAGTTAAGGAGGGGATGTGATGACGAAATCAGAAGTCATTGACAAGGTCGCCAAAGAGGCCAAGATACCTCGGGCAGCAGCTGAAAGGGCCGTCAATTCCTTCACTGCCACCATCACCGAGGTTCTGAAGACAGGGGACAAGATTACGCTGCCGGGTTTTGGAACGTTTCAAGTTTCAAATCGATCGGCCAGGAAGGGGAGAAATCCCCGCACCGGTCAGGAGATCGATATCCCCGCTGTCAAGATACCCAAGTTTAAGGTCGGCAAAGGGTTGAAGGACGCGGTGAGGTAGGATCGTTATTTCAATCTGCGTGGGGGGGGCAAGATAGGAAACAGATCAGCCCTTTGATGGAAGAGAAAATCCCTGAGACAGAGGTTGAAGTTGGTGACCACATCTCTCTTGCTGTTGACGATATATATCCGATGGTTGATGTGAAACAATTCATCAACCAATCTTTGTACGGGAAATCGATCGCTACTTGTGCCGTACCGTTCATATAATTCCTCTTCAAACATAAGAACGACCTTATCTTTCATTCGTAGCTGAGTGTCATTGAAGAGGAAGGCGATATCGGGCAAGAGATCGGTTGCCCTGGCAAGAAACGATCCTATCTCGCCCCTTTCTATCCCCCGTGGTGGAGAAGATTTTATCTCTACATATACAATCCATCCCTCCCAAAGAGCAATGACGTCATAATCCCCGCCACTGTGCGTCTCCTTAAACCGAACCCCATATATGGCTGGAGAGGCGAATTCCCTCTGAAACATCTGGGCGACAAACCACTCCAGGGTGGGGCCAAAGCTGGAGAGAGACCTGTTCAACAGACGAGAGGTTCCCTTCCCAATGGCCTCTGCGAGCTTGAGTTCGCAGAGGGAGGAGATATACTGCTGGGCAATCTCAAGGGAACAATATCTCACCAGCCCCTCGGCCCGGAAAGCATCCTTTGTGCTGATCACGTCTCTGAGGAAGAGCCGGAAGGAGTAGTGCCTCAACAACTGATAGAGGGAGGTCCGCTCTTCCGGTGAGGCCTCAGACGGGAAGATGAGGTCATCGCCGGGGTCTCGACGATGGACCTGCATCCCCCGGGCCTTGATGGCCCGGTGGAGTTCCTCCTCTCTGCCGAGCATCTCCTGTTCGAGTCGCACTAGCCCTTCCCGGAGTTCCTTCATCTCCTCCTTCAATTCCGACAATTCCTTCCGCAGCTCTTTGAGATCCATCAAAAACCCCTGTGCAGTCCTTCCCCCTTGGCGATATCTATCGCCTCACGATATTCCCGGGAGGAGATGCGGCGATCTATCGCCGGATATTCTCCTGCCCGGTAGAGGGGACGATACTGATCCATGATGTTCACATACGAGTTGCCTGACAAGTGCTGGGCAATGAAAGACATGATCTCCTTGGTGCCCGCCACTCCGTGGGGCATCACCAGGTGGCGGATCAGGAGCCCTCGATAGGCGATCCCTCGCCCATCCAGCATCAGGTCCCCCACCTGCCGGTGCATCTCCAGGAGGACCTCTTGTAAGACCTGGGGATAGTCGGGGGCGTTACAATAGCTGGCGGCATTCTCCTCACGGGAGAACTTGGTGTCGGGCATATATATATCGATGATCCCATCAAGGAGCTTGATCACCTCCAAGGACTCATAACCGCCGCAGTTGTAGACGAGGGGAACCATGAGCCCTAACTCGATGGCCTCCGGCAGGGCCGCCACGATCTGGGGGATGTAATGGGTGGGGGTAACAACATTGATGTTGTGGCACCCCCTGCGTTGGAGGGCGATCATATGCTGAGCCAGTTCTGAGCTTGATATGTGTTCCCCTCCCCCCAGGTGGCTGATGTCGTAGTTTTGACAAAAAACGCACCTCAGATTACAGTGGGCCAGAAAGATGGTGCCTGAGCCGCGGTATCCTACGAGGGGGGGTTCTTCACCGAAATGGGGAAAGGCGCTGGAGATCATCACATCCGCCCCTGCCTGGCAGTATCCCTTTTCACCATCGAGGCGGTTGACCTTACACGCGCGAGGGCAGAGGCGACACCTCTTGAGGATCTCCATAAGGACCTTGATCCTCCGCTGCAATTCCTTTTTCTCGTGCAGCGTGATGTAAGATGGCTGATACATCTCTAAAAAAGATATCGGATCGCGCCATCAAAGTAAAGACGTTTGCAATAGATTTCTTTATGTGCCACTCCTAACGCTCCCTGCTCCCTGGGCCAGGGGAGGTAAATCCTTCGCTCAAGCTGTTATTTTTTATAGTACCCCGTCTCTTCGAGCGGTAACACCTGGATAATAATCGATGATACCGGATCAACTGGCCGGATTTCATATGCGGACAACGAACGGAAGTTTCTGCCCTCGTGATTGTCCTTAGTGTTGCGGAGACTCTGACTTAATCATAAGGTAGTAACGTTGTTGCAGTCCAAAAATGAGGCTGCGAAGATCATCGACCGTTTTTATGCTCCACAGGGAACGGATCTTGAAGTCCTTCTCATAGGAATAACCGCATTCTTCCACAGCATACCCATCAAACATTGGCTTTTGTGTGATCGACTTATCAAGGATAATGAACCGAAATTGCCGTAACGTATCTGGGGTTATACTACCTTTCAGATTAATAACCTTAATATGTCCTCCAGACAATACATATATCTGCGCTCGAAACGTATCGTCAAAATTAATCCCGGCGATTTCTATCGGACCTTGTGTATATTCACGAACTTTTTGGACTACCCGAGGTGCAGGCGAATTATAAATCACGGGACTAATGAAATTCTCGGTTACTGAGAAGGTTATTATTATGCACAAGGCCACCATCACCAGACTATAGATGCCCCTCCTGTGGAATAGTGTCGCATACAATACGGCAACCGCAAACATTGTGAGTACCCCCCCTACCACAAGTCGCATATCAATGAATATGCCGGCCAAGGCCAATACCAGACCGAATAAAAAACAAGCCGCCAGGGTAATACGTGCTATATGCTGAAGAACAGAAGAGGATAAACCCTTCCCATGACTTGCAAGTGGTACCAACAGTGCTGCATATAGAGCGGATACCAAGGGATATGCGGGAAACAGAAACCGGGTGCGCTGAATATTCCCGAACGAGAATACCACGCAAAGGCTGATGTACCATCCGAGAATGAAGATACACGCCTCCTTATGCTCGCGGAAGAAATGAGAGATCATATCCTTATCACGGTGGGTAACCAGCAGGAGTATGAGTATAAAAGACCACGGCATGAATTCTCCCACTACCGCAAACAAATAGGTGAGCATATTTTCGACAATATACCACTTAGGTCCCGAGAACCGCTCGCCAACCTGGTCGCCAAAAAACTGTTGAACAAAGACATCTCCATGTTGGTTGTAAGCTATGACATACCAGAACGAAGCAACAAAGACGGCGATAACTATGCTCTTTACATCAAGCAATTCCCGTAATGTTACTGTGCTCCCCTTGCGGAAGAGACAAAAAAAGAATGCAAAGCCCACAGGTAAAATGCCCCATCCTCCCTTGGTGGCTACAGCTAATCCTGCTCCAACATAAGCAAAGATATAATTAATCATCCTTTGATCTCGATTGAAAATGAGGCGTGCAAAACCGTAGAGACTCATAGATATAAAAAGGCAGAGCAAGGTATCGGTCGTAGATCGAACAGAGACATGGAACAGGGTGAGATTGGAGGCGATAACCGCTGCTGCAATGAAGGCCCATTCTTTACGCCGGAAAAACAGGAGAGACAGCTTATACGTGAACCAAATAACCAGACATCCAGCGATGAGAAAGGGAATCCGTGAGGAAAAGAGATTGATCCCGAAGATTTTGTAACTGGCTACCACCGCCCAGTAAATAAATATAGGCTTTCTCAGTCGCAGAGTTCCATCGTGATAATAAGGGGTAAAATAATCCCCCGTCTGCCCCATGCGAATGGCAGCATCGGTATAAAAACGCTCATCGCCACGATACCTGGCAGTACCTGACAAAAGGGGAAGAAAGGCAAAAAAAAATACGATGATCAAGATGACAACGCCTTGGGTGCAAAACTTATCCCAGCCGCTGAGATTTTGTACCTTGCTTACCTGAGGTTCAACGTAC
>MGQF01000106.1:4794-7304 GCA_001797745.1 Deltaproteobacteria bacterium RBG_13_52_11
TTTTTATTGCCATCACACTTTTTCCAGAGCGTTTTTCAGCGCGACAATGGCCACCTCCAACTGGGCGTCATCGGGCTCCTGGGTCGTCATCTTTTGGAGCCAAAGGCCGGGAGTTGCTATCCACCGGACATACCTGTTGTCGCGTTTCTTGCCGGATAGCTTGAGCAGCTCGTATGAGATCCCACTCAAGAACGGTAGCAGGGAAAAATGGGTTATAAACCTCTGCAAAAGCGTGGGGCTATGCCCTATCGTTACCCCGACAATGGTGTCGGCAACGGCAAACAACATAACAGCAAGGATAACCACAATAAGCAAAAAGCTGGTCCCGCAACGTGGATGATGGGTGCTATACTTACGCACGTTTTCGATGGTGAGTTCTTCACCCGATTCGAAGGCATAGATGCTCTTGTGTTCTGCGCCGTGATACTCGAGGATCCTCTTGATCTCTTTCCATCGGCTGATGGCCCACAGATAGACCACGAAAAAACACACCCGTATGATGCCAGCTACCACATTAAAAGAAAGGGCATTCTTGGAGAGCCCCATGACTTCGGTAAGAAACAGAGGGAGGGCAAAGAAGATGCCGAGGGCCAACCCGAGGGCAAGGACTAGGACCCCTGCGAGGATAAACCCATCTTTGATTTTCTCGCCGCGTGTCCGTTGCCAATCGGCACCCTTCTCTGCCTTTTCCACCTCCTCGAGGGCTATATCGGCAGAGAAGTTCAATGTCTTAATGCCGATGAATAGCATTTCAAAGAACGACAGAGCCCCGCGCAAGACGGGGAGATTCAAGAGCTTGTGCCGTTTCGATAAAGCGATATAGGGATCACTCTTTGTGAGAATCTCCCTGTCAGGTTTACGGACGGCCGTCGCTATTCTGCGTGGCGAACGTATCATCACCCCCTCTATGACGGCCTGCCCCCCAACGGATTGATCATCAGACACAAACGCCCTTTTTTCCGATGAGCAATCCTGGATCCCATTTCCGTTCCCTCTATTATTTCTACAGGAGTGTTTCTTCAGGGGAAATGCACAGAGTCCCCCTATCATATTCTGGAGCATGAAACAGGCCATTCCGGACAGATATTTTCTCATTTTCTCGAACGTCATCAGGAGCTTACCCTTTGTTTACTCCGTAATTTCTGCTTTATCGTCCTCATCGACCCGCACCTCCCATTGGTCCCTGCTTTGTAAGTGAATATGCGTTGTGATGGTAAATAAAAACTATATACGGTAAATAATCTTCGGTCAAGAGACATCATCGAGGGAAAGACCCTTTAACGCAAAAAGGGAAGCGTTACTCACCGATGATCTTTATGAGCACGCGTTTTTTACGTTGCCCGTCGAATTCTCCGTAAAAGATTTGCTCCCACGGTCCAAAGTCGAGGTCTCCATTGGTGATGGCGACGACTACCTCTCGCCCCATGATCTGGCGCTTCAGGTGGGCGTCACCGTTTTCTTCACCGGTTCGATTGTGGCGGTAATGGGAGGTTGGTTCATGGGGGGCAAGCTCCTCAAGCCAGTCCTTGTAGTCCTGGTGGAGCCCTGATTCGTCATCGTTGATAAAGACGCTCGCGGTAATGTGCATGGCGTTGACAAGGCAGAGGCCCTCTTTTATCTTGCTCTCTTTAATCGCCGTACGCACTTCTTGGGTGATGTTGATGAAGGCAACCCGTGTCGGGGTATTGAACCAAAGCTCTTTGCGAAGGGATTTCATCTCTGTCTCCTTTTCTTATCAACGTTGCGGGATGCAAACACGTGTAGCATAGTCCCCGCGCAGGTAAAGAGATCGGGCGGAGCGCTACATTATTCTATTTGGCGGTTGAGGATGAGAAAGACAGGCTCGCGTGCGCGCGGAGAAAGGCCAAGATATTGCTACTACTGCCGCTCAGGTAAGGTACGAAATCAAACGAATCCCAATCAATCTTTACACTATATTGCTGAGCAATTTGATCAAGCCTCTTCTCTTCTGCCTTGGCTTCTAGTTCTCTGTAATGTGCTCCACTTGAGTCGTAGGTAAATTGATAAAAGAGCAGATAGTAGATGGCATCATTATCATACTTGACCTGGACGATATAGAGATTGTCCCGTAAGGGGACCGCTCGTATGTAACCTGTCGAGGCAGTTCCCTCTTTGCTCACATCTCGAAAGCGATAGTCATTGCTGTCGGGCACGGCCGAGATGGTCATGGTTCCACCTGATTCTTTATTATATGTCCCTGGTAAACCGTACACAGCCGCCGCCGAGGAGGCATTGATCACCTCGACATCGGTCTCGTAACAGCCGGCAACAGTGAGTATTGCTGCAGCCAGCAGTATAAGCCATGCGGAACGCAGGATGAGATTTTGTGTCTCCCGACCTTTTAAAGACTTCAAAAATGCCCTCGTCATCTTTTCGATCCTTTTTAAAAATTAAACTACAGTTTTTCCTCTGTAAGACTTATTTAAAAATAGCCTATCTTTTTATTATTATTATGTCAAGCAAGATGAGACAAAGGGTAGCGTATCATA
>MGQF01000107.1:0-177 GCA_001797745.1 Deltaproteobacteria bacterium RBG_13_52_11
TCTTCTGTTATTGCCTTATACCGCTTCATGACAACGGATGGGTGCGCCTGATGCAGTACTCAGGGAAACCATACACTCCCGCGCATATCCCCGCCGTCATACAATTGGCGATACCTATTTTATTAGGGCGCCTATTTCTTTTCGCCGTGTTCCATGAGCTTTGCTTGAACAAAAATA
>MGQF01000107.1:490-631 GCA_001797745.1 Deltaproteobacteria bacterium RBG_13_52_11
GCTGCACCCATATCGGTTGATCGACAAGGAGCAGCTTCGTAAACTCCATGCCGACGAGGAACCCGACGATGGCCACAAAAAGCCAAAAAAGCTTCCGCCCGAAAACGAGCATGATGAGACCCAAGACTATCATAAGGAATT
>MGQF01000107.1:848-1189 GCA_001797745.1 Deltaproteobacteria bacterium RBG_13_52_11
CTTCGATAACGCTCGAGGTGCCTCCGGGCATCGGGGTATTTCCATGCCGAACAAGCGAAGACGATAAGCAACAGCCGCCGAAGCCGAAGGTGGCCCTGGCCAAAGGGCCACCTCTGACCAAAGGGCCACCTTCGGCGGCTTGGCCAGAGGATGGCAAAAATGCGTACCCCCTTAGAGCCAAAAGCGAGCGCAATCGACGCCAGCATGCCCGCAAGCACCAGGATAAATAGCCCTGCCAGCGGGTCCATGATGACTACCCCCAATACCAGGAGGATTGCGGAAAACTGAACCAAGGCCCTTGGCGTTTTTTGGTTCATGGCACAATCGTCCGACTATCCCCC
>MGQF01000107.1:1287-1500 GCA_001797745.1 Deltaproteobacteria bacterium RBG_13_52_11
AGGTGATGGAATGCCAGCAGGGGATGGCGGTACATCATCCGGGGGCCTGCATATCTCATCACCGAACGGATCCGTTCTCTCATGGCGGGCTTGTAGCAATGCATCGGACACCTGGCGCACTGCGTCTTCCCTTCCTGATATGGACAGTGTGAGAGCCGTTCCTTGGCATAATGCAAGAGATCATAACAATCCTGACAGAGACCATCCTTAGCT
>MGQF01000107.1:1555-1635 GCA_001797745.1 Deltaproteobacteria bacterium RBG_13_52_11
TTGCTATGCGAGGATGCCAGCCAGCAATGGCCGATTCCTTGCCCTCAATCCTGTCCTGCTCTTTCAATCCGGTCCGCGCT
>MGQF01000107.1:1664-2069 GCA_001797745.1 Deltaproteobacteria bacterium RBG_13_52_11
ATCGGATCAGATGACGGCGAGCCCTGATCATCGATAACCCATCTTTCTTTGCGCCCCATGATGCATTCCCACACAAATAGGCCGAAGAGAAGGCCAGCCCGATCGTATACCTGACGCCCTGTTGTCTCCTTGCCCTCTATCTCCAAAGCGATATCATACAGACCGGCAAGGGGGTATGGCCACGGTTGTAACTGAGACGCTACCTGGGAAGTGCTGAAGGTACGCGCTCCGATCTTTTTATCAGGGGGCATCTCGTCGATGAGACGATTCAACGCGTGCCGAATTGCCTTTGTCCGGTTCGCGCCCAGCAGCCTCACGGCTCTCTTAAATTCGGCGACATTCGGAATGCGTTTTATCTGCTTCCCGTCGGGGATGAATAGCACGCGTTACAATCCCTCATTGCGA
>MGQF01000107.1:2176-2865 GCA_001797745.1 Deltaproteobacteria bacterium RBG_13_52_11
AGTTTCTCATCCATGGCATTCCTCCCCTACCTTTTTATTTGTTGTTTATTGCTACGCCTTATATGATCGGCGCGGCTTGCCGGTTTTTGATTCCCCTTTTTCACGCAAGTGCTTGAAGCACTTCCTCGATATCCGGCAGTTCTTTAATGGGATAGACCTTGACGAAAGTTACACGGTGATTTTCGTCGAGGATGATGTTTGCCCGCTCGGAAAAGCCGAGCCGCTCCCTGAATATGCCGTAAGCTGAGGCGACCTCGCCATGAGGCCAGAAATCGCACAGCAGTCTGCTGTTTTTAATCCCCAGCGATTTGGCCCAGGCGTTTTTACACGGCACGGAATCGACGCTAAAGCCCAGGGCAACGGCATTGAGCTTATCGAATCTATCCTTATTGGCCTCCAGCGCCTTCATTTGATCCGCGCAGACGCTCGTCCACGCCAGGGGGTGAAAAGAGAGGAGAACCTTCTTCCCCAGGAAGTCGGATAACTTAAACTCCTTATCATCCTGGTCCTTGAGTTTGAATCCCTTTGCCTCGTCACCTATCTTTATGGGCGTTTGCACGATACCCTCCTTCTTTATGCGCGTATTACCCTAAAAGTTAAGCATGGAGGGCGGTTTATCAAGCTCAATGCTATGAGGTAAGACCAGGATCGCATAGGAGATAACTGCATTGCATCGGTCTGGATTATTG
>MGQF01000107.1:2891-4544 GCA_001797745.1 Deltaproteobacteria bacterium RBG_13_52_11
GATTTTTTGGCCTCATTCCGGCTTTCCAGGCCCAGACAAAGGTTGAGATTTCTTCAGGTCGGAAACCCATGATGGAGGCTGCTACCATATCTGTTGCCAATGGATTCGTGCCGGCAATAATGAGATCCATTTTGAGCAATTGCCCTCCCCCATTAACCGTTGGCCCTTGCCCCTGCATAGCCGTGGAAGCATCAACAACAACCAGTCCCAGCTTGTTTGCTCGTACCATATCTACAATGGCAGAAGCTGTCCCGGATTCCTCGACGCGAGCCGCCTGACGGTGTACCTCTGACCTTACAGTTCCGTAAATTTCGCCCGGATAAACACCGATCAGATTTTTCATTCCCAGCGTTACCGTGGCGAGGCCGTGGGTTTTCATCATCGGCACCGAACAAAGCAGGTCAGTTTCCGTTAAAGAGTGATGCAGACTGATCTTTTTGAAGACAAAGCCATTGGGTATTGGCACTTTTGACATCTCTCCGGTATGAAGGTTGATCAATGGGATTTTTAATGATTTTGCCAGATCAGAATAGCCAAGGGTATCAAAAACGATTTGCTGTATATCATTCAGCATCTCTCTGTCCTTGGTCGCGCAAACATTGCCGAAAATACCTGGACGGAAGTTTGGTCCGGCAGCTGCTGAGCCTTCTCCTACTGATACATCTTTTTCCGCCTCCTTCATTAATTGCGCCAGCGCTTTGATAACCCCGGGTTTTGTTACGTCGCGAGGTTCTGGACCGACGAGATTAGGCTTAAGCATTATCCGCTCTTTACCTGTCGTGATCGATTTTATGCCGCCGAGCAAATCTATAGCATTTCTGACAGCATAATCAATATCGTCATGTTTGATTCTCACAACACTGACAACCGCCTTACTCTCTGGCAGCCATGCGTCTTGAGGACTTTTGGGGACACAGCCAAAGGCAATATTCCCCAACCCCAAAGCGGCACCGCCGGCTGCTAAGGTTTTGATAAAATCTCTCCTATTTATTTTTTTCATCGCAACCTCCTATGGAACATTTTCTATCTAGTCAATCAACTACTGTATGGTTGATCAGAGAGATGCGACACTCTATCTCCTGCCATGGAGAGATCAAATGGCAGCTTACATCTGAAACCTTAAGATAAACTTATTCTTGAAATAATAAGCCAGCACAATCTCGGTCGGCTTGATGCTAAAGATGCGGCCCTGCCTTTCCGAGTGCCAGCGAGCAGATATCGGGCCCATGAAAAGCTTAGCGTCACCTACCTTGAGCTGAAATTTGTCCGGGTACATCTCGGCTATCTCCAGCAGCGTCCTTTCGCCGCTGCCGCTGCCGAACCTCGGCTCGTAGACCTTTCCGTTCAAGATATTCAATTGCGGGATCGCCTTGAGCGTCTCAAACCATTGTTTCTCTTCGTTCGTGATCGTATGACCTTTCGTGTCGAGGGTGAGGGTCATCACCGTCTTCCCATTCAGCTTCAACTGGCCTGTGTATGTGGAGCGGCCGCGCTTGAGCGAGACATCTCCCATGATTTTGGGATACCCCAGGTAGTAGATGCCGCCGATACGGGCCTCATCGCTCGTCACCGGCATAGTGACGCAGTGCCAGGCAGGTTTGCCTTCATATCTTGCCAGGAGATATACGGCTGCTTCTAAATAGGGCGGGGTTG
>MGQF01000107.1:4583-4710 GCA_001797745.1 Deltaproteobacteria bacterium RBG_13_52_11
CCAGCGGCTCATCAGGCATCTCGAATACCGTGGGGAGCAACTCCCGGTAGATGGCGACGTCCCGGGTCTTGTAGAAGACAACGATGCCATCGAATTCATGATAGGTATACCGCGGCTCGGACGGTTC
>MGQF01000107.1:4783-5691 GCA_001797745.1 Deltaproteobacteria bacterium RBG_13_52_11
CTCGAACCCTCGAATCCTCCCGCTTTGCGGGATCCCGCAGTCAGTAAAATCTAAATTAAGGTGCGGGATTGCATCCATGACCCCTAAAGTCCCGCCCTTGGCGGGATAGTTTACTTGGACTGACAAATCAGTTTTCTTTATCTTTCACGTGGATTGCACCTTTAAGCATGGTGAGCGCGGCGCTATCCACGTCCTTTTTGTCCTCATTCGTGAGGATCGTAAAGGTAACTGTCAGCTCGCCGACGAGCAAGGCCCCCTGCGTCAGATACTTATATCCTCCCGCTTCTGGTGCCTTGTCCGTAGCTGAGAAGTAGTAGCCGCGGCCTGCGGATCCCCGGATCTCGATTATTTTAAGGGTTTTTTCTACGGCATTCGGCTGGGCACCGTCTGCCGCACGCTGCACCATTTTTTGTATTTCCCCATCGCTTAGTGGGGGCTCATCTTTCTTGGTCTGCCAAAAAGGTGTTATTAAGATTAGAAACTGATCCCCGCTTGCCGGCCGCAAGGCAATCGTCGGAGGCAACCGGTTATCATCCGGTTGCTGTACCTCCTCCTTCCAGGAAGCCGGGACCTTCATCTGAAAGACGCCATGGTCCGGCAAGGTATAGCGGCGGTCACTGGTCTGCTCAGCCGCCGCCGCAATAACAGCAAAACCCAACAACAAAATCATCACACATAGTAAAACAGGAAAGCTCTTCTTCATGATACCTCCTTTATGCCTCTTGGCAGAAATCAACGGCGGGACGCACCGCCCGCTGTTATGGTTGATGATGCTGTGTTTATTTTGAATTGTCAAGAATGAAGATGCGGCTCCTTTTATTCTATTTTTCCTTATACGGCTCACGCACAAACAGGTTGGCAACCATCGCGTCGACATGCGGACGATTTGATATGCGGGGATGTGCCGA
>MGQF01000107.1:5753-6050 GCA_001797745.1 Deltaproteobacteria bacterium RBG_13_52_11
GTGGGTATGGTTCCCAGGGATCGAACAAAATCAGATCATCATCCAGTTGAGCTTCAAGCAGCTCAACTGCCTGGCTCGTCCGCGCCGCCCTTAAATGCTTGAGTATGACAACGTGTGACTGAATGTTCCTGGCATCTTTATACATACATTCGTCTATGATAGCGGACCTCCCAAGGCGTAAACCACCATATCCACCGATTGCGAGACCGACAACGCCCCCCACGAGAAACGCCAGGCCAAGACCTACTATTGACTTTCTTCTCCTTGCCATCCCACCTACCTCCAGTCCAGTTCATC